>NZ_JBEXIJ010000033.1:0-77976 GCF_040608495.1 Micromonospora sp. NPDC005174 | reverse complement strand
GCATGCTCCGCCGCCTCGCCCGAGGCGAACCCGCCACCCGCCAACAACGCCTCACCTTCGACACACCCGACTGACAGCAATGTGAAACGCCCTCTGAGGCATATTGATGCCCGCCTGCCATCACGCTCGTTGGCACCCCTCCCTCCCTACCCGACTCCGGCCCTCATTCGCCGCCCTCCGTTCCCCTAATCCGTCGATCATGGAGTTGTGGCGGGCAACGATAGATGGCAAATCGTCAGCTAATAGGCACCACAACTGCACGATCGACCGCAGCGGCGGTGGCAACCGGACGTGGAATGCCTGCGGCCGTGGACGGCCGGCGAACCGACCATGCGCAAGGCACAAAGCCCCTTACCGCGGTGTACGATTCGCGTCCACGCCTAAGTCATGATCCACGGTCGAGGAGAAGCGGTGAGAATCAGCCCATACCAGTGGCCGGAGGATGGCGACGAGCACGACGTACTCGTGGGCATTGCGCCCAAGCGAGTCACCCTTCTCCTTGAGGGTCGGAACGCATGGCACTCGAAGTGGATCCGCAGCTACCAGGGAAGCGCCGCGATGTTCTTGAATCAGGCGTCTGCTCGGGACGCGGCCGAGGAGCGACGCAAGCAGGGATCAGTCTTCTACGTCTTCGATACACCGGCGCTCCTCCTCTTCGGCGTCTACACCAACTGCATCGTGACTGATTTTCACCAGGACGACCCTTTTAATGGCTTCGTAGGCTTTCGGCAGCCCACCTACGATCCGTGGCTCGGATGGCGGGGAATTCTTCCAGGCGTAAAAATGCAGACCGCTGTCGCTTCAATCGGCCCAGAGCGATCCATGTGGGACGATCGGTCGCTGAGCCAACACTCCTTCATTCGCGGAAGCGTCAGCGACGGCAGGGAGATCGCCGACCTGGAAGATGGGCTGGTGAGCGTCTCCTCGTTTTCTCAAGGCGGTGCCTACCGACTCGGTTGGCGCGATCGCGAGCAGCGCTATTCAACGAAAAGCGTAAGCAGAGCCACCGATGTCTGGTTTGAGCACATGCATGCGATTCCAGAAGTACGGAGGCTGATGAGGAGCGTGTGGGAGACATCCGACCACGGGGCCCGTGACCAACCGAAGAGTTCCGTAGAAGAATCACGGCAACTGCTGGCCACGGCCCTCCTGAACCACGCTTCGAACACGTGGAGACCGGATTGAAATTACCGGTAGTCGGGTCGTACGCAGGATTGGCGACTGCGGCTATCCGAGGCAACCCGGCTCGGTCGCCACGAAAGGTAGTCAAAGGAACGGCTGCCGTCCTCCTACTGCGGGCCCCGCCGCCTTCGGGCACCCGTCTTCGCAGGCCGTCGGACCAGGCTGCCTTCGTCTTGCGCCTCTCGTAGAACAAGGCGAAAGCCGTTCTCCGTGCTCGGATCGTAATCAACCACCACGCGCTCCTCCGCCAGGTCGCGCAGAAAGGCGTTGACCCGAGTCTCGGCGTGTTCATCGAGCTTCTTGCCGTGACGTCGCCGGCCCTCCTGCCGCAGGCAGTACAGGTAGTAGTTGTTGCGGTGCTCGTGCTTGACTGACCACGGCACCAACTCCTCATCGGAGACAGCACGCACGTCGAGACCATTTTTGCCGCGGAAGTAACTCCATCCGGACGCGCTGATCCTGATGTTGTACTTCCGCTCGTGCTCCGCTGTCATCCAGGCGTACGATCGGCCCTCCTTGATCCAGCGAATGGCCTCATCCGCATTCTGGATCTTGGTTGGTGGTGCCATACAGGTGCCTCTCGGTGGTAAGGACAAGCCGCCTGTGCGCACGTTGCGGCCAAGTCGAGCAAGCCCGGATAGTTCACGGCAGCTCGGGCACCCCGCGCAGCAGCGCCAACGCCGAACGGTCGGAGCTGAGCTGGGCCAGCTCCGCGTTGATGAAGTCGGTGAAGAAATCGGCCGGTGATCCGGGGAACCCGGCCTGCTCACCCGAGTGCCACTGATGCAGCCACGGCTCGATCTCCACCAGCCCGGCGAGCAGCGGCAGCAGCCGGTGCGCCGGCCACGCTTCCTGCGTCTTCCGGTCAAGGTAGACGGTGGCGAGCGCCTGCGCCTGCGCCAGGTGATCCCAACCGGCCCACCCGAGCAGCTCACTGCCGTCGCTGTCCCGGCCCGCCTGCGGGTACGAGATAAACCGTTCCTTCGGCACGTCGAGCTTGCCGCGCGCCCTCCAGTACGATGGCCGAAGGAAGTCCGCCGAGGCGTACTTCGGCGGCACCTCGATAGCGACCTTCTCCCCCGCGTCCTCCTTGCGCTGCAACGCCCAGGTGCGCTCCCACTGCGCCCGCTTGCGCAGCCCGGCCGGCTTGTAACGCTGCGCCGGCAGGTACGGCACGTGCTCGTCGGCGAGCAACTGCCCCAGCGTGCGCGTCAGGTCGTAGCTGTCGTGCCCGACCCACAGATCCAGCACGGCCCGGAAATCCTGATCACCACCAATCCGGTCAGCAAGCTGCGCCACCGACAGTGGCTTCGGCTGCTGCCCCGCCCACAGCTCTGCGGACTCCAACCGGTCGAGCAGCCAGTCCCGCAACGCAGCCGACTGCATCTTCTCCCAGCCCTCAGTGGACCAGCGGCGCTTGCACTCCGGCCGCTCAATCAGCCCAATGTGCCGGTTCGCTTCGATGGTGGCGAGCCGCCGCTCCACGAGGGACCGGTACTCCGCCGGCCAATGCGGCTGCGGCCGGTCGATCGGCTTCGACCCGTGCCGGTTGAACCACTCGGTCTGCGCCCCGCTGGTGTGCAGCACGATCTCGAAGGCCCGCTCCCCCAACGCCAACTCCGGCGGGTTGTCGCAGGTCAAATCCTCGTCGATCAGCCCGTAGAGCCGGTAGACCTCCCAGTCCAACTCCTCCTGCAGCGCGATCATCCGCGCCCGCACCGAGCGGTACTCCACGTCAGCCTCCGCGAGCCGCTGCCGGGTAGGCACCCCCGAGGCGGCAACCGCCGCCGGGGTCAAGCTCGACAGCCGCTGCGCCAACCCGTCCAACTCCCGCGCCCGCCCCAACGGGTACGCATCCGGCAGCGGGAACTCCTGGAGCTTGGTGCCGGTGAACTCGAAAAATCGCTCCCAATCGTCACTGGTGAATCCGCCACCTTCACCACGAATGCCCTTGTCATGACTGACCTGCTTCAGCCAGAAGCAGGCGGTCGAGCTATTCAGAACGCCAGTCAAGCGAAGGTGATCGTCCTCTGCGGTCCCCTCCGGCAGCTTGATGACGGGTGCGTGCTGATTATAAGTGATGCCGCTGCGACCCAGCGCGAAGTGGCCATGGGTGGCAACATGAGAGAAGGTAATCGCGAGCGGTGTTTGGTACCGCGACTGAACCCATCGGTACCAAGCCCACCATGGCGTTTGCAGATTAGCACGGGTGCGCCGAGAAAAGTCGGTGAGGGCGCCTAGGATCTGCTTACCCTTCCACAAATGACGAGCCCAGCGTGTCGACATGTCGAGGTCAAGCAGTTGGCCACTGGAATCATAGGGAACGAGAGCAGCGAACATGGGTGAGCAATTCCAATCCCTCACCCCTTCCCCTGTAACCACTCCGCGAACCAAGTGGCGTGGCGTGGCGTGGCGGAGGTGCCAATCCGACGGGAGGTAGAAGAGATCGTCAACACCAGAAAAGCTGGCAAAGCCGATCTGTCCGTCAGCAAAATTGGAAATCCGCACCTCTGCTGAAGATTCGATCGAAGTCATTAGTTCAGCCGTGCCACCCCCAGTCAGGGACCATGGGAAACGCGCCAGTCGTACTCGGGGGGTGTCCGCCACAGTGATCCAGCGACTTTCCGAGCCCACTCGATCAACTTGCCCTATGATCGCCGACCAAACCTTCCCAGCCGCCGGATTAATCGGGGCGGATGGCTCACCTCGCACCCCCAGGGCCGTGCGAATCGGACCGCTGTATCGAGAACTGACGAGGCGGTTACGGCCGATCAAGATCACGGTTGGAGTGCCGTGGCCAGGTATGAAGGCACCAGAGGTGTCGATCACCTCGGCAAGCTCAACCTGACCCGCGAAGTACTCCATAATGAGCTTCTTGCCGAATTCACGCTTCATGAAGGCGTTGCCGGTGATCTGCCCAACGTACCCTGCGCCATCGCCGTCGTGGTCACCCCGCTTAGCTAACGCGAAGAAACGCTGCGCGAATGGCACTGTCAGGGCGTACTTACCGGAGCAGGTGTCGTACAACCGTCGGTAGAGCTGGTTGCGCGCGATATCGGAGACGGTGATATAAGGGGGGTTGCCGACCACCGTGGTGTACTGGTTCTCGGCCAGGTATTCCTTGAGCAGGTCAGCGTCCTCGCTCTCGTACGCGAAAGCGGGGCGGTCCTCAAGCAGCGCCACCAGATCACCCTGAGCACGAGATGTGCGCCCCCAGTGAAGCAGCGAATCGCCGGTCGCCACCCGGAGCGAGAAGGCCGGCGTCCGTTCCAGCTTCGTCAGCCCGCACAGCTTCATTGCGGCGATCAGCAACCGGAAGCGGGCGATCGCCACCGCGAACGGGTTGATGTCGACACCGGTCACCTGGCCGAGCGCCCGCTCCGCGAGGATCCGCACATCGGTCCCCGGCTCCCGGTCCTGCCACTTGCCCACCAGCCGGTGAAACGCGCCGAGCAGGAAGTGGCCGGACCCGCAGGTCGGGTCGATGACGCTGGTCGCGGCGAGGCCGAACTCCTTGACGGCCGGTTCGAAGGTGCGGTCGAGGATGAACTCCTCCACAAACTCCGGCGTCTGCAGCAGCGCGTACGTCTTCTTCGCGTGCGTCGACATGTCCTGGTAGAGGTCGCCCAGGAAGCGGGTGTTCAGGTCGTCGCGGCGCAGCGACTCCTGCCCGGCGCCCCGCCGGAAGAAGTCGCTCAACTCCTCGGCGGCCGGGCCGGAGATGTCGAACCGCCACGCCGGGTTGTGCTGGTCGAAGATCTTGCCGGTGGCCTTGAGGCCGCGCAGGTAGCCGAACGCCTCCCGCAGCCAGTGCCGGTCGTTGTGGCGGGGGTTGGCGATCAGGTACGCCTGCCGGTGCTGCACGGCCCGCTCGGCCGGCGCGGCCGGGTCGGCGCCGCCGATCCAAAGCTTCTCGACCAGCGCGTTGTCCTCGCAGAACCGGACGAACACGCAGCCGAGCACCCAGGCCACCGCGGCCTGGTCGAGCACATCGTCGAGCCAGGTCTCGAAGCTGCCGCCGACCCGTTCGGCTGCCTGCGCCGCCGCGTACTCCTGGCGCAGTGTCGCGCGGAGGTCCGGCGCCTCCACGACCTGCCGACGCAGATCCTCCACCAGAGTCTTGACCTGCGCTTGCAACGCCTTCAGCTCGATCACCGCTAGATCCTAAGGTCTGTCGCCCCGGCTGCCACTACTCCGAATCGTCATCGGCGGCACCAGCCAGCTGACCACCTACCCGAACGTCCAGGTGCTCGGCGAACGCGCGGAGCCGTCGCTCCAGCAGCTCGGTGCGGTCCTCGACGAAAATCTGACCGCCGTTGCCCCCGTCGCAGAGCCGCCGCCACGCCTTGAGTGGGATGCCGTGGCTCTCCAGGATCTGCTCGGTCTTCGACGGGCCCACCAGCCGACGTAGTTCGGGGTTGCCGTCAAAGAGACCCGGTCCGACGGGCAGGTCGAGCCCCTTGAGCGCCATGAGGACGCTGGTGTTTGGCGTAGTGGGGAAGATCAGCCGGTTAGCTGGGCGAGGATCTCGCGGCACCACGTGCCGGAAGATCTGGTTGTCCGCCGTCGAGAGCACGTTCGCCACCTCGAAGGGCTGGCCGAGCATGTCGAAGCGACGGGGAAACTCCAAAGCCTCCCAGATGACGTACGCCTTCGTTCGCGCGCCGTTAAGGTTGAACGACGGCGGCATCGGTTGTACGTCAGCGACGTTCAGGGGTAGGTCGGCCTCACCAATCGCGAACTGCCGCATCTCGGCCAACGCCCGGCGCAGCATGGTCGAGGTCGCCCCGGCGAACGCACCCGACCAGGAGGTCACCCAGAACCACCGCCGCAGCCCATCATACTGTCGACCGCTCGGCTCCCGGCAGGAATGGAAGAACATTGCCAGTAGGACAAGCTGGTGTGAGTACGGCAGGAACCGGGCGTGCGGCATTCCGATTCCGTTGCGCAGGAACTCCGCTGCAAGTCGCACCGCTCGGCGGGTACGCGGCAGGTCGTCGTGCAACCGGTTCTGGACGTAGTCGGCGACCAGACTCCAGCGCGGCGACATGATGTCCGACTCGCCGGCAATCGCCAGCAGCGAGCGGAAGACCGCGAGTCGGGGCAGCTCCCCGAAGCCGCTATCGGCGATCGAGGTGACAATATCGTCGATTCGGCTCGCCAGCGACGGCTGCTCTTCGCGGTAGGTCAGCGCCGAGACCATCTGGTCCGGGTCCATCCGGGTGCCGGTGCGGTTGAGCCGGGCGTAGACGTTGACCGCCTGGTCAAGGCTCGCGCCCTGCAGGCGTACTACAGTGAGTTTGTAGCTTTTGATCCGCTGCACCACCGCCTCGGCCTCGCGGATGAGCGAGTCGACCTGGTCGACGTCCCGAGTGGCGAGCTCAACCTCGCGGAAGTGCCCGAGGAAGTCCCGGGTGCGCATCACCGCCGCCAGCGGCAACAGGTGGGGCAACCATCGACCCGAGCGATGGTGTCGATAACGCTCCGAGCCGTGCCGGTCAGCGCGCAGGTCCCGGTAGACCTGCCAGACCCAGTCTCCGTCGTCTGCAGCCGGGCCACGGCGCGGCGGCCGGTTCAGCACACCGAAGAGGGTGGAGACCCGCTGGTGGCCGTCGAGCAGGTAGGAGATCTGCTGCCCTGCGGGCGGTGGTGGGATCGGCAGGCCACCGATCCGCTCCAGCGAAGGGATCGGCAGCTCGGTCTGCCAGAGCAGCAGGCTGCCGATCGGATAGCCGCGCTCGATGCTGTCGAAGAGTTCCAACATCTGCGCCGGACGCCACACGAAGGGCCGTTGGAACGCCGGCACCCGGATCGTCCCCTTCGCGATGTCAGTCAGCAGGTCACCGACGAGCGCGATGGTCGGGTCCGGTCGAATCTCGGCCTGGTCGGTGCGCATGGGCGTCAGTGTCCTACAGAATCCGACGAATCATGGCCAGCAGCTCCCGCAGGTCCGCCACGGCGACCGGGCCAAGTTCGTCGAAGTCTGCCTCGGTGAGCCGTAGATCCGGCGGGATCAACGGCCTGGGCATCGACCCGCCGAAGTGCTTCTTCACGTCGACATAGTGCCGGTCCTCGTGAGGCATCCCCCGAAGGCTCGCCAGCTTGGCGTCCCGCTCGGCAGGGGCTCGGTCAATGAAGCCTTCCTCCCAGACCCGGCATGGCACATAGTTTTCCAGCTCACGGCAGTGCCACACGTGCACCTCGCTGACCCCGTCGAGAGCGCGGATCTGCAATGCGTAGGTGTCGTTCCTGGTCCGCTGGCCGGCCTTGCCGCGGTCGCTGTCCATCAGGGCCGCCACTCGGATCAGGACGGAGAACTCGCGCCGCCGCCGCTCGACGAACTGCACCATCCGGTCCTTGCCGCCGGCATGGCTGAGTCGCAGCCAGTGCTGGCCGAGGGCGTGCACGATGGCGTGCTCGCCGAACGCCTCAGCGACGGCCAGCAGGAAGGACTCCTCGGTAATCTCGTCCTCGACGACCAGCACAGCCGGCCGGCTGAGGTCCTCCACCAGGTCCTTGAGTCGGGCGGCGGTGACCACCGCGCTGGTGTCCTCCGCCGTCGACGGCTTGAACGCCTCGACCAACGCGTGCTCTACGAAAGTCTTTACCGCTTTGAACGGCAGCGTTTCCGCGAAGCGCGCCGCGCTCTCCGCGACGGCGCGATCGGGGCGCCACCGGTGTCGCCCCGTCATGGCCAGATCGAGCAGCTTGGCTACGGTGAGCTGGTCGCCCGAGTGGAACACCTCTGCCTTGATGTCAAGATGCATAGCCACTCCGATTGAGCTGGGCGGAAGCGAGAGCCCGCACCTCGTGGTAGTCCTGCGAGAAATAGCCCTCGGGCCATTCGTCACCGAGGTCGCCCAGCTCGTTGACCCCGACCCGGCGGATCACCGACACGCCGTCGGCTTGCTCCACGACGTAGACGGCGAGCATGTCAGCAGGGTATTTCTGCTCGGCAATCCGTCGCCGCAGCCGCAGCAGCAGCGTCTCACTGTGAGTTTCGATCAGGAACTGGGTGTCGGTGGCCTGCGCGGTGTTCAGGTAGAGATCGGCCAGCTCGGCGTGCGCGCCGGGATGTAGATGCATCTCCGGCTCCTCGATGATCTGCAACGCCGGGGCCGACTGCGTGTCGCGCCGCTCGTCCAACGCACACTGCACCAGGATCGGCAGGATCTGGGACAAGCCGGTGCCAGCGTCGGCCAGGTTGACCCGGACTCCGCTGCCCTTTCTAGTCAACACCGTCGACCACAGCGGACCCGCCTCGATCTCCTCGATGCGCCAACCCGGCACGATCACCGCAAGCCGCTCGTTGACCCGACCCAGCAGCTCGCCATCCCCGCGCGCCTGATCGTGGGCAAGGATGCCGGAGGTGCCCTGCCCCTGCTCACCGACGGCACGGGGTGTGCCGAGTGGCAGCCGATGCTGCCTCTCCGGCCGGTCGCGGTAGGCACTGAGGAACCGGATCGGCCCGAACGAGATCCGCCGATCGCCGAACGGCCAGAGCTCGGCGACGTCCTCCACTCGCGGCAGCAGGCCGTTGAAGACCACCGGTCGGGTGACAGTGCGGGGGTGGACCTTCGAACTGATCTCATAGACGACGCCGTGTTCGGTCGTCTCGATCGTCGGCAGTAGGTCGAAGTCGATGGTGTCGCCCTGACTCGCGAGGTGCAGGCTCGACACGTATGCCCGGCGATCCTCGTCGACATAGCGGATCGTGGCCGCCATCTCGAAAGGGCTCGGCCCGTCCACCGTGAACCCGAGCGAGAACTTTCCGTGCGGGCTCTGCTCGAAGATAAGGTCGGGGAAACCGTCCACCGGCTGTGGCACCAGCCGGTCCAGGTCGAGCGGGGCGGTGCTGGTGGTACCGAAACCCGTTGCGATCACCAGCGGCGCCCGGGTCAGCACGCTCTTGCCGGAGTTGTTCTTGCCGAGAACCACCGTGACCGGCGCCAGCTCCACCTCCTGCCGATCCCGAAAGCAGCGGTAGTTCTCCAACACGATCTTGCGCAGCGGCATTCCTAGATTCTTACCACAGCGCGTGACGACTCAGGTGCCCTCCGAATGGCCATCCTGGACAAATAGACGTCAGCGTCCTTCGGTAACCGGCTCGCTGGTATGGGAATACTGGCGCGGCGGCACCGCAGACCCAGGTTGCGACACGCTTAGCTTCCGCCACAGGAACTCCAGCGTCAGCGCCCACACGAAGGCTCGCTGCTCGTTGTTGGCCGCCGCGCCGTGCCCACCCTCGACGTTCTCGTAGTACGCCACCTCGTGGCCGTGCTGGCGCAGCCGGGCCGCCATCTTGCGGGCGTGCCCCGGATGCACCCGGTCGTCGCGGGTCGAGGTGACGAGTAGGACCGGCGGGTACGGTCGATCGCCGCGCACGTTGTGGTAGGGCGAATACTCCCGCAGGTAGGCCCAGTCGGCCTCCCGGTCCGGGTCGCCGTACTCAGCCATCCACGAGGCCCCGGCCAGCAGCCGGTGATAGCGCCGCATGTCCAACACCGGCACGCTTGCGACGACAGCACCGAAGAGCGCGGGGTAGCGGGTCAGCATCACCCCCATCAGCAGCCCGCCGTTGCTGCCGCCCTCGATGCCGAGCCGCTCCGGCGTGGTGATCCCGAGCGCCACCAGGTCGGCCGCCACCGCCGCGAAGTCCTCGTACGCCCGGGGCCGGTTCTCCCGCAGCGCGGCGCGGTGCCACTCGGGGCCGTACTCCCCGCCGCCCCGGATGTTCGCCACCACGTAGGTGCCGCCCCGGGCCAGCCAGCCCCGACCGATGATCCCGCTGTAGTACGGGGTCAGGGAGACCTCGTAGCCGCCGTACCCGGTCAGCAGCGTCGGCCCGCCGGCCGCGCTCGGGTCGCGCACCACGAAGTACGGCACCCGGGTTTCGTCGGCCGAGGTGGCGAAGAACTGGCGTACCGCCAGGCCGTCCGCGTCGAAGAACGCCGGCCCCCGCTTGAGCGTCTCGACCGCACCGCCGACCTGGCCGAGCCGCAGCCTCGCCGGTTGCAGAAACCCTTCGGAGGCGAGCAGGTAGGCGTCATCGTGGTGCGGGTCGGTCTCCACGATCCGGCTGTGATCGAACTCCGGCACCCCCGCGAGCGTCTCCCGCCGCCAACCCGTCTCGCCGGGCGTCAGCACCTCCAGCCGACTCCGCACGTCGACGAGCATGGCCAGGATCAGATGGTTCCGGGTCCAGACGTAAGAGCTCAGCGCCGAGCGAGCGTCGGGCCGAAAGAGCACCGCCAGCTCCCGCTGACCCGCGAGGAACGCCTCGAACCGGGTCGCCAGCAGAACGCCGGCGGGATGGGTCACCTCACCGACCAGCCACGGCGAGCGCAGCCGGATCAAAAGCCACGCGCGGTGTACGTCCCACCAGGCATCCTCCGGCACCTCGATCCGGGTCAGCTCGCCCGCCCCGGTCAGCAGGTAGCTCTCAGTGCGGTAGAAGTCCAGGCTGCGACCGACGAAGTCGCGCTCGAATCCAGGGGTTGGATCGTGCGAGGCAAACACCGCGACGTCCTCCAGCCGCCCCTCATGCACCGTGTCGGCCGCCGACAGCGGCGTGCCTCGCCACCAGCGTTTTGCGACGCGTGGGTACCCGGAAGAGGTCAGCGACCCCGGCCCGAAGTCGGTGCCGACGTAGATGTGGTCCGCGTCGATCCAGCAGACCCGGCTCTTCGCCTCCGGCAGCATGAAGCCGTCCTCGACGAAAGCCCGGCGGAGCAGGTCGAACTCGCGCACCACGACCGCGTCGGCGCCGCCCCGGGACAGGCTGATCAGGCAGCGCTCGTAGCCGGGCCGCAGCACCGTCACCTTCTGCCAGACCCAGTTCTCGCCCTCCTCCGCAGCCAACGCGTCGAGGTCGATCAGCACGTCCCACTGCGGCTCAGGCCGGCGGTATTCATCGGGCGTCGTCCGCCGCCAAACCCCACGCGGGTGCGCCGCGTCTCGCCAAAAGTTGTAGTAGTGCCCGTCCCCGAGCCACCCCGCATAGGGAATGCGGTCCGCGGCATCGAGCACCTGCAAGATCTCAGCCCGCAGCCTGGGGAACGCCTCGCCTTCGGTCAGCCTGGCCAGGGTCTCCGCGTTGCGGTCCCGCACCCACCCTGCGGCGTCCGCGCCATCAAGATCTTCCAGCCAGAGGTACGGGTCATCGCTCTCATCGATCAACCTCACCACCTTCGCAACTATCCCGACGGGCGATCCGTATCCATGTCGGTTGTCAGCATGGCGACTCAGCCGGTCTGACAGAACGTGCCAGATTGATGTCAAAGGAAAGTAACGCCCATCAGAGGAGGCACCCGTGAGCCGGACGATCCTGGATGTCGATGACGAGCTACTCGCCGAGGCCGTCATGATTCTCGGCACCACGACGAAGAAGGCCAGCATCAACGCCGCCCTCAAGGCTGTCATCGACCGCGAGAAGCGGCGGCAGTTCGCCGACTGGCTCAAAAGCGGAGGGCTGCCCGATCTGACGGGTCCCGTCGAGGCTGCCAAGCCGAAAGCAGGGTGATCACGAGCACTACCTGCCGGACAAGTCGCTCTCGCCCGCTGGCCAAAGCCACTCGTGTCCCTGTGCTCGGCGAACTCTCCGACCAAGGAACTGCGGAGCGATCGAGCTAGAGGTCATTCTGAGGTTCCCCCGGTTCGCCGGGGGTTGGTTACCTGGCACCGATGGGCTGCCGCCGCTGCGAAGCAGACCGGGGCCTGAGCGCTGTTCGCTGTAAAGGCTTGAACCTTGAGAGGTCGGTTATCGTACGGCCGTGTCGCGGCTGATCAAAATGTGGTGGACGCTCGTCGGGGTCCTGTTCCTAGCTCTCGCCGTCGGAGGCGGCCCATTCGTGGAGGGGCGTTGGCCACAACTCGCCGATCAAGCGCCAGTAACAGCCAACATCGTCGCCGGTGCGATGCTGGTACCGCTGGAGCTCTACATCGCTGGTGTACTTCTGACTGGTTTGCAGAACCTTCGCCGGCGCCAGCAGTGGCAGGTAGCCGCTGCAGAACTCACCGACGCCATGGGCGGCACCTGGGCTCGGATACGTGACCTTCTCGTTTACCAGTACGCGCTCAACGAGATCACCGGACCACTCAGCCGAATCAGGGCCGCACACGAGGGGTGGCAACACCTTCACCGACAGGAAGCTGGCCGAGTCGATGCGGACCCATGGGCCGAGCGACCTGCTTGGCAAATTCCCAATGGTGCTAGCGAGGCGATCGACCGGGTCGCGCTGCTGTGGATGCTCATGTGGCCTGCCGGCCTTCACCGCGACTGGGAGTCGCTACATCGCAAGCTCACCCGCGTCCTCGTCCCACGCCTGTCCACCGACAACCCCGATTTGGTCACCACCGGCTGGCAACTCGTCGATGCGATCGGTGACCTGCACAACCTCGCCGAGGATCTGCTCGTGCAGGACAACGCGTTCCACCTACCCGCGCCTATCGATGAGAGTGGCCTGACGACCGAGGGCTCAACTTCAGCCACCGAGCCTGCAGTGGACGAGTGGACGAGGTGGATTGCGGACGGTGAACCTGAACTGCGGATGCTGAACCTGAATGACCTAGCCAGCGCTCATGTCACGGCCCGCCGAGTCGTCGAGCATGGCGACCGGCTTATGGCGCTGCTACACGCAGCCGCCCCTCGCAGGCATCGCTCGGCTTCCCGCGTCCGACCGCCTCACCTCGGCACACCGCAACGACCTGCCTTCGACTTCGCCGAAGAGGGTTGGGAACCGTCGCTAATCCGCTCGGGACAGGACTAATCGGCACCCTCGGTCGACTCTGGATGACATCAGCCGTCACGTGCTTTGGTCAACTACCGGGGGCGACATGGCGGTTCCTCCAGGGCGGAGGTCTAACCGGAGTTGACGGTCCTCGTCGGCTTGGTCGGGGCCGACTCGATCCAGTCGTTGGCGAGCCACAGCGATTGGCTGGCCGGTGAGGTCAGTGGCAACTGCACCCCGTCCAGCACCGCCGGCTCGGGTCGCCGTGCCGGCACCAGCAGCAGCCGGGCTGCCGGCCGGGGCCGGGTCGGGTCGGCCAACTCCTGGAGCAGTCCGAGCTGCCCGTACCGGGCCAGCGGCGCCGCCTCGGTGAGCAGCACCGGCCTGTCGGCGGCGGCGATCGCCGCACCGACAGCCGGCACCACCTGGTGCCGGACCAGGTCCACCAGGCTGCGGAAGTCCGCATCCAGCGCGGAGCCGTTGTCGGCCGCCACGATCGCCTCCCATGGGAAGCCCAGCGCACGCAGCCGGTCCAGCAGGATCGCGGTGACGTCCACTTCGGTCAGCGGCAGCCGGGCCAGCAGCGCCCGCCGGGCCGGCCCGAGCCGGCGCAGCGGCGCCAGCACCGCGAGGAAGGCCCGCCGGTCGATGGCGGAGGCGAGCTTGTCTCCCACCTCGTCGGCGGCGGTGAGCCCGAGCAGCGGTGCGTGGGTGGTGGCCAGCCGGGTGCCGGTCACCGACGCCGTCGTGGTCGCCGGCCCGTACACCCGGTCGTGCGGGTTCCAGGTCAGCGGTACCTCGGCCGCGGCGAGCAGGTCGTTCAGCGCGGGTCGCTTCGGCAGCCGCTCCGCGCGGGGGAAGCGGCTCCGAACTCGGTCGCGGATCTGCTCCTCGCTGAGCCGCTGGCCGATCAGGCTGCCCACCGACAGCCGCAGCGCCCGCTCCGCCGGCATCCCCACCGGGTAGAGCTGCCCCTGCGCGTTGACGTCGACCCGGTCGTTGCGGGCGGCCGCCGCGAGCTGCAACAGCCGCAGGTCGGCCACGGCCGGCATCCCCGCTGGCACGGGCAGCCGGCGCAGCTCCTCGACGGCACGTTGCCGAGTCGGCAGCGGATCGGCGCCGGCCAGTTCGGCGGCTCGGCCGCCCAGCTCCACCACGTACCCCAGGAAGTCGGCGGCGGTGACGTTTGACGCCGGATCGTCCGGTTCCCGGCCGACCAGAACGGTGCCGGAGGTGCGGAACCGGTGGATGGCCACCCGGGCGTCCCCGCCGGTGCTCAGCTCGGCCTCGACGGCGGCGCGGACCAGCCCGATTGCCTGTGGCAGCCGCTTCGGCGCGGGGGTGTAGGAGCCGCGGGCGGCGATCAGCGCCTGGGCCAGTTCCTCGGCGGACATCACCGCGCCGCGGGCGTCGAGCAGCGCGACGATTTCGTTGCGCACCGCCTCCAGTGCCGGCTCGCCCAGCCAGTTCCTGGCCTGGGCGGCGAGCAGCTTGGAGATCTGTGGCTGGCTCCGGCCGGTGGCCCGGGCCGCCTCACTCTGCGCCGGCCAGCACAGGAACTCACCGTCGTCAGTGGGCGTCTGCCCGAGCAGCACGGCCAGCGTCCGGTGGTTGCGGGAGGTCGAGGCGGGAAACAGGGTCGCGCAAAGTGCCTCCACGCCCTGAGCCAGTGGCTTCTCCTCAACGGCGGCCGACTCGCTGCCGCCAGGCAGCACCGCGCGCAGCGCCCGTGCCTGGGCGATGATCTCCTTGCGGGTGGCGTCCGGCACCCCCTTGGCCCGGGTGAGCGCCGACAGCTCGACGTCCAGCAGCTCGCCGACAGTGTGCAGGCCGAGCCGTTGCAGCGCCGAGCGGGCTCGGGCGGTCAGCTCGGTGACCTCCAGCGGCGACTCGCGAGTCAGCCCCACCGCCGCCGGCACCGGGCCGACCGGAGTCACCGCCGGTTGCGGGACCTGCTGGAAGATGGCCCGCCAGGCGTCTGTCATCTCGTCGACCGTGTCGAACCGCGCCGCCGCGTCCCTCGCCAACGCCCGGCCGAAGAACTCCACCAGCCGGTCGGCGACCGCCGGGTCGAACACCGCCGGGTCGAGGGCAACCTCGTCGCTGACCACGGCCGGGTTGGCGTTGTCACCCCACCGGGGCAGCACACCTGTCGCCATCTCGTAGAGCACGACGGCCGCCGCGAACCGCTCAGCCGCCGCGTCGTAGCGGAGCCGGCGCGGCGGGCCGAGGAACGGATCGAGGTAGCCGACAGTGCCCGCGCCGAGCTGGTCAGCGGGAGCCGAGGAGAGCGAGAAGTCGAAGACGCACAGGTGCGGCTGCTTGTCCTTCGGCCGGGGCCGGGCCGCGAGGTTGGCCGGCTTCAGGTCACGGTGCCAGACACCCTGGCCGTCCAGGTAGTTGACGATGTCGAGCAGGTCCCGCCCGTACCGCTCCAGCAGGTCCAACGCCAGCCGGCCGCCGCGCAGTTCCTCGGCGAGGGTCCGCGTACCGGCGCTCTCCATCAGCAGCGCGGTCCGGCCGCCGACCCGGACCGGGCCCTTGACCAGCGCGGCCACCTGGGGATGCTTCAACCCCGCGAGGGTACGCGCCTCCGCAGTCAGCCGTTCCTCGTGCTGCTCGTCACGGGCGACCTTCAGCACCAGGTCGCGCGACTCCCCGTCGCGAGTGACCAGGAAGGCGACGGCGGTGGCACCGGCGCCGAGCCGGTCCTTCACTTCCAGGCCGCCGTCGAGCACGTCACCCCGGTGGGCCGAGAGCGGGTCGGCGACCGGCTCGGGCTCGGGCGCGGTCAGCTTCTCCCAGACCTTCTCCAGATCCTTGTGGAACCGGGAGACGCTCGGCAGCCGTTGCGCCGGATCACCCCGGGTCGCGTCGTAGACCAGGGTGACCAGCGTGTGCGGCATGCCGTCCACCGCCGCATCGAGGTGCAGGCCACTGTCGCGAACCGCGTTGACGAGCTCCTCCGGCGTGGCGGCCGGCACCGCCCCGGCGAAGATCCGGTACGCCAGCGCGCCGAGGGAGAACACGTCGAGCTGGTGGCCCGGCAGCCGGGTGGCGTTCTCCGCCTCCGGCGCCTGGTAGCGGCGGACCTCGTCGTCGAAGAACAGCTCCAGGCTGGCCGGGTCGCTTGACGGGCCGAGCCGGGTGAGCTGGGTCGTGCCGGCCAACCGGCCGCCGGTCTGCCAGTCGGTGACGACCAGCGTCGGGCGCGGCCCGTCCGGGTTACCGACGTAGATCGCCCGGGGCGAGAGCGCCCGGTGGGCCAGCCTGCGGGAGTGCGCGTAGTCGATGATCTCGGCGAGATCCTGCACCAGTTGCAGTCGCTGGGCCAGGGTCAACGCGTCGCCGCGTCGCAGCAGCCACTGGTCGAGGCGTACCCATTCCTCCTGATGGTCGAAGATGACCGCCGGGCCCCACGAATGCTCGACCAGGTCGTGCGCCCGGGCCACGCCTGGATGATGGATGCCTTGCAGCAGGCGGAACTCCCGCTCCGCCGCCCTGCGGATCGCCGGCACTTCATGCTCGGCCGCCCGGCTGGTTAGGTAGAACCGCACCCGACGCACCAGCGAAGTGTCCAGCGCGTGCCCGGCAAGGAAGTCCTGCCAGCCGAGCCCCTCGGCGAACGGCTTCGGATATAGCAGCAGTTGACCGACCTTGCGGTCCGCCACCGACGGGCGGATCTTCGCGCCGCGCACCAGCTCGACGATCTCCCGGCCGCGCACCTCGTCCACCAGATGGTCCGGGTTCCGCGGCAGGGCGAGCAGCAGCTTCTTCAGGCCGGGCAAACCGGAGTCGTGCCCCTCCAGCCCGTAGATGTGCTGGCTGCCGATCGCGTCCAGATCCGCCCGCATCGCCTTCGCGTGCAGGAAGACCGCCGCCCCGACATAGGGCGTCTCGCGCTGCCGTCCGTGTTGCTTGGCGTAGTAGCGGATCAGGCTGGCCAACCGCTTCGCCTTCCGGTTGGCCAGCCTGTACGGGTTGTCTTCGGGGATCAGTCGCGAATTCGGCGCGCGGCGGAGCCACTGGGTGCCGTCACCGCGGATCTCCCCCTGCCAGTGCTTCAGCTCCAGCACGAAGAGACCGCTCGGGGTCAACACCAGGGCGTCGACCTCGTTGATCGAGCCGTCGGCGCCGACGAACTCCACGTTCGTCCAGACGTGGTACGGGTCGGCGTCGGGCAGGTAGCCAGCCAGCTCGCGCAGACCGTCCTGCTCCCAGATGTACGAGCTGGAATTGATCTGCTCCCAGCGCGGTGAATCCTCCCGCATGCGCCGACCCTTCCGCCCCGGCCGTCATGTTCCGGCTCAGGCTGCGCACTTTACCGTTTCGGCGCTTGATCAGCGGAGACCACCGCTCCGAGCACGTAGTGCATCTGGCCAAACACTGGGGGTGTCAATAGACTTCGCTCGACGTCCTTCCCAACCCCTCGGGAGGTCGGCATGGGCACCTCGACCCGTCTGCCAGGTCCGAAGAACGGCAGCTGGACCGCTGCCAAAGGCCGGCTGGGCAACTGGACGCCGGACGCCACCAGCCGGCCTGATCAACTATTCGGGCATGACCACCAACGCGCCGAGACGATCGCGGCCCAGTACCAGCGGGCGTTGCGAGACGCCCTGAACGCAGATCCGGAGGCGTTCGGCATCCGTGCGGCAGCGGAGCAGGCCGGCGGACGGCTGATTGAGCTGCTCGATGGCCTCGGGCGAGCGGATCTCCCGCTGGTGGGGGACTTGGCCGCGCAAGATGACGCCGACGAGTTCGTCCGGCGGTTCGTCGGGCAGGTCGCCGGCGATGGCCAACTCATCGTGGACGCTGCCATCCGCCGGGCCGCCCGACGCGTCGCGGAACACCTGGTGACGCAGGAAGGACCACTCGCCGATCCTGGCCGTTTAAGACCGGTCACCGGCGAGCTGTTCTGCGCGTTGTATCGAGCGTTCTTCGGTGAGGTGGTCGGCGAGTTCGTACACATTCTCATCGCGGAGAACATCAAGATCGCCGTACCGGCACTGGTCATCTTCGATCCGACCGATGTGGTGGCCGGCTTCGTCGCCGATCAGGTCGTCAAGGTGCTGCCCAACCCTTGCGTCGAGGCCGCCGAACGTGGGCCGGAGCCATTACGGCTTCCTGACGTCGCTAAGGACCTGCTGACGACCACGGTGACTGCGGCCCTCGGGCTCGGCGACACCGGACTGGAGTTGGCGGCGTGAGCTGGGCGAGCTTCGCGTATGACTACGCGACCCGGGCCGGAGTGTCTACCGAACGGAAGCGGGAGACCATCGGATGGCCACTGCTTGAGCACGCCGACGAGCGGTTGCAGACATTAGCCGAGGTACCCCAGGACCGCCCGGACTGGGCCCAGGACCTGCTACAGATCGCCCGGGCCGTGTACCTGGCCGACAAGCTGTCGCTGCGCGAGGGCGCCGCCGACGGCTGGACCCGAAGGATCGACCTGTCCGTGGAGGTAGTCGACCCCTCTGTCTGGAGCCCGCCGACACTGCGGCTGCTGTCTCACCTCGCGGAGACGTTAAGCGCGGATCAATGGACGATCAACGTCCGGACTGGCGGGCGTACGTGGCCCCAGCAGGGACGGACGACTTACGCCGAGGTGGGAGAGGTGGCCCTGTTCTCTGGAGGGCTCGATTCCACCGCGTGGGCGGCAGAGCGTGCGAAGGTCGCAGCCGGCCCCCTGCTGCTCGTCTCCTATTTCGAACCCCAGTGGGGCAGCCAGCAGGACCAAACTCTCAGAGCGATCGAGAGCTCGGCCCGTCGCGACATCGAGCAGCTCAAGGCGTCGCAGCAGGTCCGTCTCAGCAGGAAGCTGGAAAAATCTGCGCGTACCCGCGGGCTGCTCTATCTCGCCACCGCCATCTATCTGGCCGCCGCCCACGGGGTGCCACAGGTGGTCGTACCGGAGAACGGGCAGCTAGCTGTCAATCCCCCGCTCACACCGGCCCGGGTAGCCGCCTGCTCCACGAAGTCTGTACATCCCGGGACACTGCACCTGCTCAACTCGTTGATCGACGCTCTCGGCGGCGGGGTGACCGTCGTCAACCCGTACCTGCACCTCACCAAGGGAGAGGTTTGCCAGCAAGCCCTGAACGCCGGCCTGGCTCCGGCGACCCTCACCCATGCCACCGTCAGCTGTGGGCGCCCGCCACGGGACCGACCGGGTGCCGAGCACTACCACTGCGGGACCTGCTACCCCTGCCTGGTACGCCATTCCGGTCTCCTTACCGCACTGGGAAGGGACAGCACCCCGTACAAGACGGATGTCTGGATGCTGGGCGACCGGGAGAAGGCTGCCGTCGATCGGCGGGCGCTGCACCGGTGGTTGTGCCGCCCAATCTCCGTTCGAGACCTGACGACCGACACGCCGTTGCCGGACACCATCGACCCTGGTCCACTGCTCGATGTGGTGGAGCGCGGTCGAACGGAACTTGGGCAGACGTTCGCTTGGCATGGCCGACCGATCACACCCACCCAGACGCCGCCTCGTCGGCTGGCATGGGCAGGCTGAGTAGGGGTATGAGCCGAGAATGAGGGCGAGTTTTCGGCTCGGTCGGATCGCGGGGGTGCCGGTCGGCGTCAACTGGAGCGTTCTGGTCATCTTCGCGTTGATCGCGTGGGGGCTGGCCGCCAACCAGTTCCCCCGCTCGTACCCGGACCGCTCACCCGTGGCGTACACCCTCGCGGGTCTGGCGGCGGCGGTGGTCTTCTTCGTCGGCCTGCTCGCCCACGAGGTGTCGCACGCCGTGGTGGCCAAGCGCAACGGGCTGACCGTCGACGGCATCACCCTGTGGCTGTTCGGTGGCGTGGCCGAGCTGAAGGGCGAGCCGCGCGACCCCGGCGCGGAACTGCGCATCGCGGGTGTCGGCCCGCTGGTCAGCCTGCTGCTCGGGGCGTTCTTCGGCGCCATCGCGTTGCTGATAACGCTCGCCGGGCAGGGTGGGCTGCTCTTCGGCGCGGTCGCGTGGCTGGCCGGTATCAACGTGCTGCTGGCGATCTTCAACGTGCTGCCGGCCGCGCCGCTGGACGGTGGCCGGCTGCTGCGCGCGGCGGTGTGGAAGGCCACCGGCGACCGGACCCGGGCGTCCGTGGTCGCCGCTCGGGCCGGTTGGGTCCTCGGCGCGCTGCTCATCGGCCTCGGGTTGTGGCAGTTCCTGTCCGGCGTCGGCTTCGGCGGGCTCTGGTTGGCGCTGATCGGCTGGTTCCTGATCGGCGCCGCCGGGATGGAGGAGCGGCAGGCCCGCACCGGAACCGCGCTGCGCGGAATCCGGGTCGTCGACGTGATGACGCCAGAGCCGCAGACCGCCTCGGCGGACATGACGGTCGCCGACTTCGTCGACCACTACCTCTTCGCGTACCGGCACTCGGCGCTGCCGCTGACCGAGCAGGGTCGTCCGACCGGCCTGGTCACCGTCGACCGGGTGCGGGGCGTACCCGCCGAGCGACGGGCGTCGACCACGCTGGCCGAGGTCGCCTGCCGGGCCGACGAGCTGGTGCTCGCCCAGCCAGGCGAACAGCTCAACGACCTGCTCCCCCGGCTCAGTGAATGCGCCGACGGTCGCGCCCTGGTGGTAGGCGACGATGGCCGCCTGACGGGAATCGTCTCCCCCAGCGACATCTCCCGCGCTGCCCAACGCGCCACCCTGCGCGCCCCCGCCTCCTCGCAGTGATCATGAAGTTGTTGCGCCGACACGCCGCGCCCGAAGGCAACAACTTCATGATCACCGGGGATCAGCGAGGATCAGCGAGGTCAGCGGGGGAAGTAGTGGTCTAGCTGGTTGGTGTGGAACTTGGCCTTGGGGTCCAGGTTGGTCAGCAGGGCTGTGAAGTCGGCGTGGCGGGGGTAGCGGGCGGCCAGCTCGGTCGGGTCGGTGACGAAGACCTTGCCCCAGTGGGGGCGCGGCGCGAACCGCGCCAGGCGCTCCTCCACCGCCGCCAGCACGGGCAGCACCGCGTCGGTGTCGGCGATCCAGGTGAAGTGGACGACGAAGCTGTCCCGCTGGTAATTGGGGCTGAGCCACAGCTCGTCGGCGGCCACCGTCCGCAGCTCGCAGACGTGCAGGACCGGGGCGATCAGGTGCGCCACGTCGGCCAGCGCGGCGAGGGCGTCGGCCGCCGCGCTGCGCGGCAGGTGGTACTCGGACTGCAACTCGTCACCGCTGCTCGGGGTGAAGCCGAGCTTGAAGTGCGGCAGCCGCTCGTGCCACGGGCCCGGCTCGCCGAGTTGCGGGGTGCAGTTCTCCGGCGGCATGCCGAGGACCGGATGCCGGGGCTGGTCGGCGGCGGTGGTGCCGAGCCAGTCCGCCTCCGGGGGCGGCTGGTCCGCGAACTGCTTGCGCCAAACCTCCCGCAGTTGGGGCGTACGCCAGTCGGTGAAGACGCTCACGCTGTACGCCGAGTCGAACGCCTCGTCCAACGCGTCGGGGTCGAGGTCGAGCCGTACGTACTGGCGCAGCTCGAAGGTCGGCACCAGGTCCAGGGTGACCCGGGTGACCAGGCCGAGCGCGCCGAGCCCCACCACCATCCCGGCGAATGTGTCGGTGTCGCGGTCGATCCGCAGCAGGTCGCCGTCGGCGGTGACCAGCTCCAGGCCGGCGACGGCGCTGGCCAGGTTGCCGTGGGTGGGGCCGGAGCCGTGGGTGGCGGTGGCCACCGCGCCGGCGACCGAGATGTGCGGCAGCGAGGCCATGTTGGCCAGGGCGTACCCCTGGGTGTGCAGGTGTCGGGCGAGGTCGCCGTAGCGCATCGCGCCGCTCACGGTGACCTGGGCGCGCTCGCGGTCCACCGCGACGCTCTCGGGCAGGCCGGCGAGGCTGACCAGGTCGCCGTCGGTGTCACCGAGGCGGTTGAAGGAGTGCCCGGTGCCCAGCGCGCGAACGCGCCGGCTGCCGGCGACGAGGCGACGCAGCTCGTCGAGCGAGGTCGGCCGGTGGAACGCCCGGGCCGCGTAGCGGACGTTGCCGGCCCAGTTGCGGCGCGGCACCTCGGGAGCTGCGGTCGAGGTGGCGTTCGGTCCCGGGGTGGTCACGTGGCGGTCTCCCGATCGGTGGACTGCTGGTCGGCCAGGGCGGCGACGAGCGCGTCCAGAACCGTATCCGTCTGGGACGTGTTGTAACCACGTTGGGCGATCGGCAGACCGGCCGCGGTGGCTCGTTCGATCTCACCCCGGGCTGCCTGCCGGGCCGCCGCGTCGCCGGACAGCAGGGCGTCCTGGCCGCGCCGGATCAGCCGATCGACCCGGTCCATCGCATAACCGCGCAGGCCGACGGTGAGATCCGGAATGGCGAAGGCGGCGCGCCGCCGGGCGAGCAGGTCGACGAAGCGGTCTCCGCCATGCTGGGTGAGCGCTTCGGCCACCTGCTCGGGCTGCTCGCGGACCTGGTCGAGGACGAGCAGTTCGATGGCCGGCCGGCCGTCGAGCGGGTGTCGGGCCGTCACCAGCTCACGCGGCAGAGCCTGCGCCGGCACCAGCAGCAGCCTCGGCGGCGTCGGGTAACCGTCGCGCCGAGGCGGCTCGTCGAGGACCACCGTCTCGACCTCGGCCCACCGGAACTCCCGGCGCAGGCCGGGTCGTCGGATGCTGAGCCCGTCCGCGTGGATTCCGAACCGGAACGGCCGCAACGCGCTGACCAGCGCCACCGCGCCGAGCGCGATCGCGCCCACCGCGATGATCGTCCGTAGCAGGGCGCGGTCGCTGGGATAGACCAACAGAAGCACTCCACCGAGTACGCACACCAGGGCGAGCGCACGGGCCCCCCGATTCCGGCGCAATTCCACGCTCGGACCCCCGTTTCATGACCGTGGCGTCGGTCCCGACATCTTCCGCCGAACCGGGCACCAGGGACACCGGTCGATCGGGCACGGTTGTTCTCGTCGTCGTCGGGGAACCCTACGCCCATGAGCAGCTACCGTGATCCGGCCGCACGAGGTGACGTCTTCCCCTCCGAGGAGGAGCTGGACCCGACCGGCAGTGTGGTCGAGCAGGCCAGCGCGCCGCCGGGCGTCCGGTTGCCGAACCACCCGGGACCCACGCCCGGCCCCCGTCCGACACCCGCACCCGCGCCCGCGCCGACGCCCGTACCTGCGCCCGGGCCACCGCCCCGCGAGCCGGTCGGCGAGTCGCGGTCGATCGTGACGCGGCACCTGGACGGGTCGGTCGAGGTGGTCACCGACCTCGACGGTGACGGCGTCGCCGACATCGTCCAGATCGACGTGAACGGTGACGGCGTACCGGACATCACCTATGTGGACAGTGACCGCGACGGCCGGCTGGACACCGTGCTGGGCGACCCGGGCCGGCACGCGCAGCACCGCGCCTGACCGGCCGTCCGGCTCACAGGTTCGCCAGCACCTCGCTCGCCACCAGGTCGAGGTGGTCCAGGTCGCCGAGGTCCAGCACCTGGAGGTAGATGCGCTGGCTGCCGATCTTCGCGTACCGGCCGATGGTGTCCAGGACCTCGTCGGGCGTACCGGCGACGCCGTTGGCCCGCAGCTCGTCCGCGTCGCGGCCGATGGCGGCGGCCCGGCGGGACACCTCGGCGTCGTTGCGGCCGCAGCAGAGCACGAGCGCGTTGGACCAGACCAGCTCCGCCGGGTCGCGGCCGATCTCGCCGCACGCCGCGCGGACACGGTCGAACTGCGCGGCCGAGTCCGCCGCCGACGCGAACGGCAGGTTGAACTCGTCCGCGTAGCGGGCGGCCAGCCGGGGCGTCCGCTTCGGCCCCATCCCGCCCAGCAGGATCGGAGGGCGTGGCTGCTGCACCGGCTTGGGCAGGGCCGGGGAGTCGCTGACCGGGTAGTACCGGCCCGGGTGGCTGAACGTCTCGCCCGCCGGGGTGTCCCACATCCCGGTGATGATCGCGAGCTGCTCTTCGAGCCGGTCGAACCGCTCACCCAGGGCCGGGAACGGGATGCCGTACGCGGTGTGCTCGTCGCCGTACCAGCCGGTGCCGATGCCCAGCTCCACGCGACCGCCGCTCATCTGGTCCACCTGCGCCACCGTGATCGCCAGCGGGCCGGGCAGCCGGAAGGTGGCGGCGGTCATCAGCGTGCCGAGTCGGATGCGGCTGGTGTCACGGGCCAGTCCGGCCAGCGTGGTCCACGCGTCGGTGGGGCCGGGGTCGCCGCTCACCGAGCCCATCTTGAGGTAGTGGTCGGATCGGAAGAACGCGCCGAAACCGGCGTCCTCGGCGTGCCGCGCCACCGCGAGAAGCTGGTCGTACGTGGCGCCCTGCTGGGGTTCGGTGAAGATCCGCAGTTCCATGCTCCGAGCATAGATAGCCGCCTCGGCTGCCGCTCCGGGACGGCCGGCTTCCTCCCCTGCCGGGTCGCCCACCCGGCCACCCCGGAGCCGCTGCGTGGATCAGACGTACGGCCTGGTGGCGTACGCGGTCCGCAGCGCCGCCAAGCCGGCCGACTTCGGCGACAGGGTGCCCCACCCGGAGTTGAAGTAGTTGGTCCGGGCGATGAGAGGCCCCCGCTCGGCGTTGAGCTGGGCGATCGCCGCCGGAACGGTGGCGATCCAGGCCGGCTGGTTGGGGATCTCGGCCGCGCGCACCCCGTACTCCGCGATGATCACGGGCCGGGACAGCGCCACCGGGCCGAGATCCGCCACCGCCCAGTCCTTCGTCCGGCGGAAGCGGGCCAGCGCGGTCTGCCCGACGGCCGTCGCGTAGGCGTTCCACTGGAGGTAGTCCAGCCGCGACATCAGTGACTCGGGGTGGGTGCGCTGGAAACACGCCCGGTCGAAGCCACCCAGACCGACCGAGAAGGTCGTCCCGGTGGGCAGGGTCCGGGCCTTGAACCAGGTGACGATGTAGGTCACGGCCTGCACCGCCCGCGCGTCCGACTCGGCCCAGGTGTACGCCTTGCCGGCCTCGGTCGTGCCGAACTCGTGGTCGGTGTCCAACTCGGACGCGAGTTGGATGTTCACCCCGAAGCCGAGCGTCCGGTACTGCGACAGGGCACGAGCGAACAACCCGTCGCACTGGCCGTTGAGCACCTGGGTGTAGCCGTACGCCTTCGGCCAGGTGGTGCCGGGGCGTTGCTGGATCGTCATCGCCGGGGCCGGCACGGTGTAGGTGACGCCGTCCACGGTGAAGGTCTGCGGCCCGGCGTCGCCGGCGCCGTAGTGCTTCAACTCCAGCACCATGTTCATCTGCACGCCGGCCTTGCCCAGGTTGACCAGCCACGGCCGGTTGTAGCCGGGGAAGATGTAGCCGTCGGCGAAGCTGCGGTACTGGGTCAGCGAGCGGAAGTTGCCGCCGGCCATGTCGGCGGTGGGGTCGGCCCCGCCGGACAGGTAGTAGCCGCCGAGCACCGGTTGGCGCAGGCTGTAGTCGACACCTGTCGTCGCCGTGTTGCCGGCCGAGTCACGGACCTGGACGGTGACCCGGGGCATCACGCCACCGCCCGGTACACGGCCACGGAGCCGTTGTCGGAGACCCGGGTCCAGGTACGCCCGGAGTTGTCGGAGACGCTCACGGTGAGCGGGTCGATGACCGCGGTGACCTTGACCGGCGCGCTGCTGTTGCCCTGCGCGTCGGTGACCACGATGGTGACGGTCAGCGGTTTGGTGTCGGCGTCGGAGTACGTGACGGTCAGCAGCATCTGGTCACCCGGCGCGAAGACGGATGCGTTCAGGGCTGCGGTCGCGGTAGGAGCCGCCATGACAGGGCCTCTCTGATTCGGTCGCCGGGTCGGGCGCGCGGGTGAGCGACGCCGGACGAGGCGGGATCCACGATGCGTGGGGTTGTCGGGCACGTGGGCGACGCGCCGGTTGGGCGACGTCGCCCGCGATGGAGGGTGTCTCCGGAGAGTGGGGATGTGGCCCGACATCCGCTGTCTCCTCACCTGCCTCAAGGGTGCTCTACCAGGGGCTTTACCGTCTTGTCCGGTTAGCGACAAACGCCCGGTGTCGGACTATGCGTCGGCCGTGGGGATAGCCGATCGAAAGCTCGCCGACAGCGCGCTGTGCTGGACTACCGGCGTGCCGCGAGCCGACGAGACGTGCCTGCACGACCTGGTGACCGAGCAGGCCGCCCGGACGCCCGACGCGGTGGCCGTGCTGGCCGACGACGGGGAGCTGCGCTACGCCGATCTGGTGGCCCGCGCCAACCGGCTCGCCCATCGCCTGCGCGCTCGCGGGATCGATGTGGACACCCCGGTCGGGGTCGTCGCCGAACGTGGGGTCGACCTGGTCGTCGCGCTGCTCGGAGTGCTCGTCGCCGGCGGGGCGTACGTGCCGCTCGACCCGGACCTGCCCGCCGAGCGGCTGGGCTACCAGCTCGACGACGCCGATCCGCCGGTCGTGTTGGCGCAGCGCCACCTGCTCGACCGGGTTCCCGGCGTCGACCCGGCGCGGTGGTGCGTCGTGGACGACGAGTCGGCGCAGCCAGGGCCGACCAGCCCACCGCCCCGGCGCGCCAGCCCGGACAGCCTTGCCTACCTCATCTACACGTCCGGTTCGACGGGCCGACCCAAGGGCGTGTGCGTGCCACACCGGGGCATCGTCAACCGGATCGGCTGGATGCAGGACACCTACCGGCTACGCGCCGACGACGTGGTGCTGCAGAAGACCCCGTACGGCTTCGACGTGTCGGTGTGGGAGTTCTTCTGGCCGCTGGTCGCCGGGGCCCGGCTGGTGCTGGCCCGTCCGGGCGGGCACCGCGACCCCGCCTACCTGGCGGCGACGGTCGTCCGGCGGAACGTGACCACGCTGCACTTCGTGCCGACGATGCTGGCGCAGTTCCTGGCCGAACCCGACCTGCCGTCCATGCCGACGCTCCGACGCGTGATGTGCAGCGGTGAGGCCCTGCCGGTCGCCCTGGCCCGGGAGGCGACCCGGCGGCTCCCGGGTGACCTGCACAACCTGTACGGCCCCACCGAGGCGTCGGTGGACGTCTCCGCACACCGGGTCCGGCCGCCACTGCACGGGACGAGCGTGCCGATCGGCGTCCCGATCGCCAACGTCAGCCTGCACGTGCTGGACGACCACCTGACCCCGACGCCCACCGGTGTCGTCGGCGAGCTGTACATCGGTGGGATCGGCCTGGCCCGCGGCTACCACCGTCGCCCGGCGTTGACGGCCGAGGTGTTCGTGCCCGACCCGGGCGGCTCCGGCCGGCTCTACCGCACCGGCGACCTGGCCCGCCGGCTACCCGACGGCGAGTTCGACTTCGTGGGCCGCCGTGACGGGCAGGTGAAGATCCGCGGCAACCGCGTCGAGCTGGGCGAGATCGAGCAGACGCTGCTGGAGCACGAGGGGGTCCGCGAGGCGGCGGTGACCGTACGGCATCTCGCCTCCGGGCATCCGCAGCTGGTCGCGTACGTGGCCCCGCCCGGTTCCCCGGTGGACGAGCTGCGTGCCCGGCTGACCCGCCGGCTGCCCGACTACATGGTGCCCGCGCTGTTCGTGCACCTGGACCACCTCCCGGTCACACCGAGCGGCAAGACCGATCGTCGGGCGTTGCCCGCGCCACCCGACGACGGGCCGGAGCCGGTGGACCCGCCAGCCGACGGCGTGCCGGCCCGACTGGCCGCGCTCTGGTCACAGGTGCTCGAGCGGGGCCGGGTGGGCCCCGACGACGACTTCTTCGCCCTGGGCGGTGACTCGGTGCTGGCCATGCGGGTGGTGGCGCTGGCACGCCGGTCCGGACTCCGGTTGACCACCCGGCAGCTGTTCGCGTACCCGACGCTCACCGCGCTCACGCCGCACGTCCAGGTGGCCGGTCCGACGCCGGAGCTGCGGGACGGCCCGCCGTTCGCGCTCTGCCCGGTCGACCCGGCGCTGCTGAGCGGTCCGGCGCGGCCGGTCGACGGGTACCCGCTGACCCCCATGCAGGAGGGCATGCTCTTTCACACCCTGCTCTCCCTCGGCGCGGCGGACTACCTCCAGCAGCACGTCTACCGGCTGAACCGGCCGGTGGACGTGGCCGTGCTGGCGGACGCGTGGCGGGAGGCGGTGCACCGGCATCCGGCGCTGCGCACGACCGTCCGGTGGGAGGACGTCGCCGAGCCGGTGCAGCTCGTCCACGAGGGGCACCCACCCGACGTGCGGGTGCTCGACGGGCCGGTCGACCTGCGACGGCTGCTGGCCGACGAGCGCCACGCCGGGTTCGACCTGGGCGCCGCGCCGCCGGTACGGCTCACGCTCGTCCGCCGGGCGACAGAGGGCGTCGACCTCGTGCTCACCTTCCACCATCTGCTGCTCGACGGGTGGAGCCTGGCCATCCTGCTCGCCGAGGTGCTGGACGGGCGACGCGAGCCGGTGATCCCGCCACGGCGGCATCTGCGCTGGCTGGCCGAGGCGGACCGGGCGACCGACCACTGGAAGCGGCTGCTCGCCGGCTTCGCGGCGCCCACCCCGCTGCCTCGCCCTCCGGTGCCCGCGCCGGGCAGCGCCGCCACCGTGGACTTCCCCGCCGTCGAACGGCAGGTGGGGTTGCCGGGCACCGGCGTGGCACGGCTGCCCCTCGCCGACCGGCTGCGGGCCGCGCTGACCGGCCACGCCGCCAGCGCCGGCGTGACGCCGTACGCCGTGACGCTCGGCGCGTGGGCGCTGGTCCTGGCCGGGTACGCCGACAGCGACGACGTGGTGGTCGGGGTGACGGTCGCCGGCCGACCCGACGACCTGCCCGGCGCGGACTCGATCGTCGGCCTACTGATCAACACGGTGCCGTTACGGGTGCGGTTCGACCCCGACGCACCCTTCGCCGAGACGCTGCGGGCCGTGCAGGCCCAGCAGGTCGCCAGCCGGGAGTACGAGCACCAGTCGCTGACCGACATCACCCGCGCCAGCGACCTGTCACCGGGCACACCGCTGTTCCACAGCATCGTGGTCTTCCAGAACCACCCGCCCCTGCCGGCCGGACTGTCCCCGGTCGACGTGGTGGAGAGCACCGGCTACCCGTTGACCCTGGTGGTGGAGCCGACCCCGGAGCTGGTGCTACGTCTGCTGATCGAGGACGACGCGGTGAGCCCGGCCGAGGGCGGGCGGCTGTTGACCGACCTGCGCCGCGTGCTCGACGTCGTGACGGCCCAGCCGGACGCCACGACCGGCGAGGTGCGGGCCGCGCTCAGGGCCGGCTGAGCACCTCGTCGATCACCGTCAGCGCGCGCTCGACGTCCGCGCCGGTCACGCCCGAATGGGTGACCGCCCGGACCCGGCCGTGCCCCAACTCGGCCAGGGCCACCCCCGCGGCGTGGGCCTCGGCGAGGAACCGCGCCCGGGTCAGCCGGTGCTCCGGCACCCGGAACATGACGATGTTGGTCTGCACCGACGCCGGATCGACCTCGATCCCGTCGATGGTGGCCAACCCTTCGGCGAGTCGACGGGCGTTCGCGTGGTCCTCGGCGAGCCGGCCGTGTTCGCGGATCGCGATGATGCCGGCCGCCGCGATGACGCCGGCCTGGCGCATCCCACCGCCGAGCATCTTGCGGATCCGACGCACGCGCTCGATGACGTCGGCATCACCGACCACCATCGAGCCGATCGGCGCGCCGAGCCCCTTGGAGAGGCAGAACTGCACCGAATCGGCGTACCGGGCGATCTCCGCGACGTCGATGCCCGCGCCGACCGCCGCGTTGAAGATCCGCGCGCCGTCGAGGTGCACCGGAACGCCGCGCTCGTCGGCGAACCGGCGGACCTCGGCCAGGTAGGCCGTGGGCAGGATCTTGCCGCCGCAGCGGTTCTGCGTGTTCTCCAGGCAGATCAACGCGGGTACGGCGAACTGCGGGTCGTCGGGGTCGTCGGGGAACCCGGCGGCCAGGTCGCTCAGCAGCAGACGGCCGTCGGGCTGGTTCGGCACCGGCTGGTAGGTCACGCCGCCGCAGACCGACGCGCCACCGGCCTCGTAGATGTAGATGTCGCTCTCCGCGCCCACGAGCATGGCCGCGCCGCGTGGCGCGTGCGTCATGATCGTCGCCAGGTTGGCCATCGTGCCGCTGGGGGTGAGGCACGCCGCCTGTTTGCCCAGCGTGGACGCGGCCAACTCCTCCAGCTCGCGGACGGTCGGGTCCTCGCCGTACACGTCGTCCCCGAGTGGGGCGCGGACCATCGCGTCGCGCATGGCCGGGGTGGGCAGGGTGAAGGTGTCGCTGCGCAGCTCGATCACGACACGTCCACCCGCACCGTGAGCAGGTCGCCGGCCTCGGCGAGGACGGCGAGCACCTGGGCGGCGTCGTCCCCGACGGCGATCAGGTGCCCCACCCGGTCGTACGCGTTCTCCGGCGGCCGGACCGGCGTGCCCGGGCCGGCGGTGACGGTCACCCCCCGTACTCCCGCGCAGCGGCTGGCCTCCTGGACCCCGTCCACGCCGGCGAGGGTGCCGGCGCGGTCGGCGGTGAGGAAGCGGATACCCGCGTACCCCTTGCTGGTCGGGGTGAGCGTCACCGGCAGACCGGTCGCCGCGCGCAGTTGCGCGTCGAGCAGTTCCACACCCGTCGCGGCACGGATGAGCTCGGGGATCATCCCACCGGCCGGCCGCGGATTGATCTCGACCAGAGCCGGCCCGGCGGGCGTGAGCCGCACCTCGGTGTGTGTCGCGCCGACGCTCATGCCCACCGCCGTCAGCGCCCGGCGAACCAGGTCGGTCACCTCCGCGGCGGCCTCCGGTGGCAGCCCTGCCGGGAAGACGTGCTGCCGCTCCACGAAGTACGGCGGCGGGTCGACCCGCTTGTCGGTGATGCCCAGGCAGTGCTGGGTTTCGCCCGTGCCGAACAGCTCCACGCTCACCTCCGGTCCGTCGAGGTACGCCTCCACCAGCACCCGCCGGGCGGTGGGCAGGCCGCGCACGTTGTGGCGTACGGCGAGGACGCGCTCGGTCTGGGCGAGCGCCTCGGCGACGGTGGCGCAGAGCCGGACGCCGTTGGACCCGGAGTCGTCGACCGGCTTCACCACGCACGGCAGGCCCGCCTGCTCGACCGCTGCCGCCACCCGAGCGGCGAGTGTCGCGGCCGGGCTCTCCTCGACGATCGCGTAGCGGGGTTGGCGCACCCCGGCGGCGTCCAGCGCCACCCGCAGCCGACCCTTGTCCCGGCAGGTCAGCACCGCGTCGACGGGGTTGCCGGGCAGCCCGAGCCAGCCGGTCAGCTCGGCCACCGCCGGGACGAAGAAGTCGCTCGTGCTCGTCACCCCGGCCAACTCCTCGCGGCGGTAGCGGGCCTGCACGAACGCGCGCAGCGCCGGCACCGACGCGGTGTCGCAGACCAGGACCTCGGCCCCCGTCTGAGCCAGTCCGGCGTACCGGGTCGGGTCGGCGGTCAGCAGCACCGGACGGAAGCCCAGGTCGGCGGCGCGGCGCAGGGCGAGCATCCCGGTGCCGGTGGTGTTGGACTCGACGAAGAGCAGGTGCCGCTGGTCGGCCGGCGGTGCGAGGGCCGCCCGCGACCACGACGTCACCACGGTGTCCGGCTCGACGACGGCCGGCTCGGCGGCCAGCGGCAGCGCGGTGAGCCCGGTGGCGGCCCAGTAGTCGTCGTCGTAGACGGTGTCGGCGTACCGGTCGCCACGGTCGGGGAAGATGCCGACCACCCGACCACCGGGCGGGGTACGACGGGCCACGTCGCACAGCACCCGGTAGACCGAGCCGGACGTGTTGCCGGCGAAGATCTGCTGCTCGCGGGCCAGCTCCCGGGTGGCCACGAACGCCTCGTGGTCGTTGAGCCAGTGCACCTCGTCGATCAGCCGGCGGTCCAGGTTCGCTGGCAGGAGGCTGTTGCCCAGACCGCTCTGGAGGCGGCCCGGCTGGTCCGGCTGACCGAACAGCATGCTGCCCACGCAGTCCACCCCGACCACCCGCAGCTCGGGCAGGCGTCGGCGCAGCGCCCGGGAACTGCCGCAGAGCGACCCGCCGCTGCCCACCGAGCCGACCAGCACGTCGAACGGGCCGAGGTCGGCGAGCACCTCGTCGGCCAGCCACCGGTACGCACCGGGATTGTCCGGGTTGGTGTACTGCTGCGGCCAGAACGCCCCGGGCAGCCCGGCCAGCAGTTCCTGAAGCCGCTCGATCCGGGCGCTCTGCCACCCGTGCGAGGTCATCGCCGACACGACGTGCACCTCGCAGCCGAGTGCGCGCAGCTTCGCCAGGGTCACCCGGTCGATCCGGGGGTCGGTGACGATGTGCACCGGGTGCCCGAGCGAGCGGCCGACCAGGGCCACGCCGAGTGCCATGGTGCCCGACGAGCTCTCCACCACCGGGTCACCGTCGGCGAGCACACCGAGCCGACGCGCCTCGATGATCATCGCGCGGGCGACCCGGTCCTTCATCCCGTACAGGTTCTGCAACTCCAGCTTCGCGTACACCTCGACGGCCGGCGTGTCGGGCATCCGCAGACGGACCAACGGGGTGTGGCCGATGGCGTCGCGGATCGCATCGAAGCGCATCAGCCGCTCCCGGGAAGTTCGTCGGCGCCGAGCGACCGGTGCACGGTCACCTGGCCGGGCAGCGCGGCGCAGGCCAGGCGTACGTGGTCGATCTTCGCGGCGCGTTCCGGGTCGTCCTCGGCGAGCAGGACGCCGAGGGCGGTGCCGCTGTGCGCGATGACCAGGCCGTAACCCTCGACGTCGCGGCAGAGCCGGTGCACCACGTCGAAGTGCCGGCGCGGACGCAGCTTGCCGTTGAGGACGGCGCTGCGGGTGGTGACCCGGCCGACGGCGGGCAGGTCACCGGCGCGTACCGCCGCGGTGAGGGCGGTGAGCAGGTGGGCGTACTCCTGCTTGTCGGCATCGTCGAACGGCTTGGGGATGCGGTTGAAACGGATGGTGTCGACCGCGCCGCCCTCGTCGTGCGCCACCACGGTGAGCGGGGGCAGGACGCCGATCCTCTCCCGCAGCCGCACCTCACGGTGGTAGAAGGCGACGATCCCGTCGTACATGACGCCGTCGGAGGGCTCGATCTGGCGCAGCAGCGACTCGATGGTGCGCTCGCTCAGCGGCATGCCGAACGCGTCCCCGACCGCCCGTGCGGTGGCCACCAGGTCCGCCGACGAGCTGGCGAAGCCCTTGCCCTCGGCCAGCTCGCCGCCCAGCTCCAGCACACCGCCGCCGGACAGGCCGAACAGCTCCATGATGGTGGCCGCCAGCCGGGCCGACTTGCGCTTGTGCCGGGGGAAGACGCGGATGTGGTCGAGGTCGTTCGTCGGCCAGAAGGTGGCGGTCGCCCACTGGGCCATCGGGAACGTCACCAGGAAGTCCCGGTCGGCGTCGGGCAGGACGCCCTGCAACAGCTCGCCGAAGGTGCCGAACGCCGTACCGACGCCGAGCCGGCCGGTGGCCGCCAGCAGCGCGTCCCGATCGGCCGTGCACGCCCCCTCGCCCATGTCGTCAGCCGATCCCGTGGCCCACGCCGGCCGGGGCCAGCCCCAGCAGCCGGTCGGTCTCCTCGGTCGCCGCCCGGTCGGTCGCGGCCCGCCGCTCCCACTGCGCCCGTAGCTCGTCGTACTCGTGCGCCTGCGTCGACAGCAGCTCGACCACTGCCGACGGCCGGGTCGAGCCGGTGGTGCGCCGAGCCGCCAGACCCGCGTGCACGTCGAACGCCTCGCGCAGCAACGTCGCCGGGTCGACCAGCCGGTAACCCTCGGCGGCGGTGGTCGCCGCCAGCAGCTCGGGGTCGGTGTCCCGGGGTGCCCGACCGGCCGACGCCACGGCCACCACGTACCGGCCGGCGAGCACCTGGGCCCGCCGCCACGGCACGCCCTCGCGCAGGGTCAGCAGGTTGGCCAGCGCGAACCCGCCCAGGAACTCGCGCTCGCAGGCGGCCAGCATCTTCTCGGGGCGCAGGCGCAGACCGTCCACCACGGCGGTCAACAGCCGTAGCAGCGACCGGGTGGCGCCGATCGCGGAGTGCAGGTAGATGCCGGCCTCCTTGGACACCTCGACCAGGTTGGCGTACGGGGTGTTGCGCTGCCCGAGCAGCGCGTCGGTGTGGAAGGCGGCCAGGTGCGCCGAGCGGCCCCGGATTCGTTCCAGGATCGGGAAGTTCTTCTTCTGCGGCATGGCCGAGGAGATGCCGCTCAACTCGTCGGGCAGGTCCAGGAAGCCCAGGTCGCTGCCACCCCAGGTGATCAGGTCGGTGACGAACCGGCTGGTCTCCGCGCCGAACAGGGACAACTCGGCGGTGACCTCCAGCACCCAGCGCCGGGACGCCACCGCGGTCAGCGCGTGCGGCTGGGCCGCCCGGAAGCCGAGCAGCCGGGCCATCCGGTCCCGGTCCCACGGGAGGTCCTGACCGGCCATCGCGCCCGCGCCGAGGGGGCAGGCGTCGATCCCGTCGTACGTGCTCAGCAGCCGGCGCAGGGTGTGCAGCACGTGCCCGGAGAACGCGGCCAGATGGAAGCCCGGCGTGATCACCTGCGCGGCCTGGAAGTGGGTGTAGCCGGGCATCGGCGTCGTGGTGTACGCGCCGGCCCGGCGGTGCAGGGCGGCCCCCAGCCCGAGCAGCGCCTGCGCCACCCCGACCACCTGCTGCCGGCCGAAGAGCAACTGCGCGGTGGCCTGGAGATCGTTGCGACTGCGGTCGACGTGCCAGAGCGGCAGCGGCTCGGTCAGCGCCGCCTCGACGTGCCGTTCCAGGGCGAACGCGAGATCCGACAGGTTAGCCACCGGGTCGGCGATGAGCGCGGCCGGGCCGGCGCTGTCCAGGCCGGCCGCCACGGCTGTCGCCTGGTCGGCGGTGAGGAGCCCCATCCGCTGGTATTCCAGCGCCAGGACCTTCTCGACCGCCACGTACGACGGCAGCAGGTGCTCGACCTCGAAGTGGAACTGCGGCGCCAGCACCTCGTCGTGGAGCAGCCGGTCGGGTGGCTCGTCGATCCGCCCGGTCAGACCGGACGGCGCGCTGGTATTCACGATCGGCCTCCCCGTTGCGCCGGCCGCAGAAACATACCCAGGCCCGCAGCGACGTGACAACCCCTGTCGATATTCGCCGGTCCGCGACATACCGCGGCGAAAGCGCATCGATAGCGGACTCTGGCACCGTGGCTGGCGGCGAGGAGGTGCCGTGACGTCACTGGACGAGATGTTCGCGCGACAGGCCCACCGGACACCGTCGGCGACGGCCGTGGTGGACGACGACGGGGCGCTCGACTACGCGACGCTGGACAGGCGGGTGGGCGACCTGGTAGCCGCACTGCGTGACGCCGGTGTCCGTGCCGACCAACCCGTCGGGCTCATCCTGGACCGGTCGGCGCACATGGTGGCCGGCGTGCTGGCCGTGCTGCGCGCGGGCGGCGCGTACGTGCCGATCGAGCCGGAGACGCCCGCCGTCCGCCGGGAAGCGATCCTGACCGACGCCGCCGCGACCGTCTGCGTGGTGGGCCCGGCCCTGGTCGACGAGGTACGGGCCACCGGCCGGACCGCGGTGGTCCCCGACGCCACCCCCGCCGACCGCGCCCCGCTGGAACCGACGTCGCCGCACCCGGACCAGCTCTGCGCGATCTACTACACCTCCGGCTCCACCGGCCGACCCAAGGGCGTCGCCTGCACCCACGGCGGCTGGGCCAACCGGATGCGCTGGATGCAGGAGCGGCACCACCTCCAGCCCGGCGAGACCGTGTTGCAGAAGACCACGCTGACCTTCGACGACGCGGCGGTCGAGCTGCTCTGGCCGCTGCTGGTCGGCGGTCGGGTCGCCATGCTCGCCCCGGGCGCGCACCGCGACCCGCGGGCCATCATCGACGCGGCGATCCGGCACGAGGTCGTGCACCTCCAGTTCGTGCCGAGCGTGTTCGACCTCTTCCTGGAGACGCTCACCGACGCCGACGTGGCCGGGCTGAGCCGCCTGCGCAGTGTGCTGTGCAGCGGCGAGGCGCTGCGTCCGGAGCTGGTACGACGGTTCTTCGCGCGGTTCCCCGACGGGGTCTCGCTCGACAACACCTGGGGCGCCACCGAGGTGTCGATCGACTCGACGTACCACATCTGCCGGCCGACCGACGGCCGCGCGAGCGTGCCCATCGGCCAGCCCATGACCGGCAACCGGGTCACCGTGCGCGACGCCCGGCACCAGCCGGTCCGCGCCGGCGACGTCGGCGAGCTGTGCATCGGCGGGGTCGGCCTGGCCCGCGGCTACCAGGGTGACCCACGGCGCACCGCCGCGGCCTTCGTACCCGACCCGGACGGCTTCGGCGCGCGGATGTACCGCACCGGCGATCGCGGGGCGCAACGTCCGGACGGGACGCTGACGTTCGTCGACCGGGTCGACCACCAGGTCAAGATCCGTGGTGTACGGATCGAGCTGGGCGAGGTGGAGACGGCGCTGCGCGGCCATCCGGAGGTCGCCGACGCGGTGGTGCTCGCACTCGGCGCCGGCACGAAACACCTCGCCGCCTACCTGGTGCCCCGACGGGCCGAGGGCCTCTCGGTGGACGACGTGCGCGCCCACCTGCGGACGGTGCTGACCAGCTACGCCGTGCCCACCCACCTCACCGTGCTCGACCGGCTGCCGCTGCACCCCAACGGCAAGGTCGACCGGGCCGCGCTGGCGGCACTGCCGGCGCCCGGTGGTGACGAGGGCGCGTTGCTGGCGCCCCGGACGGTCACCGAGGAGACCGTCGCGGAGATCTGGTGCGCGGTGCTCGGCGTCGACCGGATCGGCGTCGACACGGACTTCTTCGCCGCCGGTGGGCACTCGCTGCTCGCCGTGCGCGTCCTCAGCCGGTTGCGGCAGGCGTTCGGCCTGGACATCCCGCTGCGGCTGATCTTCGACCACCCGACGATCGCGGCGTCCGCGGCCGAGCTGGAACGGCTCGTGCTGGCGGACCTGGAGGGAGCAGCGCGGTGACGAGCGACATCGACGAGCTGTCGTACAGCGTCGTGGTCAACCACGAGGAGCAGTATTCGATCTGGCCGGCCGAGCGGCCGGTGCCTGCGGGTTGGCGGGCCGAGGGCACCACCGGCAGCCGCGAGGAGTGCCTCGACCACGTCGAGCGGGTCTGGGTGGACATGCGCCCGGCGAGCCTGCGCCGGCACCTGGACGGCGCGCCGGACGACGTGGCCTGACGTGTCGAGCACGGCGGAGCTGCTGGCCCAACGGCTACGCGCGGCCCGCGAGGCGAGCCGGGCCGCGCCGTCGCCCGCCCTGCCCCGCTGCCCCGACGACCAGCTCGTCACCTCGCCCGCCCAGGAGTCGGTGTGGCTGGCCGACCGGTTCCTCGACGGCGCACCGGACTACAACGTGGCCGAGGTGCTGCGGGTCCACGGCCCGCTCGACGCCGCCGCGCTGCGGCTCGCGATCGGCATCGTGATGGAGCGCCACGAGGTGCTGCGCACCAGCTACCCGGAGGTTGCCGGCCGACCCCGGCCGGCGCCGCACGAGCTGGGCGAGATCCCGGTCGCCGTCCGCACGGTCGAGGACCCGTTGGCCCGGGCCCGGGAACTGGTCCGGCAGCCCTTCGACCTCGCGACGGGCCTGCCACTGCGCGCCGAGCTGCTGACCGCCGACGAGACCGAGTGGTACGTCGTGCTGGTGGTCCACCACATCGCGGTCGACGGCTGGTCGATGGCGCTGCTCTGGGCGGAGCTGGCCGCCGCGTACCGGGCTCTGTTGGCGGGTACCGTCCCGGCCCTGCCGGAGCTGCCCGTGCGGTACGTGGACCACGCGTACCACCAACGCGAACAGCTGCGCGGCGGACGACTGGCCCGGCAGCTCGCCTACTGGCGTCAGCGGCTGGCCGGGTTGTCGCCGTTGGAGCTGCCGGCCGACCATCCCCGACCGCCGGTCTTCACGGGCCGGGGCGACCGGTACGACCTCGCGGTGCCCGATGCGCTCGCCGACGGTGTCCGCGAGCTGGCCACCCGCCACGGTGTGACGCTGTTCCACGCGCTGCTGGCCGGTTTCACCGCCGTGCTGCACCGGTTCAGCGGTCGTACCGACGTCGCGGTGGGCACCCTCTTCGCCGACCGGGAGCACCCCGAGCTGGAGTCGGTCGTCGGGTTCTTCGGCACCACCGTGGTGATCCGTAACCGGGTGCGCCCGGACCGGCCGTTCGCGTCCCTGCTGCACGACGTCCGCGACGCCGTCGTCGACGCCCACGAGCACCGGGACGTGCCCTTCGAGCGGTTGGTCGAGGAGCTGCGCCCGGCCCGGGACCTGTCCCGCAACCCGCTGTTCCAGGCCATGTTCACCGTGCAGGACGAGGAGACCGCCCCGTTCGAGCTGCCCGGCTGCGTGGTCGAGCCGGTGCCGGTCGGCACCGGCACGGTCAAGTTCGACGTCGAGCTGGTGCTGACCCGCCGCGACGGCCGGCTCGCCGGGTTCGTCGAGTACGCCACCGACGTGTTCGAGCCGGCCACCGTGGCGCGTCTGGTCGACAGCTACCTGTGCCTGCTCGCCGACGCGGTGGCCCATCCGGACAGCCCCGTCGCCGCGCTCACGGTGTTGCCGTCCGCCGAGCACGCCCGGATCGTCGGCGAGTGGAACGACACCGCCGCCGCGTACCCGCACGACGAGCTGCTCTCCGACCTGATCGGCGAGCAGGCCCGGCGAACTCCGGACGCGGTCGCCGTCCGCTGCGACGACGCCGCACTGACCTACGGCGAGCTGGAGCGCCGCGCCAACCGCCTGGCGCACCTGCTCGTCGACCACGGCGTCGGGCCCGAGGTCACGGTGGGCGTCTGCCTGGACCGCACGCCCGAGCTGGTGGTCGCGCTTGTCGCCGTCCTCAAGGCCGGCGGCGCGTACGTGCCGGTCGACCCGGACCATCCGGCCGACCGGGTCCGGCACGTCCTCACCGACAGCGCGGCCCGGCTGCTGGTGACCACCGGCGACGTGTGGGACCGTCTCGGCGCCCCGCCCGGCCCGCGGCTGCTGCGCCTGGACCGGGCGGACGACCGGCTCGCCGGGCTGCCCGACACACCACCGGCCACCGCCACGACCGCCGACGACCTGGCCTACCTGATCTACACGTCGGGCTCCACCGGGCGGCCCAAGGGCGTGATGGTGCCGCACCGGGCCATCGTCAACCTGACGGTGGCGTTCGTGCGGCTCTTCGAGGTCACCGAGGCCGACGTGGTCGCCGCCGTCGCCTCGCACGCCTTCGACCTGTCGCTGCCGGAACTGCTCAGTCCGCTCACCGTCGGCGCTACGGTGCTGCTCGCGTCGCGCCGGACGGCCACCGACGGCGTGGCGCTCGGCGCGCTGCTGGCCGACGGCGGGGCCACCGTCATGCAGACCACCGCGACGATGTGGCGGATGCTCGTCGACGCCGGCTGGACCGGCGGGGACCTGCGCGCCGGCGCGTCCGGCGAGACGGTGCCGAGCGCGCTGGCCGCCGCGATGCTCGGCCGGGTGTCCCGGTTCTGGTGCCTGTACGGGCCGACCGAGACGACGGTGTGGTGCACGGCGTACGAGGTGCACGCCGTCCGACCGGACCGACCGATGCCGATCGGTCGGCCACTGCCCAACAACACGGTGTACGTGCTGGACCCGGCCCTGCGTCCGGTCCCGGTCGGAGTCATCGGCGAGGTGTACGTCGGCGGGGTGGGGGTGGGTCGCGGGTACGCCGGGCAACCCCGGCTGACCGCCGAGCGGTACCTACCGGACCCGTTCGGCTCCGGCGGCCGGCTCTACCGCAGCGGCGACCTGGCCCGGCTGCGCCCGGACGGGACGATCGAGTTCGTCGGGCGGGCGGACACGCAGGTCAAGGTGCGCGGCAACCGGATCGAGCTGGGCGAGGTGGAGGCCGCGCTGTCCGCCCACCCGGCGGTGGCCGGCGCGGCCGTGACCACCTGGGGCGAGGACGCCGACCGGCAGCTCATCGGGTACGTGGTGTGGCGCGACGCACCGCTGGAGGTGGCCACGCTGCGGGCGTACCTGCGCGGCACTCTGCCCGACGCGTTCGTGCCCAGCCTGCTGGTCGAGCTGCCGGAGCTGCCGCTCAGCCCCAACCGCAAGGTGGACCGCGCCGCGTTGCCCCCACCAGACGTACGTCCGGCGGGGCCCGGGCACCTCGCGCCACGGACCGACCTGGAACGTCTCGTGGTGGACGCCTGGACGGCGGTGCTCGGCCGGGACGGGATCGGCGTACGCGACGACTTCTTCCAGCTCGGCGGGCATTCGCTGCGGGCGTTGCAGGTGGCGTCCCGGCTCCGCGCGGCGACCGGCGTGGACGTGTCCCTGCGGACCCTGTTCGCCCACCCGACCCCGGCCGACCTGGCCGCCGCGCTGACTGCCGGGGGCACCACGCTCAGCGGCGACCAGGCCGGGGCCACCGCGGCCACCGCCGACCGTCCGCCGCTGACCGTCCGGCCGGCCGGGGCGGTCGCCCCGCTGTCGTACGCGCAGCGCCGGCTGTGGTTCCTCGACCGCCTCAACCCCGGCGACGGCAGCTATCTGGTGCCCAGCGTGCTGCGCCTGCGCGGACCGCTGTCGACGTCGGCGCTGGCCGGAGCGCTGCGCACGGTGCTGGCCCGGCACGACGCGCTGAACGCCCGGTTCGTCGCGGACGGCGTGGGTGACCGGCAGGTCCCCGGCCCGCCGTGCGAGGTGGTCCGCACCGACCTGCCCGGCGTCGAGGACTCCACCGTGCTCCGGCTCGCCAGCGAGGACGCCACCCGACCGTTCGACCTGGCGGGTGGCCCACAGGCTCGTGCGCGGATCGTGCGGGTCGCCGACGACGACCACACGGTGGTGCTGGTGCTGCACCACGCGGCGGTGGACGGCTGGTCGCTCGGTGTGCTGTGGCGGGAGGTCGGCACGGCGTACGCGGCCCTCGTCGCCGGCCGGACGCCGGAGCTGCCGGAGCTGCCGCTGACGTACGCCGACCACGCCTACTGGCAGCAGCAGCGCGGCCCGGCCGCGTTCGCCGACCAGCTCGGGCACTGGCGGGTCCGACTCGCCGACCTGCCGCACTGCTCCCTGCCCACCGACCGGCCCCGGCCCGCCACCTGGTCGGGGCGGGGTGACCGGGTGGACTTCGCGCTCTCCGGCGAGACCGCGCGGGCGGTACGGGAGCTGGCCCGGCACTGCGGCGCGACGACCTTCATGGCGCTGCTCGCCGCCTTCCAGGTCGTGCTCGCCCGCTTCACCGGGCAGGACGACGTGGTGGTGGGCACGCCGGTGGCCGGCCGGGACGACGCCGAACTGGAGCCGGTGGTCGGCTGCTTCGTGAACACCCTGGTGCTGCGCGGCGACGTCGGCGGTGACCCGACCTTCGCCGGGCTGCTGGATCGGGTGCGCCTTGCCGCCGCCACCGACTTCTCCCACCGCGACGTGCCGTTCGAGCGGCTGGTCGAGGAGCTTCGGGTCGCCCGGGACCCGTCGCGCAACCCACTGTTCCAGGTGGGCTTTCGTCCGGAGGAGCGCGACGGCGCGGCGCTGCGGCTGCCCGGGGTCACCGTGAACACGATGGACCTCGGCCCGGGCGGCGCGAAGTACGACCTGAACGTGTCGGTGCTCGACACCCCGGAGGGGCTGCGCGGCACCGTGGAGTACGCCACCGACCTGTACGACGCGGCGACCGTCGAGGCGTTCGCCGCCGCGTACGCGCGGACGGTCGAGGCGGTGGTGGCCGAGCCGGACCGGCGGCTGTCCGAGCTGGGCCCGACGGCCGAGGAGCGGCGACTCCTCGCCCAGTGGAGCGGGATCGGCGAACCGGCGCCGGAGCGGCCGTCGCTGCCGGAGCTGGTGGCGCGGCAGGCGGCGCGCACCCCGGACGCCGTCGCGGTGTGCCTGGCCGCGCCCCCCGACGACGCGCCCACCACGGCGCGGGAGCTGACCTACGCCGAGCTGGACGGGCGGGCCAACCGGCTGGCCCACTGGCTGCGTCGACGCGGCGTCGGCCCGGACGTCGTGGTCGGCGTGGCGCTGCCCCGCTCGATCGACCTCGTGGTGGCGCTGCTCGGGGTGCTGCGCTCGGGTGGCGCGTACGTCGCGCTGGACCCGAGCGCCCCACCCGGGCGGCTCACCCACCTCGTGGCGGACAGCGCGCCCCGGCTGATCCTGACCTGCCGCGACGCGCTGGCCCGACGCGGGCCGGCCGCCGCCACCGAGGGCGTACCGGTCCACCTCCTGGACGAGGAGTGGCCTGCCGTGCTCGCCGAACCGGCCACCGATCCTCAGCACGTGCCGCACCCCGACGACCGGGCCGCGATCTACTACACCTCCGGGTCGACAGGGGCGCCGAAGGGCGTACCGACCCCGCACCGGGGCATCGCGAACTTCCTGGCGTACCTGAGCGGGCCGATCGGGTTGACCGACCGGGACGTGGTGCTGCAACTGGCGGCGATCTCGTTCGACGCGTCCATCCGGGACATCTTCGGCCCGCTGGTGGTCGGCGGGCGGGTGGTGCTGCCGCCGGACGGCGCGGCTCGCGACCCGTACGCCCTGCTGGCCGCGATCGAGCGGCACCGGGTGACGGCGCTGTTGACGCTGGTGCCGCCGATGCTGACCGCGCTGGCCACCGCCGCCGCCGGCAGGCCGGGTGCGGCTGAATCGGTGCGTCTCGGCCTGGTCAGCGGCGAGGCGCTGGGCGCCCAGCACGTCCGCGCCGCCCGGCAGCTCTCCCCGAGCATCGCGCTCGTCAACCAGTACGGCCCGACCGAGGCCACGATGACCTCGACGTACCACGAGGTGGGTGACGAGGCCGGCCCGGTGCCGATCGGACGGCCCATCCCGTACGTGCGCTGTCACGTCCTCGGTCCGCGCGGTGAGCTGCTGCCTCCGGGCGCGCTGGGCGAGCTGTACCTCGGCTCGCCGGGGCTGGCCCGGGGCTACCAGCGGGCCCCCGGGTTGACCGCGCAGCGCTTCGTCCCGGACCCGTTCGGGCCGCCCGGCGGCCGGCTGTTCCGCACCGGCGACCTGGTGCGCTGGCGTGCCGACGGCCGGCTGGTCTTCCACGGCCGTCGGGACCAGCAGGTGAAGATCCGCGGCGTGCGCGTGGAGCTGGGCGAGGTCGAGGCCGCGCTGGCCGCCTGCCCGGGTGTCCGCGCCGCGGCGGCGGCCGTACACGACGGGGAGCTGGCCGGCTACGTCGTGGCCGGCCCCGACGTCGACCTGGGCGGGTTGCGCGACCAGCTCGCCGACACGCTGCCCGAGCAGTCGGTGCCGGCCCGCCTGACCGCGCTGGACGCGCTGCCGCTGACCCCGCACGGCAAGCTGGACCGCTCCCGGCTCCCGGCACCGGCTCCGGTGGCCCGCGCCGACGCGCTGCCCCCACGCGACATCCTGGAGCTGACCCTGGTGCGGATCTGGGAACGGGTCCTGGGTCACGGCCCGATCGGCGTACGCGACGACTTCTTCGCCGTCGGCGGCCACTCGCTGCGGGCGGTGGACCTCGTCGAGGCGATCCGCGGCGAGTTGGACGTCGCCGTGCCGCTCAGCGTGGTCTTCACCCACCCCACCGTGGAACGGCTCGCCGCGGTGCTGGGCAGCGCATCGGCCACCACCGACCGGTTGCTCGTCACGCTGGCCGACGGGCCGACCACGCAGCCGCCGCTGTTCCTGGTCCATCCGCAGGGCGGCGACGTGGCCTGTTACGCGCAGCTCGCCCGGGATCTGGCCGGCGTGTGCGCGGTGCAGGGCATCGAGGCGGTCGGCTACAACACCGACGATCAGCCGTTGGTGGCCATCGAGGAGATGGCCCAGCGGTACGTCGACGAGATCCGGGCGGCGGTGCCGGATGGGCCGTACCGACTGGCCGGTTGGTCCTTCGGTGGCAACGTGGCCTTCGAGATGGCGTCCCTTCTGGAGGCGGCCGGCGAGCGTGTCGACTTCCTCGGCGTCCTGGACGCGCGGGCGTTCGGGCGGGAGGAGTTGGAGCCCTGGTTCACCGGGCGCAGCGAGCTGGAACGCTACGGGTTGATCGCCGAACTGGACCCGGCGCAGGTCACCGAGCTGGCCGCCGCCGAGGAGCAGGAGGCGCTGGCCATCCTGCTGCGCGACGCGCAGAGGCGGGGTCGGGTGCCGCGCGGCGCGGACACCGCGACGCTGCGCCGGATGGTGGCGGTGTTCACCGCGAACGGCCGGGCCGCCGACCGGTACGCGCCCCGCGCGCCGATCCGCGCCCCGATCCACCTGTTCACGGCCACCGAGAGGCATCCCACGCTGACGAACCCACCGGTCAACCCGGCGAGCTGGCGGGCACGCACCCGTGGACCGGTCTACGTCGTGCCGGTGCCGGGAAACCACCACGACCTGGTGTACGCGCCACACGCGGCCGTGCTGGCGGCCCGGATCTCCGACGTGTTGCGGGAGCGGGGTTGGACATCCGCCGACTAGGCGTGGTGGGAGGGGTCGGCCCGCTGGCCGTCGCCCACTTCTACCAGCGCCTCATCCAGCTCACCCCGGCCGTTCAGGACGACGAGCACCTGGAGGTCGTGCTCGTCGCCGAGCGGGTGCCGAGCCGCATCGCGTACCTGCGCGGTGTCGGGCCCAGCCCGGTGCCGGCGCTGCTGCGGGCGGCCAAGCACCTGGAGGCCGCCGGGGTGGACGCGGTGGTCATCCCGTCGGCGACCACGCACGCCTTCCGGGACGACGTGGCCCGGGCGGTGGCCGTACCGGTGCTGGACCTGCTGGCCGAGGTGGGCGCAGCGCTGGCCGGGCGGGGACTGCGCCGGCCGGTCTTCCTGGCCACCGCACCGACCGCCCGGCTACGGCTGTACGAGCCGCACCTGACCACCGGGACCCGGCCGCTGTACCCGACGGCGGCGGCGCAGCGCCGGCTCGACGGGTTGATCGACGGGGTGAAGCGGGGTGCGCCGGTCGAGACGCTGCGCGCCGGCCTGGCCGAACTGATCGCGGCCGGGCCGTGGCCGGGCGACGCCGACTGCGTGGTCCTGGCCTGCACGGAGCTGCCGGTGATCGCGCCGCTCGGCGGGGCCGGGCCGCTGCCGCTGGTCGATGTGACCGAGGTGCTGGCCGACGCGGTGCTGGCCCGCCGCCCGACACCCGCCCGGAGTCAGGCCGTCTGACAAGTCCCTGACGGGCGCGAGCGCGTCGGGTCGTCGTGCATCAGCGCCCGGGCGGGACCGGCGGCGGACGGGCTGTCGATTCGGGGTGCCGGAACGTGCTGGCGGTCCCGGTTGGCCGTCCTTTGCTCTGCTTCAACGGACGCAACAGACACGGCCTGTCAGTGTTGCGCCGGTTGAAGCAGAGCAAAGGACACGCGACAGCTACCCGCGCACCGCGCACCGAGCACCGAGCACCGGGGACCGCGTTTCGCCGCGGCCGAACGGGCCTCAGGCGGACTCGGCGGGGGCGTGTCCGGTCGGCTCGTCGCTCGCCAGCCGTTCGGCCGCGTAGAGCCGCACCAGGCCGGACAGCCGGTACCGGGTCGGGCCGACCCCGACCTCGACCAGTTGCGCGTCAACCAACTCCTCCAGGGCGTCCTCGACATCCGCCTCCCGAGCGCCCGGCAGCCAGGTGGTGAGCGGGGTCGGCAGGTCCGCGTCGGGCAGCGCACCCAGCGATCGGAACAGCAGCCGTGCGGCCGGAGCGAGCGCCGCGTAGCTGGTCGCCAGCCGGGTCCGGACGTCCAGCCCGCCGAAGCTCAGCTCGTCGAGGCGACGGCTCGGATGACGTAGCCGGCCAGCGAGCTGCGCCACCGTCCAGTGCGGGCGGGCGGCGAGTCGGGCGGCGGCGATCCGCAGCGCCAACGGCAGGTTGTCGCACAGCCCGGCCAGCGTCGCCGACCCGGCCGGGTCGGCGGTCAGCCGGGGCAAGCCCAGCGCGGAGGCCAGCAGCCGCACCGAATCCTCGACGCCGAGCGGGTCCAGGTGCACCGACCGGGCGCCGGTCAGGCCGGTGAGCCGCCGTCGGCTGGTGACCAGCACACCGGCACCGCCCGTGCCCGGCAGCAGGGGCAGAACCTGCCGCTCGTGGGTCACGTCGTCCAGCACGACGAGCACCCGCCGTCCGGCGATCCGGTTCCGGTACAGCTCGGCACGTTCGTCGAGGCCGGCCGGCACGGTGGCGCCCGGCAGGCCGAGCGCGCGCAGGAACCGCGCCAGGGCGGCCTCCGGCGGCACCGGACGACCGTCGGCGTCGAGCAGCCGCAGGTACAGCTGACCATCCGGGTACGCCGGCGCGAGCGCGTGCGCGGCGCGGACCGCGACCGTCGACTTGCCGACGCCGACCGGGCCGGAGATCGCCACCACCGGCACCGACGTTCCGCCGCCGTCGCCCAGCGCCGCACAGACCACCCCCAGGGGCTCGTCCCGCCCGATGAGTTCGGCGGGGTCGGCGGGGAGCAGCCGGGGCACCGCCGGCGGCGCGGGCGGCGCGGGCGCGTCGTCGACCGGTTCGTCGGCCCGGCCGTCGGTGAGGATGGCCCGCTCCAGGCGACGCAGCTCGCCGCCGGGCTCCAATCCCAGCTCGTCGAGGAACGTCCGCCGGGCCGACCGGTACGCGGCCAGCGCCTCGGCCGGCCGACCCGCGCCGGAGAGCGCCCGCATGTGCTGCGCGTGCAGCCGTTCCCGCAGCGGATGGGCGGCGAGAAGTTCCCGCAGCTCACCGACGACGTGCTGATGCCGCCCACGGTGCAACTCGACGTCGAGCCAGTCCTCGGTGACGGCGAGCCGCCGCTCGTCGAGCCGGGTCGCGGCGGCCCGCACCGCCGGGCTCTCCACGCCGGCCAGCGCGGACCCACGCCACAGCGCGAGGGCCGCGCTGAAAGCTTCCGCGGCGTCGTCGAGCCGCGACCCGGCCAGCGCCTGCTGCCCGGCCAGCACCAGCCGGTCGAAGTAGTGCAGGTCCATCTCGCCGTCGGCCACCCCGATCAGGTAGCCGGGCGGGCGGGTGACGATCCGGTCCGGCAGGCCGAGCCGGGTGAGCGTCTTGCGCAGCGCCGACACGCAGATCTGCACCTGACCACGGGCGGTGCTCGGCGGGGCGTCGTCCCACAGCGCGTCGGCGAGCTGCGCGGTGGAGACCACGCAGTTCGCGTCGAGCAGCAGCGTGCCGAGCACCACCCGCTGACGTGCCGCGGTGACCGTCAGAGTGTGCCCGGCGCCGGAGATCTCGAGGGGTCCGAGGATCCGGAAGCGCACCGGTCAGCTCCGGGCCGACGCCGCGATCTCCAGGCGCTGGCGCAGCGGATGCCGCAGCGGCTTGCCGAGCGCGTTCTTGGGCAGGATGCGGACGAACTGGAGCCGGTCCGGCCAGAGCACCCGTGCGACGCCCTCGGCTTCCAGGTAGTCGTGCAGGCCGGCGAGCGTCGGGGTGTCGCCACCCCCGGGGATCACCACGGCGCAGACCAGGTCCGCCCCGGGTACGGCCGGGTCCGGGTAGCCGACCAGGACGGCCTCCACCACGTGCGGGTGCCGCTGCAACACCGCCTCGATGTCGAGTGTGGACACGCGCAGACTGTTCGCCCGCGTGATGAGGTCGACCCGTCGCCCGGTGATCCGGATGCCGCCCCGGCCGTCGTCGCGGGCCAGGTCGCCGGTGTCGAACCAGCCGTCGTCGTCGAGCAGCGACTCGTACAGCTCGCGTTGGTCGAGGTAACCCAGGCACTGGGAGGCGCCCCGGGCGTACAGCCGGCCGGCCTCCTCGCCGGGGTCGGTGTCGATCCGCACCTGCATCCACGGCACCGGACGGCCGTCGCTGTGCGCCGCCCAGTCGTCCGGGTCGTCCAGCCGCGTCACGGTCACCGCCCCGTTCTCGGTCATCCCCCACAGCGCCCGCATCGGCACCCCGAACGCCTCCCGCACGTCGGCGATGAGCTGCGGCGCGATGGGCGCCGAACCGGAGACGATCTGGCGCAGGGTCGGCGTCTGCACGGGCGCGCGCCGTTGGGCGGCGAGCATGCCGATGACGAAGCCGGGCGCGGCGTACACGAAGGTGCCGCCGTGCCGGGCGATCAGCGCGACCATCAACGCCATGTCGTCGCCGGAGTCCATCACCACAGCGGTGCAGCCCAGATGGACGGGGAGGTAGACCGCGTGCGTGACCCCGGCCATGTGGGTGAGCACGCTGGGCAGCAGCACCACCTCGTCCGGGGCGAGGCCGAGTGGCTCCGCCGACGCGCGGACACACGCGTACATGGTGTTCTGGCTGTGCACGACGCCCTTCATCGGCCCGGTGGTGCCCGAGGTGTGCAGCACCAGGGCCGGCTCGTCGGGGCCGAGGGCGTCCGTCCCGTCGTCCGGGAGGCGCTCCTCCCACGGGGTGTCGACGAACACCTCCTGGAAGTCGATCGCGCCGACCCGGGCGGCGTCGCCGATCACCACCCGGTGCTCCAGCGTCGGCACGTCCAGCTCGGCGAGTCGGGTGGCGTAGTCGGTGCCGGCGAAGGTGTCCAGGGTGATGCAGACCCGGGCGCCGGTCGACTCCAGGACCTGGCGCAGCTCACGGGTGCTCAGCATCGGAAAGCCCGGCGAGCTGACCGCCCCGATCTGGTTGCAGGCCAGGTAGAGCGGGGTGAGCACCCACCGGTTCGGCAGGTAGATCATCACCACGTCGCCCCGACCCACCCCGAGTGACCGCAGCGCGCCGGCGAACCGGGCGACCATGGTGGCCAGCTCCGCGTACGTCAGCGTGCGCGCGTGCTCGCCACCCTCGTACGTGATGATCGCCGGATGGTCCGGGCGGTCGCGCGCCGCCACGGCGAGGTCGTCGAGGAACGTCTCCGACCGCCACCAACCCGCCGCGACGTACTCCTCGGCCTGTTGCTTGTCGACAGGTGCCAATGAATCCCACATGTTCGGTCGCCTCCCGGCCACGCCCCGTCACGTCCACATGAGATGTGTCTGCGGGCGAAGCTACCACCCGGAACCGCCGCTGTCGCGTCCACGAAAATCGCGGTTACACACAGCAAACCCGCAGCTAGCGACCATCATCCAGTGACCTTGACAAATGATCAGACATGGACGACTCTCACCTGAGTCATAGATGCCTGTCGGGGTGCGCGGAAGCGTGGAGGTGTCATGAGGATCGGTGTTCTTGCCTGGGATCACGGCGAGGAGGACGACGACTCGCCGGTCATCGCCGAGCTGGGCCGCGAGCGCGGTCACGACACCTCGCTGTTCACCGTCGAGGAGATCGACGTCGCGGCGGCCCCGGGCGGTGGCCCGGAGGTCATGTTCAACGGTGAGCTGGGGCGCTCCTTCGACGCGGTCATCTCGCGGGCGCAACTGCACGGCGACTGGCGCGACCGGGTGGAGCGGCTGATGCTCGCCAGCAGCATCCCCGGTGTGACGATGTTCGACCCGGTCGAGGTGTGGCAGGCCGCCTACAGCAAGTTCCGGATGATGCAGGTGCTCGCCGACGCCGGCCTGCCCGTGCCACCCACCCGGGCCTGCCGGGTGCCCGCCGACGTCGAGGCGGCGAGCCGGGAGTGGGGCACCGTCGTGGTGAAGCCGTCGTACGGACGGGCCGGCATCGACGTGGAGCGGATCACCAACGTCGCCGACGACCTGCCGCTGATCGAGAAGCTGCTGGCCCGCTACGGGGTCCTGGTGTGCCAGCCCTACTACCCCACCCAGTACGGCGAGTACCGGCTGACCGTCTCGGGCGACACGATGCCGATGAACATGGTGAAGTATCCGGCCGTCGGGCAGTGGAAGACCCGGACGCTGCTCGGGGCGAGCTTCGAGCGGGTGGACATCCCGCCGGAGCTGGCGGACATCTCGATCCGGGCGACCCGGGCGATGGGGATCACGCTGTCCGGGTTGGACATCCTGCCCACCGAGGACGGCTACGTGATCCTCGAGTGCAACGCCATCCCCGGCAACCTCAACATCCTCGGCAAGGAGTCCCAGCGGCTCGCCTTCGAGGCCATGTACGAGTGGGTGGAGGCCCGTACCCCCTGCTGAACTGCCCCGCGCGACGGACGGAGTGTCGATGCAGCATGCCCTGGCCGACTACGACCTGACCGAGCACGGCCCGGGCGAGCAGTTCGCCCGCGCGGTGCTCGCCGCCGAGGGTGGCGACGTCGACGTGCCGATCGCCGCGTCCCTGCCCACCCTGTTTCCGCTGGCCAAGCACCGGCCCCGCTACACGGTGCGACACCTGCTCAAGAGCGCGACGGTGACCGAGGAGCCGGTCAGCTACGTCAGCGAGGCCCCGACGCCGGGCACCCCGGAGATCGCCGGCACCAGCTACCAGGCCAGTCCGGAGGCGACCTTCGTGCCCCGCTTGGTCGAGACGAAGCTGACCGAGGTGACCGCCGCCGTGGCCGTCCCGCCGGAGCTGATGCGCGACCCGACGCTGCTGGCCGGTTTCGTGGACTACCGGGTGCTGGTGCGGCTGGGCACCATCGAGAACGAGGTGCTGCTGCACGGCAGCGCCGACGGGGTGATCCCCGGTCTGGTCGGCCTGCCGGGGGCCCGGCGGCGGGCCGCGCCCGGCGAGCTGACCGCCGAGGTGATCACCGCCGCGGGCGAGGTCGAGGAGATGGGCGGGTCGTGCGACGCGATCGTCGCCCACCCCAACCGCTACTGGGACCTGCTGGGGAGCGGGATGCTGGCCCGGCTCGGCGAAGTCGGCATCCGGGTCAGCCGGAGCAGGATGATCGCGCCGGACCAGGTGCTGCTGGGTGACTTTCGGGCGGCGGTCACGCTGCTGGAGTCCGGCACGTCGCAGCTCACCCTGCGCCGGGGCGTCGGCCCGGACGGCGCCGACGTGATCACCGCGGGCCTGCGACTCGGCCTGGCCGTGCACCTGCCGCAGCACTTCCTGCTGCTGGACCTGCGGTGAAGGTGGTCTACCTGACCGGCTGGAACCGCAGCGGCTCGACGGTGCTGGGCAACCTGCTCGGTGAGCTGCCCGGGGTCGTGCACGTCGGTGAGCTGTACTACCTGTGGCGCAACGGCGTCCTGGGCACCGGCACCAACACGTCCTGCGGCTGCGGCGAGACGCTCACCGGGTGTCCGCTGTGGAGCAGAGTCGTCGCCCGGGTCGCCGGGCCGGACCCGGCCGGCGAGGCTCGGCGCATCGTGGGCGAGCAGCGGCGTCACGTCCGGGTCCGGCACACCGGCGTACGGCTGGCCGAGGTCGCGGGGCGGCGGCCCAGGCCGGCCGGGGTGACCGAGGTGGCCCGCCGCATGGTCGACACGTACCGGGTGGTGGCCGAGGAGACCGGCGCCGAGGTGGTCGTCGACGGCTCGAAGTATCCCGCCGAGGCGGCCGTGCTGCTCGGCGACGCCGGGCTGGACCTGCGGGTGCTGCACCTGGTCCGCGACCCGCGCGCGGTCGCCCACTCGTTCGCCCGACCCAAGCAGTACCTGCCGCAGATGAGCGCGGCCCGCAGCACCGGCATGTGGACCGCGATGAACGTGGCCTCGGACCGGATCGGCCGCGCCGCCGGCGAGCGCTACCTGCGGCTGCGCTACGAGGACTTCGCGGCCGCGCCTCGCGAGGTGCTGAGCCGGGTGCTGCGCTGGGCCGACCTGCCCGGTGAGCCGCCCGTCGGGCCGGACGGGCGGGCCGTGCTGGGTGTCAACCACACGGTGACCGGCAACCCGGACCGGCTGCGTCGGGGGCCGACGACGATCCGACCCGACCTGGCGTGGCGGGACGCGTTGCCGGCGCGCGCCGCGGCGGTCGCCACCACGCTCGCCGTCCCGGTGCTGCGCCGGTACGGCTATCCGTTACGACCCTGAGGGAGTGGTTGGGTATGGATCTCGGCATCGCGGGACGGGTGGCGCTGGTCGCCGGCGCCAGCAGCGGCCTCGGCCGGGCGACGGCCCGTGCGCTCGCGGCCGAGGGCTGCGCCCTGTCGCTGGGAGCGCGCAACCCCGGGCGGCTCGCCGAGGCAGCGCGGGAGCTGCGGGCCGCCGGCGCTCCGGACGTGCTGACCCGGCCGGTGGACATCACCGACGAGCAGGGGGTGGCCAGCTGGGTCGCCGACACCGTGGCGCACTTCGGCGCGCTGCACATCGTGGTCGCCAACGGCGGTGAGGTGCCGGGAGGCCCGGTCGACAGCTTCGGGCTGGACGCGTACCGGCAGGCGCTGGACGCCGCGTTCCTGCCGCACGTCGGCCTGACGCTCGCGGCCCTGCCGCACCTGCGCGCGGCCGGCTGGGGCCGGGTCCTCATCGTCGCCTCGGAGACGGTCCGCCAGCCGATCCCGGAGTACGGGCTGTCCGCGGCGGCCCGGCCGGGCCTGCTGGGTTTCACCCGGGCCCTCGTGCAGGCGCTCGGGCCGGGTGACATCACTGTCAACGTGCTCGCGCCCGGCTACCACGACACCGAGGGCGTACGCGCCGACTACGGCTCAGCGGCCGACGCCCGGCTCGCGGAGATCGGCGCGGGCATCCCGCTGGGCCGGGTGGGTCGGGCCGGGGACTTCGGTGCGGTGGCTGCCTTCCTGGCCAGCGAGGCGGCCTCGTTCATCACCGGCACCTGCCTGCTGGTCGACGGCGGACGGACCCGCGGTCTCGGCTGACCCGTCCGGGGCGTACGCGTCCATGGCGTGCAACGACCGGCCGCGCAGCGCCACGGCCACCAGCAGCAGGTACGCGCCACCGAACGCGGCCAGGGTGGGAACCAGCCCGACCGCGCCGACGGACCAACCGGCGAGCAGCACGCTCAGCGGCGCCCCGCTGAGCGCGACGGCGCTGCCCAGCCCGAACACCCGACCCCGGGCCTCCTCCGGCACGTGTTCGAGGGTGACGGTGGTGAGCAGTGGGTTGAGCGGCCCGGCGGCCAGGCCCAGCAGCAGGCAGATGCCGATCATCACGGCCGGTGGCGGGGTGGTCGCCATGGACAGCCGCAGCGCGCCGATGACCACGAAGCAGCCCAACATGGTGCGTCGCCTGCTGGCCAGCAGGCGGCGGCTGGCCGGGGCGTACAGGAAGGTGCCGAGCACGGCCCCGCAGCCGGACGCGGCGATCAACCACCCCAGGTAGCGCCCGTCGCGCAGCACGTCGTGCGCGTAGACGGGCAGCAGCACCGGGGTGAACGCGGCGTCCAGCAGGTTGGTGACGAACACGAAGGCGGTCATCGCGGCGATCACCGGCATCCGTCGTACCAGTGTCGCGCCCTCGAGAAGTTGCCGCGCGAAGCTGGCGCGGCCGGTCGTCGGCGCGGCGGCCAGGGCGGGCACGCCGACGGTGACCAGCACGGCGGCGAGCAGCAGGCCGGCCGCGTCGACGTAGAGCCCGACGGCCGCGCCGAGGGCGGCGACCAGCAGCGCGGCGAGCGGCGCGCCGACCACCAGGCCGAGCCGGGGCGCGGCCTGGTACCACGAGTTCGCGGTCTCCAGGCGTACGCCGGCCGCGCTGGCCACCGGGCGGATCAGACTCACCCGGGCCGCGTTCGCCGGTGTGGCGACCAGGCTGCGGGCGAACAGCAGCGCCAGCAGGGCGGGCAGTGGCAGCCCGACGGTGGCGTCCAGCACCGGCACCGAGGCGGTGAGCAGCCCGGCGAGCGCGTCGGAGAGCACGCTGACGCGTCGGCCGCCGAGCCGGTCGATCCACACGCCGCCGACCGCGCCCGCGAAGATCAGCGGAAGGGTGCCGGCGAAGCCGGCGAGGCCGGTCGCCGCCGCGCTGTCCGTACGCGCCAGCACGTACAACGGCACGGTGACGATGGTGATCGCGTTGCCGAAGGACGACAGGTAGTGCGCGGTCAGCAGCGCCACCAGGCTCCGGCGTTCGCCCCCACCGCTCATCGCAGCGCCGTCACCGCCCGGTCCACCACGGCCGCGGCGGTCACCCCGGCGCGGTCCAGCAGGTACCGCTGGTCGCCGGCGACGGCCACGAACCCGTCCGGTACCGCCACCCGCAGCACCCGGACGGGCCGTCGTTCGGTCAGCGCCTCCGCGACGGCGGAGCCCAGCCCGCCGCTGGGCCAGTGCTCCTCCACCGTGACCACCACCGGCCGGCCCGTCGCCAGGACCGCCGCGTCGAGTGTCTCCACGTCGAGCGGACGGACGGTGTGCACGTTGAGCACCGTCGCCTCCACCCCGCGCCGGGCCAGTTCGTCGGCGGCGTCCAGCGCGGCGAGCACCGGGTACGGCCCGCAGGCGGCCAGCACCACGTCACCTCCGGTGCGCAGCGTCTGCACCCGGCCCAACCGCACCGGCGGCGCGTCCGGGCCGCCGGTCGCGGCGAGGGTGGCCGCCACGTCCGGCGTCGCGGCGCGGCCGAGCCGCAGGTAGACCGGGCCGGGCAGGTCCAACGACTGCCGGAACGACCGGGCACAGGCGTCCGCGTCGGCCGGCACCACCACCGTCATGTTCGGCAGCGTACGCATGATCGCCAGGTCTTCGAGGGCGTGATGGGTCGGTCCGAGGTGACCGGCGGCCAGCCCGCCGTGGGTCGCCACGATCCGCACCGGCAGGTCGTTGAGGGCGATGTCCACCTTCACCGCTTCCAGCGCGCGCGTGCTGGCGAAGGTGGCCATCGTGTTGACAAGCGGAATCCGCCCGCTGCGGGCCAGACCGGCGGCGACGCCCATCAGGTTCTGCTCGGCGATGCCGAGGTTGACGTAGCGGTCGGCCGCCGGGCCGAAGTCCACGCCGCTGAACAGCCCGGTGTCGCTGTCCAGGCAGACCAGCCGGGCATCGGTGGCCATCAGCTCGACGAGCAGATCCCGGTAGACGTCCCGCCCCGCACGCGGCCCGGCCGCCGTGCTCACCGGACCCCCCGGCGTACGGCCCGCAGCGCCCGTCCGCGTTGGGTCTCCCCGAGCCGGGCGAAGTGACTGCGCACCTGTCCCTCCACGTAGGGCAGTCCCCGGCCCTTGACGGTCCGGGCGATGACGGCCACCGGTCGGCCCGAGCCGGACGCCGTCAGCGCCTCCCGCAGTGCGACAGGATCGTGCCCGTCCACCTCGCGGACCGTCCACCCGAACGCCCGCCACCGGTCCGCCAGCGGTTCGAGCGCGATCACGTCCTCGGTGCCGCTGCCCAGTTGCAGGCCGTTGCGGTCGATGACGGCGGTCAGCCGGTCGAGTCCGAGGCTGCTGGCTGCCATGGCCGCCTCCCAGACCGAGCCCTCCTGCAACTCCCCGTCACCGAGGACGACCACGCAGCGCCGGTCACTGCCGTCGAGGCGGGCGGCGAGCGCGTGCCCGACCCCGAGCGCGAGCCCGTGCCCGAGCGACCCGCTGGGCATCTCCACTCCGGGCACCCCCCGGTGCGGGTGGGCCAGGAACGGTCCGCCCGGCGCGGCGTACCCGTCGAGCCACTCCACCGGAAAGTAGCCCCGGGTGGCGAGCACCGCGTACAGCGCGATCCCACCATGGCCCTTGCTGAGCAGCAGCACGTCCCGCTCGGGCGCCTCCGGTCGGGTCGGGTCGACCCGCAGCACCTCGTGGTACAGGGTCACCAGGATCTCCACCAGCGACATCGACCCGCCCAGGTGACCACCGTCCGAGCTGGCGCACATCTGCACGATCAACTCCCGTACGCGTACCGCGACCGCCGCCAGCTCGGCGGTGACCGGTTGGTCGGGCAGCTCGGCCGGTTCGATCGGTTCGGCCACCGCGAGCGGCTCCCGGGACGTCACGTCAGGCCCCGCTCGGGGCGAGACCGAAGCCGTTGACCCGGTCGGTGGCCCGCGCTGGCGCGGGGGCGTCCAGCTCACGCAGCGCGTGTCGCAGGACGGCGATGCCGCGCAGGTAGTCGGCCAGCACGATGTGCTCGTCGTCCGAGTGGTCGAGGCTGCTGTCCCCCGGGCCGTAGGTGGCCATCGGGACGTCCCACTGCTCGGCGAGCACGTTCATGTCCGACGTGCCGGTCTTCACCTTCAGGGCGGGCCGGGCCCGCTGGGCACGGATACCCGCCGAGAGCGCCCGGACCACCGGGTTGCGGTGATCGGCGCGGCAGGCGGCGACGCGGTTGACGACGGTCAGTTCCCCATCCGGCGTACGCTGCCGCAGCTCCCGCAACAGCCCGTCCACGTCGTACCCCGGTGGGGTGCGGACGCTCAGCTCCGCCTCCGCCTGGACCTGGTCGGCGCGCAGCGAGACGAGGGTCGCGCCGGGGCGGTCGAACGAGCCGTTGCCGCTGTCCGGTCCGAGCAGTTCCAGCAGCGTCGTCCAGCAGCGCACCGCCAACTCGGATGCCTTGGCGACGGGGTTGCTGGGGTGGGTGGCCGGCACCGACACCCGGTAACGCATGTCGAGTTTGCCCTTGTAGCCGAGCGTGATCGTCGACCAGCCGCTCGGTTCGCCCACCACCACCGCGTCCGGCCGGGGCAACCGCCGTCGGATCTCCCGCGAGCCACGCGAGGCGATCTCCTCCTCCACCGCGCCCACCACCACGATCCGTCCGCCGAAGTCCGCCGAGGCGGCGGCGCACACCATGGCCGCCAGCGGCCCCTTGGCGTCGACCGCGCCCCGGCCGTAGAGCCGGCCGTCCTGGGCGCGGACGACCGGCCCGCCGGGCACCGTGTCCAGGTGGCCGATCAGCAACACCACCGGGCCGTCGCCCCGGCCGATCTCGCCGACCACGTTGCCGACCTGGTCGACGTACGCGGCGAAGCCCAGCTGCGCCATGGCGTCCACCAGGGACCGGGCGAGTGCCGCCTCGTGGTACGACGGCGAGGGCGTCTCGACCATGCGGCGCAGCAGTCCGGCCGCGAAGGTGTCGGTGACGGCGCCCGGCCGCGCCTGCGGCGTGCCGGGCTCCGGGGCGTCCTCAGGCATCTTCGCTCCTCACGGTGATCTCGGTGGCGACGCCGGCCAGCGCCGCCCGGACAGGGCCGGTGCGCCGGCCGTCGGCGACGAGCACCCGGCCGACCCCGCCGAGCAACGCCTCGCGGCCGGCGACGAGCTTCATCGCCATCCCTCGGCCGACACCGGGTGGCACGCCTGTCGTCGGCACGGCACAGCGGTCCAGCACCGACCCTTCGTTGTCCGGGTCGGCGAGTACCCCGGGCGCTCCGGTGAGCAGGACCAGCGTGCGGGCGTCCAGCGCGGCGGCCAGGGCGGCGGCGACGCGATCGGCGTCCACGTTGACCGGTCGACCGTCCTCGCCGAGCGCCGGCGGCGACACCACCGGCACCGTGCCGGCCGCGAGCAGCGTCCGGACCAGTTCGGCGCGTACGCCGACCAACCGGCCGCCGTGGTTGTCGCGCAGCACCATCCGACGGCCGTCGACGACCGCCCGGTGTACGGCGGCGCGCCGGGCCCGCAGCAGGCCGCCGTCCAGTCCGGTCAGGCCGACCGCGTCGACGCCGGCGCGGGCCAGCGCGGCGACCAGTCGGGGCTTGACCGCGCCCGCGAGGGCGAGCACGACGACCTCCAGGGTGGCCGGGTCGGTGTAGCGGGTGTCCATCCCGTCGTCGCTGACCATCCGCCGCTGCGGTACGCCCAACCGGTCGCCGAGCGCGGCGATGTCGGCGGACCCGCCGTGCACCAGCACCACCCGATGCCCGGCGCGGACCAGCTCGGCGACGTCGGCGCAGACCGCCGCCGCGTCCACCCCGGCGGTGCCGCCGCACTTGACCACCGTCACCTCGCCCGGCGGGGCCGTCGGGGTGTTCACGCCGGATGCAGGCCGGGGAACTCCAGCCCCAGCCGCTCGGGCCAGCCGTAGCGGACGTTGAGGCACTGCACCGCGTTGCCGGCACCCCCCTTGACGAGGTTGTCCAGCGCCGCGACGAGAAGCGCCCAGCCGCCGCCGGGGTCGACGGCGAACCCGACGTCGCAGAAGTTCGAGCCGGCCAGGATCTTCGGCTCCGGCAACCGGTACGTGCCGCGCCGCCCCGCGACCACCCGCACGAACGGCTCGTCACGGTAGTAGCGGCGGTAGACGGCCCGGGTGGCGACCTCGTCGACACCGTCGGCGAGCGGGACTCGGCACAGCACCTGGACTCCCCGGACCGCCTCGACCCCGGTCGCGGTCATCCGCGCCGGTACGCCCACCGCCTGGGCGATCTCCGCCTGGTGCCGGTGCGCGGTCGGTGCGAAGACCCGCATGGCGCCGCTGCGCTCGGCGTGCACGTTCGCCGCCGACGGAGTACTACCGGAGCCGCTGGAGCCGGTCCGCCCGTCGACCGTCACCTTCCCCGCGCCCAGCAGGCCGGCGTCGGCGAGCGGGTGCAGGGCGAGGATCGCGGCGGTCGCCATGCAGCCCGGCACGCTGATCCGGTCCGCGTCGCGGAGCTGCTTGCGGTGCAGCTCGGGCAGCCCGGTGACGAACTCGGCGAGCAGGTCGGGCGCGGCGTGCGGGCCGCCGTAGTACGCGGCGAACACGGCGGGATCGCGCAGCCGGAAGTCCGCCGACAGGTCGACCACCGTGTCGGCCAGGTCGAGCAGGCCGCGCATCGCGCCCATCGCCAGTCCGTGCTCGGTGGCCAGCAGCAGCACGTCGTGCCGGCCCAGGTCCTCCGGGGCGGTGAAGGTCAGCTCGGTCAGGCCGCGCAGGTTGGGATGGGTGGAGCTGACCCGCCGACCGGCGAGCCGGCGGGAGGTGACGGTGGTCAGCTCCACCCTCGGATGCCCGAGCAGCAGGCGGACCAGCTCCCCGCCGATGTAACCGGCCCCGCCGACGACCGCCGCCCGGACCGGACCGGCCACGGCGGTCACGCGAGCCTCGCCAGGAGGTGGTCGACGATCCGACCGGCGACGTCGACAGCACCGTCGTACGCCTGCTCGAAGCCGGCGAACTCCACCCCGGAGTTGACCTCCAGGACGTACAGCCGACCGGTCTCGTCCTCGACCAGGTCGACGCCGGCGAGGTCCGCGCCGACCGCGGCGGCGGCCGTGGTGGCCAGCTCGACGATCCGGTCGGTGAGCGCGCACCGCTCGGTCCGGGCGCCACGGGCCACATTGGTACGCCAGTCCGCGCTGTAGCGGTACACCGCCCCGAGCACCTCACCGCCGACCACCACGACCCGGATGTCCCGGTCGGGTTTGCGGACGTACTCCTGCACGTACACGATGTGCGCCTGCGGCCCGGGCAGCGCGGCCACGTACTCCAGGACCGTGCGGGCGAGGTCCGGGTCCGGCACCGTCGTGACCAGCCGACCCCACGACCCGACCAGCGGCTTGACGACGGCCGGGTAGCCGATCGCGGCCAGCGCGGAGAGCGCCGCCTCCGGTGTGGCGGCGAGGGCGGTACGCGGAGTGGGCAGGCCGGCCGCGCGCAACGCGATGGACGTGTGCCACTTGTCGGCGCAGGTTTCGATGGCGGAGGCGGAGTTGACACCGATCACGCCCAGTCGCTCCAGGGCTCGGGCGGCGTAGCCGGCGCGGATCTGGCCGATCTCCCGGTTGAGCACCAGCCGCCACTCGGGCGCGCCGCCGTCCAGCGGCCACCAGGCCGTCCGGGTGTCGACGTGGGCCACCGCGACGCTGCGGCGTTCCAGCGCCTCCAGGATCCGCTTGTCGTCGACCCGCAACCGGGACGTGAGCACCGCAACCGAGGCGGGTTCACTCACCCCAGTCCTCTTCGACCTCGGGCGCCGGCGCGAGCGTCACCGGCTGGACCGTGACGACCTCCAGCTCGACCTGGCACTCTCCACACTCGACCAGTTCGCTGAGCCGGGGTGGCTGGGCGAACGTCACGTCGGCGGCGCACTCGGGGCAGGGGGCGATGGTCTGTTCCTGGACTGTCACGGGGGGCTTCCGTTCCTTCGTGGGGGCCGGGTCCGCTCCGACCATAGGAATCCCACCGCCGGTCTCGCGTCCGCGCGCCGTCGACACCCGGTCAACGCCACGATGACCCCGGGACGGCGGCGTGACACGGCTGTCGCAGCCGCGTTGGACCGAGTAACATCGCGATCATCGATGTGTTGAATTCACCGGCGGCAGTACGTAAGGCGGGGGAATGTCAATCCGGGTTCTTGTCTGCGACGAATTGCCAATTGTCAGAGATGGCCTCCGTACGCTGCTGGGCAGCGAGCCCGATGTCTCCGTGGTGGACACCTCGGACAGCGGCAACCACGCGATAATGTTGGCTCGCACGCATCGGGTCGATGTCATCGTGACCGGCCTGAAATTGCGCGGCATTTCCGCCGTCAATCTCATTCACAAAATCAACGCCGAGAAATTGAGCCCGCGACCCCGTTTCGTGGTGTTCGCCACCGACGACAGCGACGACCTCGTCAGCAGCGTCTTCCAGGCGGGTGTCAACGGCATCCTCATGCCGGACGCGACCTGGGAGGAGGTCGCCGCCGCGGTCCGCGCCGCCGCCGCCGGTCAGACCACCCTCGCTCCCCGGATCGCCGACCGGCTGGTCGACTGGTTCCGGCGTCGGCAGCCGTACCCGGAGGAGGTCTTCCAACCGGCGGTGTCCACCCTGACCCCACGGGAACGGCAGGTGCTGCTGCTGATGGCCGACGGAAAATCGACCGAGGAGGTCGCCACCGAGTTGTCCATCGGCCTGACCACCGTGCGCACCCACGTCTACCGACTCCGGTGCAAACTCAACGTCAAGGACCGGGCCCAGTTGGTGTCCTTCGCCTACCGCGCCGGCCTCATGCAACCCGCGTGAATCCGGCGTGTGTCAGAAACTCTCATCGAGGTGGTCGGCGGGTGAGGACTGGAGCAGCCACGCCAACGGCATCGTGGCGTGTTCCTCGTACGACCCGTCACCACCCAGCCGGTGCAGGGTGACCGTTTGCGCCCCGTCGCGGTCCACCACCCAGTACTGCCCGACGCCCGCCGACGCGTACTCGCGGACCTTTGTCACCGAGTCCATCGCCTCCGAGCCCGGTGACACGATCTCCACCACGAAATCGGGCAGCGGCATGACCGACAGGACCCCCTCGGGGCTGGTCTCGTAGCGGTGGCCGTTCGGGTCAGCGGAATTCATCGCCGCGACGTCGTCGAGCGTCACGACGGCGGGCATGTACATGCCAACGGCCTCGGCGCTCATGGCCCACATCCTAACGGCCGGTAGCCGCGCTGGTCGCCTACGTGGCGCTCCTTGGCCCGGCGTACCTGACGCGGACCGCGCCGACGGGCCCGGGTCCCGCGACCGTCGCGGCTACTGTCGGGCCATGTCGCTACGCGCCGACGAGGTCGAGGTGTTCGAGCGTTCCAGGGCCCGCCTGGAGGCGATCGCCTATCGGCTGCTGGGCTCGGCCAGCGACGCCGAGGACGCGGTCCAGGACACGTTCCTGCGCTGGCAGGCCGCCGACCGCGAGCACGTCGAGACGCCCGAGGCGTGGCTGACGAGGGTGCTCACCAACCTGTGCCTCAACCAGCTCACCTCGGCGCGCGCCAGGCGGGAGACCTACGTGGGCACGTGGTTGCCCGAGCCGGTCCTCGCCGGGGACCGGATGCTCGGCCCGGTCGACACCGTGGAGCAGCGCGAATCGGTGTCGATGGCGGTGCTCACCCTCATGGAGCGGCTGTCACCCAACGAGCGCGTGGTGTACGTGCTGCGCGAGGCGTTCGGCTACTCGCACGGCGAGATCGCCGAGATCCTCGGCGTCACGGAGTCGAACTGCCAGCAGATCTACCGGCGCGCCAAGCAGCACGTCACCGTCGAGCGGACGCACGCCCCCGTCGACGACGCCGCCGCGCGAAGGATCGTCACGGAGTTCCTCGCGGCGGCCAACAGCGGTCAGATCCAGCGGCTGGTGGAGTTGCTGACCGGGGACGTGACGAGCATCGGCGACGGCGGCGGCAAGATCCCGGCCCGCACGAGGCCGGTCGTCGGGGCGCTGGCGGTGGCGAAGTTCATGCGTGGGCTCTTCCAGCCCAGCGACGTCAAGCGGAACCTGGTGGGCGGCACCAGCCCCGCCCTCTACGCCGGGGTCGTCAATGGCGGCCCCGCGGTGGTGGTCGTGACCGGCGAGCAGGTCGTCGGTGTCATGTCCCTGGAGGTGACTCCCGAGGGGGTCGCGGCGATCCGCGTCCAGGTCAACCCCGACAAGCTCGAACGCGTCACCCGCCAGTGGTCCGCCGCCGAGCACGGGGAACCGCTCCTGCACGTCTGGTGACCCAGGTCATAGCCGACTCCTGTCAGCAATCGCGTCGCTGTCCGGTTCAGGAAGCGACCATCGCCGAGACAGGAGTGCCGCCATGAAGCACCGCATCGTCGTCCTCGGAGCCGGCTACGCCGGAGCGATCGCCGCCGGCCGCCTCGCCCGCCGGTTGCACCCCGACGACATCGAGATCACCGTCGTCAACGCCGAGGCCGACTTCGTCGAGCGGGTCCGCATGCACCAGCTCGCCACCGGCCAGGACCTCACGCACCGCCCGCTGAGCACGGTGTACGCGGGCACCGGCGTCCGGGTCCGCCTTGCCCGGGTCACCGCCGTCGACGTCGACCGCCGGACCGTCGCGCTGACCGACGAGCAGGGTGCCGACGAGATCGCGTACGACACCCTCGTCTACGCCCTCGGCAGCACTGCCGCCGAGCACGGCGTCCCCGGCGTCGCCGAGCACGCGTACGACATCGCCGGCCGGCCGGCGGCGCTGCGGCTGCGTGACCGCCTCGCCCACCTCACGGCCGGTCAGCGGGTGCTCGTGGTCGGCGGGGGTCTCACCGGCCTCGAGGCGGTCACCGAGATCGCCGAGGCTCGGCCCGATCTCGACGTCGCGATCGCCGCCCGCGGCGCCCTCGGTGACTGGCTCAACGACAGGGCGCGCCAGCACCTGCGGGGCGTGGCGGACCGGCTCGGCATCACCGTCCACGAGCACACCGACGTCGTCCGGGTCGAACCGTCGGGCGTGGTCACCGCCGACGGCGGGACGATCCCGGCCACGGTGACCGTCTGGACGACCGGCTTCGCCGTCCACCCCATCGCCGCCGCCACCACCCTGACCGTCGCGGCCACCGGCCAGATCGTCGTCGACGGCACCATGCGGTCCGTCTCGCACCCCGACGTGTACGCCATCGGCGACGCCGGACTCGCCGCCGGGCCGGGTGGCAAGCCACTGCGGATGTCGTGCGCCTCGGGTACTCCGATGGCCTGGCAGGCCGCCGACGCCATCGCCGCGCGCCTGACCGGTCGGACGAAGATGCCGAACGCACCGCTGCGCTACTTCAACCAGTGCATCAGCCTCGGCCGCCGCGACGGCATCATCCAGTACGTGACCGCCGACGACCGGGCCAAGCCGTCCCAGCTCACCGGACGCCTGGCGGCCCGCTACAAGGAGGTGGTCTGCAAGGGCGCCGCCTGGGGCATCTCCCACCCGGTCCTGTACCCGGTACGCCGTCGCCGCGTCAGCGCCACCCGGACCGAGGCCCCCGCGACGGTGTGACTCTCAGGAGAACGTTCGGCGTGCCCACGTCCGAAAGTCGGTCGTGGGCAGGCCGAGCGCCCGGGTGATGTCCGGACGGGCGGGGCTGCCGTTCTCGTTGATCCGCTCGACCGAATCGATCATGGCGGGGTGCAGTCCGCGTTCGACGGCTTCCTGCGGGGTGAGGACGGGCGCGGAGATCGTCCGACCGGTGACCTCGGTGAGGATCGCGGCGATCTCGGTCATGGTGAGCAGGTCGCCGGCCAGTTCGACGTCCAGTCCGTCGAGTCGGCCCGGCTGCGTGAACGCGATAGCCGCAGCCTCCCCGATGTCGTCGACGGCGACCCATGGAAGCCGGGTGTCGGCAGCGAAGCCGGTGATGATCGTGCCGCTGGACCAGTCGCCGAAGAGGTAGGACCAGCCGAGCAGGTTCTCCATGAACGTCGACGGCTTGAGTACGGTCCAGTGCGCGAAGCCGCCGGCGCGGACCATCTCGTCGATAGCCGCCTTGCTCTCCCAGTAGTGCCGGTCCCAGCGGCCCTCGGCCCAGCCGGGCTGGTTGCGGTGGAAGTCACCCGCACCGGACACGCTGCTGTGCACGACGTGTGCCACCCCGGCCCGGCGCGCGGCCTCGATGACGTTGCGGCCACGCGTCAGCTCGGCATCGCCCTGCAGATTCGCCAGGTCGGGAAACGGGATCGAGAAGAGGCCGTCCATCCCCTCTGCCGCGGCGAGCAGCGACGCCGGATCGTCCAGATCACCCTTGATGAGTTCGGCGCCCCTGGCCGCCAGAGCCTGGGCGCTGTCGGTGGCGACGTCGCGGACCAGGGCGCGTACCGCGACGCCACGGTCGAGCAGTGCCCCGGCGGTAGCCCCGCCCTGCTTGCCGGTCGCGCCGATGACGAGAACAGCCATGATGCCTCCCCCAATAAGTGGGGCGTCCCCCCACTTCACGTCGGCTACGATATGGGGGACCACCCCACTTTGGCAAGGGCGGGCCATGAGAGCGGACGCACAACGCAACTACGACCTCATCGTGCGGGCAGCCGCGGAGGCCATCGCCCGCGACGGTGCGTACGCGTCGCTGGAGGAGATCGCCCGATCCGCCGGAGTGGGCTCGGCGACCCTGCACCGGCACTTCCCCTCCCGGTGGTCCCTGCTCCAGGCCGTCTTCCGGACGTGCGTCCGCAACCTCGCCGGCCGCGCCGAGGAACTGCTGGCCGAGCCGGACGCTCTCGCCGCTCTCACCACCTGGCTGCGCGAGGTCACCGTGTACGCCACGACGACCCGCGGCCTGGCGGTGACACTGCTGAACGCGCCACCCGAGGAGAACGAGACCTGCGGCGCGACGCTCAGCGCGGCCGGCGAGAAGCTGTTGCGCCGAGCCGTCGAGCAGGAGTCCGTCCGCGCCGACGTCGCGATGGCGGACGTGCTGACCCTCGCCAACGCGATCTCACTCGCCGCCCAGCCGGCAGACGCCACGAAGGCGGAACGACTCCTGACCCTCGCCCTGGCCGGAATCCGGTCCCACGGACGGTGAGCCGCCCGCCTTGACTCGATCGTCATGCTGGAGGCCGAAGCCCGTACCAGCGTTGGAGGACCCGTGCGCAAGCCAGCCAGGACCGCCGCCGTCCTCGTCGGGCTCGGCGTCGGCGCCGCGATCGGCCCATCCCTCGGGCCGGCCGCCATCTGGTCCGGGGTCGCGGTCGCCGCGGTCGGCGTGGCGCTCTCGCTGGTCGGCACCGCAGAGTCCCGCCTCGTCGAGGACGGCTTGACCGACCGCGGGGAGGGCACCCAGGCCGCCGCCGCACGACGGCGCAATCGGGAGACGCCGACCCTCAGCGGCCTGGGTACCCGGGTGGAGCAGATCCTCGACCTCGCCGAGAAGCAGGCCGAGGACCACCGCACCGTCGCGCGACTCGAGGCGGAGAGCATCGTTACCGCCGCGCGACGGGAGGCGGAGACCATCCTGAACCGTGCCCACGAACAGGCGGCCGGGATGACGGGCCCCCGCTGGGAGCCACCTTCCTACGGCGCCGGCTCAGCGTAGGGGCCGTCGCGGCCCGCGCGCCGTCCCCGGAAGCTGGTGAGTCAGTTGCCGGTGTTGCACAGCGCCGTGTCCACGCTCTCGTTGACCTCGGCGAGCATCTGCTCACTGGTCGGCAGGCCGGTCACGGCGACCACGGCCCCACGGCCGTCGCGGGTCACGAGGTTGCGGGTTTCGAAGCCCTGGATGTCGCCGCCGTGGCCCCAGGCCTCGCCACCGCAGGGCAGCTCGTGGCTGGCGATGCCCAGGCCGTAGGCGTACTCGCCGGTCGGCTCGAAGCCCGGTGCGGGCACCGTCGTCATCATGGCCTCCTGCTGCGCGGGCTCGAGCAGCCGACCACCGACCAGCGCCTCGAAGAAGGTCCGCAGCTCGTCCGGGGTGGAGACCAGTTGGCCGGCAGACCAGCCCAGTGACGGGTCCATGTCGGTGACGTCCACCCACGGGGCGCCGGGGGCCAGTCCGACGTAACCGTGCGGGTGCGTACCCCGCAGGCGCTGCTCCCCCACGCCGGGCCAGTAGGTGTCGCGCAGGCCGAGCGGCCTGATGATGCGGTTGGTGATCTCCTCGCCGACGGGACGTTCGGTGACCTGCTCGACGATGAGTCCGGCGAGGACGTAGTTGGTGTTGCTGTACTCCCAACTCGAGCCGGCCGCGAAGTGCGGCGCGTTCGTCAGCGCCGCGTCGACAAGCCGCCGCGGCTCGTAGTACGAGTGGCTCTTGTCGACGAGGTCCTGCGCCTTGGTGAACAGCACGTCGTCGTAGTCCGCCAGGCCGCTCGTCTGCTGCAACAGCTGCCGTACGGTGATCTTGCCGCCGTCGTTGCCGTGCCCTCGCACGACCCCGGGCAGGTAGTGCTCGACCGTGGCGTCCAGGTCGATACGGCCCTCCCCCACCAGCTGCAGGACGACCACCGCGGTGAAGGTCTTGGTGTTGCTGCCGATACGGACCTGGCCGTCGCGGGGCACCGGGCGGTGCGCCTCGATGTCGCTCACCCCGGCGGTGTAGTCGCGGACCCGACCGTCGGGCCCCCGCACCGAGGCGAGTACGCCGGGGAAGCCACTTTCGCCAACCAGGCCGTCCAGTTGTCGCTGGACGGCGTCCCGTGGAGTGGTTGGTCGACCGGAGTCGGCGGCGGCGAACGCTGCCGGGCCGGCCAGGACGGTGACGGCGGCCGCCGTCGCGGCGACCGCCCGGAGGGCGTGGCGGCGGGTGAAGGTACGAGCTTGCGGGGGCATGGCTGCTCCTCTGTTTCGGAAACGCCTGACGCCATCAATGGTTCAAGGATTCCGATAAAGGGACGATCCCCCCTGCTGCCCTCCTCCGGGTACAGCCTGCGCTACCTCTGGAGTCACCGTTGGTCACCTCTGTCGGGGCGGTTGTCGGCGGGGATGTGGTCCATCGCGCCGTCGTCGAACGAGATCAGGCACCGCGCCATCTCGAAGATCCCTTCGCGAGGCGGCCTCCACCGGCCGCCTCCGCCTGTCCTACGAACGGCCCGACCCGGATTCGACGCCGTGGCGTATCAGGCGGTACAGGTCCTGGCGCACCGCCGGCCATCCGTCAGCGAGCGCATGCCGAGCGGCGCCCACCGCGTCGACGGCGGCCATCCCCTCGCCCAACGCCGTGTGCAGGGCGTGGACGGCGTCGGCACCGACGCGTACGTCCCCGTGCTGCGCCGTGAGACGGACGATCCTCCACCGGGTCTCCTCGTCCACGGTCAGCCCTCGCTCGACGGCCTCGACCGCCTGCCTCGCCAGGTCGTCGTCGCTGAACCGGAATCGTGCCGTCACCGCCCGGACGGCGAGCGTCAACGCTGCGCGCCGTACCGAATCCGACGCGGCCCGCAGCCGCGCGTCCAGGTCGGGCTCGTAGTGACCGAAGTTCGACGGCGGCCTCGGGTCGGACGGGATCGCGCCCAGCCGCACCGTCACCCACGGCCCGGCCTGCGGATCGGCCCCCTCGTCGCTCATCCACTCGGCCGGCAGCCGCACCCCGGTCCGACGCTCGACGAACGCCATCGCCGCGGACCGTACATAGCCGGTGCCCTGCGCGGCGCGTACGTCGTCCAGGTCGTCGGCGAAGGTGGACGGGTCATCGCCGTGCCGCCGCTCCGGGTCGTTCAGGTCCATCCAGGCGAGCACTTTGCCGTACACCGCGTACGTCAGGCCGCCGTTGCCGTTGATGGTCCACTCGACCGTGTGCACCCGGGTACCGTCGCTGAGCCAACGCAGCACCTCGGGCCGGCTCAACGCGCAGCCGTTGTCCTGGAACACCAGCACGTCGGAGCCGATCTGCGCCAGGTCGGCACGTTCGCCCGACTGGTCGTCACCGGGCTCGACACGCCTGGCCCGCAACCGCTGGATGACCCCGTCGACAGTGGCCTCGACACTCGCCGGCTGCACCACGGCCCAGCTCAGCCCCTCGGCGAGCCAGTCCCGCTCGCTGAGGAAGTCGTCGTAGTAACGCACCGCGTCCGAGACCATCGGCACACGGTACGACGATCGTCGCCGCCGGTGGTGCCGCTGCGTCGACCCGGCGATCTCGGGTGAGCTCCTACGAGGCTCGCAGCGCTTCCAACCGGCTGCCGAGCCGACCGAGGAAGTCGCGGAACGCCGCCTCTCCGTGCGGTGTATCGATCTCGTCGGTCAGCGGACCGTCGTACCGCCCGGCCTGGACGATCGCGTCGGCGTAGGCGTCGGGACCGGCACCGAAGTAGCGGCGCTCGCCCATCGCCACGGCCATCTGGTCGGCCGTGTCGTCGTCCAGTTGGGGGGTGAACATCAACCCGTACAGGATCTGGTTGATGATGCCCTTCCAGTCATCAGTGGCCACTCGCAGAAACCCTTTCCGATTCCGGCAGTCAGTTCAGCCGGGTACGGCCGTCGAAGCCGAAGAGCGGGACGTTGTTGACGCCGTTGCGACCCAGTTCGTCGGTGACCTGTCGCATGTGTTGCGGCGTCGGCTGGTAGTGCCCACTCGCCGAGGTCACGTACTGCACCCTACCGTCGACCACCGCGATCTCACCGGCCGCGGCGACGGGATTGCCGTTGCCCAGCGTGGAGTGGTGGAACTTGCCGACCTCCTGGTAGGTCGACGCGTAGATGTTGCCGCGTTCGTCCATCACGAAGATGGCCCGTCCCCCGTCCTGACTCCAGTGCGTGCTCGCGTTGCGGGTGTCGAACGGCTGCCCGTCCCGAGCGCTGCGCATGATGCCGTCCGAGTCGACGTAGACCCGGTGCTGTTCCCGCGCCGCATCGTCGAGGCGGTGTACGGAACTGGGCCGGAACGGGTTACCGGGGTGGTCGCCCATCGTCTCGTACCGGTACTTGTCCAGCATCGGCTTGCCCTGGTAACGGGCCTCCCGCAGGGGCCCCGGCACCGTGGGCGGTCGACCCGGCCCACGGCCCCCCTTGCGGGTGAACCGACGAAGCAGCGTCTTCGCACGACGGAGCAGCCGCGGAATGATCTCGTTGACGACCCGGTCGATGACTTCCTTGATGATCCGGCGGATCGCGATCCGGGCCGCGCCGATCGTGAGCGGGATCTGCGCCAGCGACGCACCCAGCGTGGGCGCGGCCGCCGCCAGGGCCATCGCCACCTGGATCACCACGATGATCAACTGGACGATCGTGAGGATCTTCTGGGTCAGCGTGATCACGGCCATCACCAGCAGCGCGGCGGCGATCAACTCGGCGGCTTCGGCACCGTCCTCGATGCGCCGGGTCGGCCCCTCCTCGCCTCGCCACATGGTGTCGAAGGCGGTGACGTCCCGGCCTCGGTTGGCGACGCCGACCATCGCGGCGTCGGCGTTCGCCGCGGTGCCCGCCGAGCGCAGCGTTCCGGCGAAGGCCGTCCACGCCTGGGCTGCCTCGAACAGCAGCTCCTCGTCGGCCTCAGGCCAGGTGAAGCCCACCCAGTTGAGAGCTTCGGCCAACTCAGGTGGCAGTTGCAGGCCCATTCGACAGCTCCAGTCCCGTGCACAGGTGGCGTACCCGTGTCGGTGCGGTTCGACGAGGAAACTCGGCGGAGTTTATCGGCGCGAGCGGCCTGGCGTGGCCCGGCCGGCGCGTGCCATCGCGGAGGTCTGTCCAGCTTGGAAAGTGTCGATGTCCGCCGGTACCGTTCCGCGAGTGGGATGGCTGACGGACCGGCGCCGTGACCTTGCCGGATGGTTGGTGACGCCACTGTTCACCCTCGTGGCGGCACCGGTGTTGGCCTGCGCCGTCGGATTGCTGGGGAACGTCGGAGACCACAATGGCCCCCCGACGCTGTGCACAGAGGCCGTCGCCGACAACATGTGCGAGGAGACCAGCCTCGGGGTGATCGGCGTGCACGTGGCGATCTCGGGGGCCCTGTGGTTGCTGCTCTGGCTCATCCCCTGGTGGCGGGGTCTTCGCGCCGTGCGAGTCCTCGTCGCCGTCGCCGCGACAGTCGTTCTCGTACTCCTACCGGTGCGGATGTTCGACTGGTCCATCCGGTACTTCTGACAACCGCTCCCGGTCGCGCCCATCCCGCTGTCGGGGACGGCTTTCCTGGATCTAGGGCTGGACGTCGTTGGAGAGGTTCATCCGGATCTCCGTGTTGCGGTACCCGGCGCGACGGAAGGCGGCCGCCATGGGCGCGTTGCCCATGTCGGTGGTGGCGGTGATGCGCGACTCCCCATTGGCCGCGTGAAAGCGGGTGATCTCGGCGAGCACTTCGTCCACGTAGCCACGCCCGCGGAACTCCGGCACCACCCCGAGATAGCCGACGTTCACGTTGTACGAGGTCGCGGAGGGAATCGCCATGCCCGCCACCTCCTCCTCGTGCGTGTAGGCGATCCGCCACCACTCCCGCTTACCCGGTGCACGGAGATAGAAGTCCATCTCCTCGCGCGCGGTCGCGTCCACGCCCTTGGCGGCCAGGTTCGCACGGGTCTGGGCGTCCAGGCTGCCCTCGGCGATTCTCCTGAACACCGCGAGGAACTCCTCGTCGGAGGCCTCGGTGAACCGCAGCCGGCCGGTCACGGGAGGCACCGCGTCGCCGGGTGCCCACTCGAACTGCAGGCGCTCCACCTCCCGGGTGAGGCCTGCCGTGTGCGCGGCTGCCCTCCGCCACTCGACGGCCGCCGAGGTGGCGGGATCGTCGCGCCAGCCACCCGTCACGCTGATCCGGTACTGCACCGGCTCCGGGAACCCGGCCAGCGCGGTCCTCATCAGCTCGGCCGCGACTGCGGCACGGTCGCCCACCGCAGGGTCCACGTCGAGGCAGTCGAGCGCGACCGGATGCGGGCTGCCCTTCGGACCCCACCACAGCGCCCGCCCCACGACCTGACCGTCGTGCTCGGCGATCCAGGTCCATTCCGGCCGGTACATGCCGTCGGCCAGATCGGCCACGTACCGGTCGGCGGAAATCCACCCCACGGGCTCGGTCACGACCCAGGCGGTCACGCGGTCGAGGTCTGCGGGGGTGCTAGCGCGGTAGGAGATCACGTGCAGAGGCTAGCGACGCTGCTGCGGACTCCGTGCGGACCAACGCCGCCACGGTGATCGCTAACTCTGCCTTCGCGCAGGGCGCGGACCCGGAAGGGTCAGGTTCCCGGGCCCAGAGCACCTGAGACCGCGGACGCATGCGGCCGAGCCGGCTAAACTAATCGCTTAGCTAAGCGAGGAGGTCGCGCGCCATGTCGGCTGAGCCGGTGCACTACAACATGCATGATGCCAAGACCCATCTGTCGCGCATCATCGAACGGGTGGAACACGGCGAGGAGGTCATCATCGACCGGGCGGGCACCCCGGTGGCGAAGGTCGTACCCCTGGTCCGGCGGGCTAACCGCACCGCAATCGGCTCCCTCGCCGGCCAACTGGACCTCTCCGGTGACTGGGACTCACCACAGACCAACACGGAGATCGCAGACGACTTCGGCATCGGCGCATGAACCTGCTGTTGGACACGCACGTCGCGCTCTGGGCCATCACCGGCGACCCGACGCTCGGCACCGAGTTGCTCGATCGACTACGCCACGAGCCGGACATCTTCCTCTCCCCGGTCACCCTGTGGGAGATCACCATCAAACAGAGCACCGGGAAGCTCGCCGGACCTCCTGACCTTGCCGAGCGGGTAAGAGACATGGGCTTCCGGGAACTCCCGGTGACCCACGTCCACGCTATCGCCGCCGGCCGCCTGCCATCGCACCACCGCGACCCCTTCGACCGCATGCTGGTGGCACAGGCGATCACCGAAGGGCTGACCCTCGCCTCCCGCGACCCGTCGATAGCGCTGTACGACGTGGACGTCCTCAAGGTGTGATCGCACAGCTCGGTCCACGCTTGATCCACACCGCGCCGTGGGCTGGCGCGGACGCTGCCGGCGTGACTGCCGCCGAGCCAAGCCTCGGAGCGGGGCCGGCTGGCGATGACGGTCGCCATGGACGCCGTACGCCAGATCTACCTTGCGCCGCCCCACCCCCGACATGCGGGCGTAGCGGGGACTCTGCTCATCGAAGCGGCGCTCGCCGCCGCCATCAGCTCGGACGTCACCGCCGCCGGCGAACTCACCGAGCGCGCGGCCCGTCTCACGGACGACGCCAACTGCCACGACGGCACCGCATTCGGCGCCACTCCGGTCGACCTCGCACGCGCCCTGATCGCAAGGTGGTCCGGGGATCACCACCTGGCCGTGCTCAGACACCGACGGGCCATCGGTGCCGACGGCTGGCACCTGCTCCCCGCCGAACATCGAGCCGCCCACCTGATCGACATCGCACGTGCTCACCTGAACCTCGGCGACGCGGGCGCAGCCGGCCAGGCCCTGGTCAACGCCGATCGCATCGCGCCTGCGGAGACGCGGACTCGCCGCGTCGCCCGGGAGTCGCTGGCCGCTGCGCTACGAGCCGGCCCAACAGCAGCCGACGTTGCCCGCTTGGTCGCCGCCATCGGACCAACCCGGCGCCAGGTCGATGTTCGAGTCGACGTGCAGAACATCGACGACCGTAGACTGCCCCCCGTGGGATATTCGGTTTGGCCCTCCGGCCGTCTGCACCTACCGGAGTCGGACGATGCCGCTGCGACCGCAGCCGCGAAAGCCGCCATGGCCGAACAGAGTGGTTGGTACGAGCCCGACACGGCTGCCGTGAATGACCGGCTCGTCGACATCGCGTGCGAGGCCAGGGCCTCGATCACCCGCGACGGGGACTGGATCGAGTTCGACCACGACGACGAGGGCGACCCCAAGTGGTCGCACCAGGCCATCGCCTTCTACGTCGCGATCGCGCCGTTCGTCCGCTCCGGGGTCCTCCACTTCGAAGGTGAGGACGGCGCCCGCTGGTCCTACGTCTACGCCGACGGACGGATGACCCAGCAGGGTTGGCTCGGCTGGGACGGGTCGGTCGAGCCGTTCGGCGAGTACGTGGATCCCCCTTCCTCGGATTAGGGACTCGCGTTCAGATATACGAGCGAGTGCAACGCGCTGGAGATCTGGAACGGACGCGCGATGTGAGCCTTGCTCAGCGTTGCTAGCGTCGTGGCTACTTCTGGGAGGCGAGCAGGTAGGACGGCGCGATGGCCAGCAGCGGAAGTACAGCTAGCTCGGCGAGTCGGCGTGCTCGCGCGCCGATGTTCGTGATCGGCAGCGTCGTGGCGTTGACCGCCCTCATCGCGCTGGGGTACCGGCTGAGTACCGACCCGCGGGCCGGGCACGGAGGGGCCGCCATTCGCGTGGCGCTGGCTCCGGGAGCTTTTCTGGTGCTGTCCTGGCTCGTCCGCCTGGTTCAGTGGTGGGCTGCCGCTCGTGCTCCCGCGAGGCGCGTCCTGGTGACCGCGCATCTGGCGCAGGGAGGGCAGTCGAGAAGCGCGGGGCGGGTCACCGCTGCGGCGCACGCCGCAAGCGCCGCCGGCGGGTCCGACACCAGCCCCCAGGGATACTCCGTGTGGCTGACGGTGAGCGGCCGGGGCAGGGGCGGTGTCCTGCACCAACGTGTGGTCTGGGAACCGTGGTTGCGCGAGCTGACCAGGTCGCGTCAGGCTACGATCCGGCACGGGCCCGGCGTCAGCGTAATCGACGTGGCCGGTTACGGGCGGCTCTGGCCGGCGAGTTTCACGCTGCTCCGTCGTCCCTACGGGGTCAGCCTCATTCCGTTCCGCACGGCTTGGGAGTTGCCGAAGAACAGGAGCCTCTCGTACGGCCGTCTGGCCTACCTCTTTCTCGTGTTTTTCGTGCTCGGCCTGGCCGACATCGTCGCCCAAGGTATGTGGGCGCTGCTCGGGTGGTGGGCGGCGTACCTCGTCGCCTCGATGGCCGCCATCGGAGCCTGGTTCGGCCTCGTTCCGCCCGGCGTGCGTTGGGAAGCAGCCCCTCGGGGCCACGTCGCGACGACCTCCTGACCACGGACGCGATCGAGCGAACAGGCGGCGACCCGGCCGATGCCGGTCGCCAGCAGGCCGAGGCCGGGCTGACGCAGGCCCCGGTTGGTCGGAGCCATGGCTCCCGGGCGTTCGAGGAGGCTGTCGCGCGTGGCAGAGCAGGATGAGTTCGATGCGGCCCGCCGTCGCTTGCCCGTGGGTGAGCACGTCAGGGGCCAGGTCGTCCGCATACCAAGGCCCGGAACGATCGGGCTGTTTGTGGACCTGGGTCAGGAACCGTTGGGCTTCGTCGACGTCCTCCTCCTGCCTCACGACCCGGCCGAGTGGCCTTCGGTTGGCACAGTCACGACGTTCGAGGTTCTCCAACACAGGCCAGGTCAGGTGCGTCTTTTCCCTGTCGACGCGTCGTTCCGCTCGAACTACCTCCCCACCAGCTTGAGCCACGAGGAGTGGCTGGCCATCAAGATGCGCTTCCCGATTGGCTCTGTGGTCGCCGCCACCGTCACTCACGTCTTCACAAGGGACAGGGAGTACGTAGTGCGGTTCACAGGCCGCTCATCAGCCCTGGAATGGACCGGCCAGGCCCCGAGGGTTGGCACCACCGGCAGGTACACGATCACCCGGCACCTAGATCACACTCGACGGGTCGTGCTCACGCCGGCCGATCAAACCCCGATTGATCTGGACGGGACATCAGATAAGCGGTGGGGGCGCCGGCCCGGCCCTTGACGCGGCCCATCCGGGCCGTCGGCAGCATGACTGACCTGGGAAGGGGCTGTGGGGCGGGCGGGACTCGAACCCGCGACCGAGGGATTATGAGTCCCCTGCTCTAACCGGCTGAGCTACCGCCCCGACACCGCGCGGATCTTATCCCGCCCGGTGGATCACGGGCCAGCGCCGATGCGGCCCCGTCCCATCACCGCCGCCGTCGCCACAGCAGCACGATGGGCAACGCGAGAATAACAGTGAGCAGCGAGCCCGCCACGACGACGCCCCACAGCCACACGTGGCGACGATCAGAGGTGATCAACTACGGCTGCGGCGTCCTCTTTCGAGGCGCGGGGTCAGCCGGCGCGCAGCTCCTCCAACACGGCACCGGCGGCCCGCCAGCCGCTGGCGAGAGCGCCCTGGATCGATGGGCTGTCCCGGTGGTCACCGGCCACGAACAGCCCCTGCCCGAGCGCGACCGGCTTGCGCAGCCGTCCCTGCGGAGGCGGGGCGGCGGGCAGGGCGTCCGGGACGGACACGGTGGTGAGGTGCGTCCAGTCGGCGGTGGATCGGCCGTACAGCCGGGTCAACTCGGCCCGGACGGTCGGCTCGGGTGGGGCCGTCGGGCCGACCACCGAGGTCGCCACCAGGTGCCGCCCGGCCGGCGCGTACGTGCTGGCGGCGTTGCTGAGCACCACCGTGTTCGCCACGATCTCCCGACGGTCGCCGTCGACGAGCAGGATCGGCTCGGCGAGCGGCGGCTCGGGAGCGCTGTGGTAGTACGTGGTGTAGCTGTGCATGCGTACCCTCGCCAGAGCCGGCAGCAGCGCGGCCGCGGCGGGCGGGTCGACGGCGACCACGACGGCCCGGCAGCGGATGTCGCCGGCCTGCGTGCGGACCAGGCCGGGCGCGACCTGCGCGACCGGGGTGTCCAGGTCGAGCAGGTCGGTGGGGAGCGGATCGGCGATGACCCGGGGCAGCGCGGCCATCCCCTCGGCGGGCAGGCCGATGCGGCCCCGGGCGAACGAGCGCAGCACCATCGCGAACACGTGACTGGAGGTCGCCAGCTCACGGTCGACGAACACACCCGACAGGAACGGCCGCAGCAGCTCCTCGATGATCGCGTCGGAGAGGCCGGCGCGGCGCAGCGCCGTCTCCGTGGTGGTCTCGGGCGCGGCCAGCAGCCGGGACGCCGGCAGCGTCGCGCACCCGGTGGCGAGCGCGGCGAAGCGGAGCCGATCGAGCAGCGAGCCGACGTCGGCGAGCGCGGTGCGCGGCCCGCCGGTCGGCTCGCGCAGCGGGTTGACCAGCCGCAGCAGGTCGTCACCGCGGCGGACCAGAACACCGGAGGTGAAGTACCCGAGGTTCAGGCGATCGGTGTCGAGCAGCGTCCCGAGCCGCGGGTAGGCGGTGTTGAGCACCTGGAAGCCACGGTCGATCAGGTACCCGTCGACGACGTCGGTCGCCACCCGGCCCCCGAGCCGACCGCCGGCCTCCACCAGCCGCCAGGGCACGCCGGCGCGGTGCAGCCGGCGGGCCGCGGCGAGGCCCGCCAGGCCTCCGCCGACGACCACCACGTCGGTCTCAGCCAGCATCGCGCGCCTCCCGCTCACCGTTCGTCCGGGACAACCGGCCCGGCCACCAGATCTTCGGCCCGATGTCGTACGCGAGCGCGGGCACCAGCAGCGACCGGACGATGATCGTGTCGATCAGTACCCCGATCGCGACCGCCGTACCCAACTCGACGAGCACCACCAGCGGCAGGACGGCGAGGGCGGAGAACGTCGCGGCGAGCACGATCCCGGCCGACGTGATCACCCCACCGGTGACGGCGAGGCCGGCCAGCACACCGGCCCGGGTGCCCCGCCTGACGGACTCCTCGCGGACCCGGCTCGTCAGGAAGATGTTGTAGTCGATGCCGAGCGCGACCAGGAAGACGAACGCGAACAGCGGGAACGACGAGTCCACGCCGGGAAAGTCGAAGACGTGGCGGAACAGCAGCGCGCAGAGGCCGAGGGTGGCCGCGAAGCTGAGCAGCACCGTGCCGATGAGCAGCAGGGGCGCGAGGAGCGCGCGCAGCAGCAGGGCCAGGATCACCGCGATGACCACCAGCACCACCGGGATGATGACGTTCTGGTCGCGCCTCGCGGCGTCCGAGGTGTCCACGTTGATCGCGGTGAACCCGCCCACCACGGCGTCCGCGCCGGGCACCTGGTGTACGGCCACCCGCAGGTCACGAATGGTGCGCTCGGCACCGTCACTGTCCGGCGCGTCGGTGAGCGTCGCCTCCAACTGCACCCGCCCGTCGACGACCTTCGGGGCAGTATTCGGGTCGGGAGGACCGTTCTGCTGACCGCCGCTGAACGGGCGGACCGCCGCCACCCCGCGTACGCCCTGCGCCACCTGGGCCACCTGCTGCGCGGCCCGTTCGGTGGCGAAGATGGTGGCCGGACTGCCGGTGCCGGCCGGGTAGTGCCGGGCGATCACCTCCTGGCCGTCCACCGAGTCGGTGCGCTGGGTGAACAGGTCGGACTGACCGAGGATGGTCGCGCCGAGCTGGGTGAGGCCGAGGGTGAGGATCGCCAGGACGACGGCCGTACTCAACCAGATGGGACGGGCGTGGCGGGCCACGAAGCCGGCGATCCGGCTCCAGATGCCGTGCTCGGCCTGGGGATCGGCCTGGTCGACCCGGGGACGTCGGGGCCAGAACGCCCACCGGCCGCCGAGCACCAGCAGCGCGGGCAGGAAGGTGAGCATCACCAGCAGCGTGGCGGCGATGCCGATGGCGGCGACCGGGCCGAGCGCCCGGTTGGAGTTGAGGCTGGACAGCAGCAGGCAGAGCAGACTGACGATGACCGTCCCGCCGGACGCGATGATGGCCGGCGCAGCACCCCTCCACGCGGCACGCATCGCGCCCCACGGTCGCTCGTGGCGGTGCAACTCCTCTCGGTAGCGGGCGATCAGCAGCAGCGCGTAGTCGGTGCCGGCACCGAACACCAGCACGGTGAGGATGCCCTGCGCCTGCCCGTTGAGCTTGAGGATGTCGGCGTCGGCGAGCAGGTAGACGAAGACCGACGCCAGCGCGTACGACATGCCGGCGGCCAGCAGCGGAAAGATCCACAGAACGGGGCTGCGGTAGACGATCAGCAGGATGACCAGCACCACCACCAGCGTGACGAGCAGCAGTGGCCCGTCGATGGCGGAGAAGACCTCGATCAGGTCCGCGAGCAGACCGGCCGGGCCGGCGACGTCCACGCTCAGCCCGTCCCGGTCACCGCCGGCGATGTCACGCACCTGTTGGACGACCGCGCCGATCTCCTCACCCTCGGCGTCGTCCACCGGCACGACGACCTGTAGCGCCTGGCTGTCCGCACTGGGGATCGGCGGTGGCAGCGGAGTGACCACGCCGGGCACCCGGGCGAAGCGGGCCACGTCGGCGGCCACCCGCTGCCGGTCGGCGTCGGTGATCCCCGACGATCGCTCGTAGACGACAAGCGCCGGCGTCGTCTCCCGATCGACGAAACCACCGGCGAGGTCCTGGGCTCGGGTCGCCTCGGCGTCAGTCGGGAGGAACGCGGCGTTGTCGTTGGTGGAGACCTCACCGAGCCGCCCAGCGTACGGGCCGGCCACCGCTCCGATCACCAGCCAGGCCAGCACGACCACCACCGCGACCAGCGTGGCCCGGCCGAAGCCCCCTCGTCCGGTCATTCGCGCTCACCCCAACAATCGACGCATCAATCGACGCAGTGGGAGTCCAAGTCGACGTCGACCATCCTGCCGGCCAATCGAGCCCCAAGCGGCCCAAACCCTCCCATTCCACCGCCCCGCGCCTCGCGCCTCGCGCCTCGCGCCTCGCGCCTCGCGCCTCGCGCCTCGCGCCTCGCGCCCCGCGCCCCGCGCCCCGCGCCCCGCGCCCCGCGCCCCGCGCCCCGCGCCCCGCGCCC
>NZ_JBEXIJ010000032.1:0-79048 GCF_040608495.1 Micromonospora sp. NPDC005174 | reverse complement strand
GCCGGCCGGTGTCGAGCCGGGCCAGCAGCAGCAGGTCGTCGACGAGGCTCGTCATCCGGGTGCTCTCGGACTCGACGCGGCGCAGCGCGTGCGCCGAGCTGCTCCGGGCGGTCAGGCTTGATCCCTGCGCAGCTCGGGCTCCGGCGAAAACTCGACCTGGTCCAGCCTTCCGGCGGAGCCTGCCGGCATTGTGGTTCTTCGGACAGTTGGCTCTCTCTTGGGCGACAATTCCCCTGGAACAGTCACCTCAGGGGGTCTCGGGAATGCCGCACTTTCCGGTCAACCATCCGGCACGGCCGCTCTACCGGGTCCTCTCCGGGCTGATCGGCGTCTACATCCTGGTCTTCGGCGTCTGGGGCGTCGCCGAGACGATCGGCGACCCGCTCTTCGCCCGCAACAGCACCTGGGCCCTCGGCCTGCGGACCAACCTGGCCTTCTCGCTCGCCTCCGTGATCTTCGGAGTCGTCCTGATCATCGGGGCGTCCCGGCGCAGCAACCTGGGCCACTACATGAACCTCACCGCCGGCGCGGTGTTCCTGGTGACCAGCATCCTCATCATGGCCGTGCTGCAGACCGACGCGAACTTCCTCAACTTCTCGATGTCGACGGTGATCGTGTCGATGCTGTTCGGGCTGGTCCTGCTCGGCACCGGCCTCTACGACAAGGTCGGCCCATCGGAGCACGCCGAGGCTGAGCGCGAGCGCCGCAAGCATCCGGTCGCCGACGCGCACCGCAGCTGACGCCTCAGCGACGGCGCGCGGTGATCAGCGTCGGCTTCGCCTCCAGATGCGACAACCCGTTCCACGCCATGTTGACCAGGTGCGCCGCCACCGTCTCCTTGCGGGGCTTGCGCACCTCCAGCCACCACCGGCCGGTCAACGCGACCATGCCCACCAGCGCCTGCGAGTAGAGCTCGGCCAGCTTCGGGTCGTACCCGCGGCTCTTGAACTCGGCACCGAGGATGTGCTCGACCTGGTGGGCGACGTCGTTCATCACGCTGCTGAAGGTGGCCGTGCCGGACATCAACGGCGACTCGCGGACCAGCACCCGGAATCCGCTGGTCTCCTCCTCGATGTAGCCCAGCAGGGCCATCGCCGCCTGCTCCAACAACTCACGCGGATGGCCCGCGGTCAGTGCCGTGGTGATCCGGTCGAGCAGGGCCCGGACCTCCCGGTCGACCACGACCGCGTAGAGCCCCTCCTTGCCACCGAAGTGCTCGTACACGACCGGCTTGGAGACCTTGGCGCGGGCCGCCACCTCCTCGATGGAGGTGGCGTCGAAACCCCGCTCGGCGAACAGTTGCCGGCCGATCGCGATCAACTGCTCCCGGCGCTGCGCCGCCGACATGCGTACCCGTGAGGTGGGCTTGGGTTTCGGCGTCGCGGCCGGCGCCAGCCGCCGGCCGCCCGCCTCGTCACTCGCCTCGGGCATGTCGCCGCCTCGCTGGCGCTCGGTCACGCCCTGCCGTGGGATGGTGTCTCCGCTGTGCCCGTTCACGTCGTCGCCTCACTGGCGGGCGGCTTGGCCGCCCGGCCGTGCCGTGCGACCAAACCCGGATCGGGCCCGGCCCTCGTCCGCCGAGCCGTCCGGTCCCCCCGCGTCGCTCGGTCATCCGGCCATCCTGCCAGGCGACACCCTGTGGCACCGCCCGGTTTACCGGGGTGCGACCGGCTTCACGAGCTTGGCGGCGAGGCGTTCAGGCTTCGGCCAACGCACCTGCGACGCCGCACCGACCTTCTCGAACAGCCAGATCACCCGCGCCGAGATGTCCACCTGACCCCGCAGCACACCGTGCCGCGCGCTGGTCGGGTCGGCGTGGTGCAGGTTGTGCCAGCTCTCACCGAACGACAGGATCGCCAGCGGCCAGAAGTTCGACGCGCGGTCGCCCTGGCGCATCGCGAACGGGCGCTCGCCGTACACGTGGCAGACCGAGTTGATCGCCCAGGTGACGTGGTGCAGGAGGCCGATCCGGACCAGTCCGGCCCAGAAGAACGCCGTGAGCGCGCCCTGCCACGACCAGGTCACCAGACCCCCGATCAGCGCCGGCCCGAGCAGCGAGATGACCACCAGCGCGGGGAAGAGCCGGTCCACCCGGCTGATGTCACGGTCGGCGATCAGGTCCGGCGCGAAACGTTCCCGGTTGGACAGCTCGCGACGGAACAGCCAGCCCACGTGGGCGTGGAACAGGCCCCGGGTCAGCGCCCAGACGCTCGTGCCGAACCGCCACGGCGAGTGCGGGTCACCCTCCAGATCGGAGAACGCGTGGTGCCGCCGGTGGTCGGCCACCCACTGGATGATCTCGCCCTGCACCGCCAGCGAACCCGCCACCGCCAGGGTCACCCGCAGCCACCGCTTGGCCTTGAACGAGCCGTGCGTGAAGTAGCGGTGGAAGCCCACCGTGATGCCGAGCCCGGAGACCACGTACCAGACCAGGCCGATGATCACGTCGGTCCAGCCCAGCCAGCCGCCCCAGGCGACCGGTACGGCAATCAGCAGGGCCGCGAAGGGGATCACGACGAACGCCCACAGGGCGGCCAGGATCCCGGGGGACTGGGTGCCGTCGGTGAGCGGTTTCGGGCCGGAGCCGGTGGTGCTGGGTTCGAGCACGGTGGTGGACATGACACCTCGCAGAGGGGACGGAAACGATCACGAACCTACGCCTACGTCACCGTAACTTACGGCTCGGTAGATCGCACGGGGAAGTTTCGAAGCGTCGTCGTACGCCCGTTCCAACGTGCTGCTCAGGGCCGATCCGATCGCTGTCGAGGTGCGCCGTCCGCGCGACGTCGAGCCGCTCTCCGGGCCGCGCCGAGTGCCGCCGGAAGGCGACGCCCATCGAGGTGTATACCCCTCGACGGCCCCGGATCGCAGTATCGGTAGCGGCAGTTGTTTCGGGAGGCCGAGGGGATCATGGAGGGTATGAGTGCTGGCTTCGACGAAGTCGGGCGTTAAGGTGTAGCGGCAGGATGCGCATCCCGTCGCGTCGACGTTTTCGACGCTGCGATCGGCCGTGGTGTAATTGGCAACACCCGGGTCTTTGGTACCCGTATTTCAGGTTCGAACCCTGGCGGCCGAGCTGTCCCTATAAGTCCGTTTTAGGTTCTCGTGGGGGTAAGAGGGAACCGTGCCGGGCCTCGTGGTTAGCATGGCCGCGAGAGTGTCCGCCGTCCCGACGGGAGCCACGTCGTGCCCCAGCCCCACCTTCGTACCGTCGTCGTACTCGCCGCCGGTGAGGGCAAGCGGATGAAGTCGACACTGCCCAAGGTGCTGCACCCCCTGCTCGGTCGTACGCTGCTCGGCCACGTGCTGAGCGCGGCGGCCCCGCTGGCCGCCGACCGCACCGTCGTCGTGGTAGGCCACGGCGCCGACCAGGTCCGGGCCCACCTGACCGAGATCGCCCCCGAGGCCACGCCCGTGCTCCAGGCCGAGCAGCTCGGCACCGGGCACGCCGTGCGGATCGCGCTGGACGCCGTGCCGGAGGGTGCCGGCACGGTCGTGGTGATCAACGGAGACGTGCCGTTGCTGCGGCCGGAGACGGTGGGCGCGCTGGTGACCGCGCACGAGGAGGCTGCCGCGGCGGCCACCGTGCTTGCCGCCGAGGTCCCCGACCCGACCGGGCTCGGGCGGATCGTTCGGGACGCCGACGGTCGACTGGAGCAGATCGTCGAGGAGCGCGACGCCGACGCGACGCAGCGCGCGATCCGGGAGATCAACGCCGGGATCTACGCGTTCGACGCGGCGCGGCTGCGCGACGCGTTGGGCAAGCTCTCCACGGACAACGACCAGGGCGAGGAGTACCTGACCGACGTGTTCGGTCTGCTCCGTTCGGCCGGCGAGCCGGTCGCGGTGCACGTGGCCGTCGACCACGTCGAGACGCTCGGATGCAACGACCGGGTGGAGCTGGCGTCGCTGCGCCGACTGCTGCGCGACCGGGTGAACGAGGCCTGGATGCGCACCGGGGTGAGCCTGCTCGACCCGATGACCACCTGGATCGACGTGACGGTCGCGGTGGACCGCGACGCGGTGATCGACCAGAACACCCAGTTGCGCGGGGCCACGGTCGTCGGTGCGGGCGCGCTGGTCGGCCCGGACGTCACGCTGGTCGACACGATCGTCGGCCCGGCCGCGTCGGTGGTCCGCAGTCACGCGGTCGGCGCCGAGGTGGGCGCGGGCGCGAGCGTGGGGCCGTACGCGTACCTGCGGCCCGCCGCGCGGCTCGCGGACAAGGCGAAGGTCGGCACGTTCGTCGAGGTGAAGAACTCCGAGATCGGTGCCGGCTCCAAGGTGCCGCACCTGACGTACGTCGGTGACGCGACGATCGGCGAGCAGACCAACATCGGGGCCGCGTCGGTCTTCGTGAACTACGACGGGGTCAACAAGCACCGTACGGTGATCGGCAGCCACGCCCGGACGGGCGCGGACAACATGTTCGTCGCGCCGGTCGAGGTGGGCGACGGCGCGTACACGGCGGCCGGTTCGGTGATCGTGGACGACGTGCCGCCGGGCGCGATGGGTGTCGCCCGGGCGCGGCAGCGCAACATCGAGGGCTGGGTGGTGATGCGGCGGGCCGGTACAGCGGCGGCCGAGGCCGCGCAGCGTGCCCGCGACGCGAAGGGTGCGCAGCGATCCAGCGACGCGAAGGGTGCGTCGGAAATGGGTGGCGCCGCAAGTGACAGTGAGGCAATGCACGGCCGGGCCGAGACGGTGGGCGGTGCGTCCGGCGCGGGAGATACTGCAACCGAATAGTCCCCGACCCACCACCACCGGGCCGGGTACCGCCGACAAACGGGAGCAGACGGGCCCATGGGCAGCATCGTCGCCGAAAACCGCAAGAGCCTGATGCTCTTCTCCGGACGGGGTTTCCCGGAGTTGGCCAAGGAGATCGGCGAGGTGCTCGGCGTGGCACCGACGCCGGCCGACGCGTACGAGTTCGCCAACGGCGAGATCTTCGTACGGTTCAAGGATTCGGTGCGTGGTTCGGACGCCTTCGTGGTGCAGTCCGTGACGCACGGGGTGAACACCTGGGTCATGGAGACCCTGATCATGGTGGACGCGTTGAAGCGGGGGTCGGCGAAGCGGATCACCGTGGTGTTGCCGTTCTACCCGTACGCGCGGCAGGACAAGAAGCACCGCGGTCGGGAGCCGATCTCGGCCCGGCTGGTGGCGGACCTGCTGAAGACCGCCGGTGCGAACCGGATCCTCACGGTCGATCTGCACACCGCCCAGATCCAGGGCTTCTTCGACGGCCCGGTGGATCATCTCTTCGCGATGGACATCCTGGCCGAGTACGTGGAGCACAGGTACGCCGGCCGGCCGATGACCGTGGTGGCGCCGGATTCGGGTCGGGTGCGGGTGGCCGAGCGGTGGACCGACCGGCTGGGCGGCTGCCCGTTGGCGTTCATCCACAAGACCCGCGATCCGATGAAGCCGAACCAGGTGGTGGCGAACCGGGTGGTCGGTGAGGTGGAGGGTCGGGTCTGCCTGATCGTCGACGACATGATCGACACCGGTGGGACGATCGCCAAGGCGGCGGACATCCTCAAGGAGTCGGGTGCGGCGGAGATCGTGGTGGCGTCCACCCACGCGCTGCTGTCCGACCCGGCCACCGAGCGGTTGAAGAACAGCCCGATCAGCGAGGTCGTGGTGACCAACACGCTGCCGTTGCCGCCGGAGAAGCAGCTGGACAAGCTGACCGTGTTGTCGATCGCCCCGCTGCTGGCGCGGGCGATCCGGGAGGTGTTCGACGACGGTTCGGTGACCACCCTCTTCGGTGGCCTGAGCTGAGAGTGGCCGAGTCCCGCCACAAAGGCTGACAAACTGCTCGAAAAGGGCTGGCTCGCCGTCGGGAGACGCCGTCGGCGGGTCAGCCTGGAGCCGTGACCGGGGACTGCCGGAAACCAGCGAATTGGCTCGGGTAGACTGGTGCGGTTGCCACGGCGAGGGTGCCCGGCGGGCCGCTGAAGAGCGCCGCACGGAGGCACCGTCATCGACGCGGTGCTCCGGGCAGTCGTTCATGACGCATGAGCCCCAGCGAGCCCCTCGCCCCAGCACCGCAAGACGACAAGCCGCCGCAGCGAAGCATCAGGAGTTTCCCCGTGTCCGAGGTAAAGATCAGCGCCGAGCCCCGCACCGAGTTCGGCAAGGGTGGTGCCCGTCGTACCCGCCGGGCCGGCAAGGTGCCAGCCGTGCTGTACGGCCACGGCGAGAAGCCCAAGCACATCGCGCTGCCGTCGCGGGAGTTCGCCGCCGCGATCCGCAAGGGTGGCGCCAACCAGCTCTTCGCCATCGACATCACCGACGGCACCCAGGTGCTGGCGCTGCCGAAGGCGATCCAGCGTGACCCGATCAAGGACAGCTTCGAGCACGTCGACCTGCTCCTGGTCCGCCGTGGCGAGAAGGTCACCGTCGAGGTTCCGGTGCAGCTGACGGGCGAGGCCGCCCGGGACACCCTGATCGTGCACGACCACGACACCCTCTCGGTGACCGCCGACGCGACCAAGGTCCCGGACCACCTCGAGGCGTCGATCGAGGGCCTGGAGGCGGGCTCCCAGGTGACCGCCGCCGACGTCGACCTGCCCTCGGGTGTCGAGCTGGCCGCCGACTCCGAGCTGACGGTCGCCTCGGTGACCGCCGCGCCGACGGCGGAGCAGCTCGAGGCGACGCTGCCCGAGGTCGAGACGGCCACCGACGAGGCCGAGGCCGAGGTCGGCGAGACCACCGAGGGCTCCGAGGGCGCCGACGCCGCCGAGAGCGCCGAGGCGCGTACCGAGGCCTGATCGGTTCGTACTCTGCTGGCAGGCGTCCCCGAGCTTCGGGGGCGCCTGCCGGCGTATCGGGTGTCGGTGAAGACGTCGGGAGGGGCGGGTCGTGACGGACGAGGCGGGACCGTGGCTGGTGGTCGGCCTGGGTAACCCGGGCCGGGAGTACGCCGGCAACCGGCACAACGTCGGTTTCATGGTGGCCGAGTTGCTGGCTGGGCGCGTGGGCGCGCGGTTCGGCCGGCACAAGCGGGCGGTGGCCGAGGTCGCGGAGGGTCGGCTGGGGTTCGGCGGCCCGAAGCTGGTGCTGGCGAAGCCACTGACGTACATGAACCTCTCCGGCGGGCCGGTGGCGGCGCTCTCGCAGTTCTACAAGGTGCCGCCGGCGCAGGTGGTCGCGGTGCACGACGAGTTGGACATCGAGTTCGGCCAGGTGCGGATCAAGTTCGGCGGCGGCGAGGGCGGGCACAACGGCCTGCGCTCGATGTCGAAGTCGCTGGGCACGAAGGACTACGCCCGGGTGCGGTTCGGGGTGGGTCGTCCACCGGGGCGGCAGGACCCGGCGGATTTCGTTCTGTCGGATTTCGGCGCGGCGGAACGCAAGGAGCTCGATTTCCTGGTGGACCGGGCTGCCGACGTGGTGGAGTCGGTGATCGTCAAGGGCGTGGAGCCGACCCAGAACCTGTATCACGGCGGTTGAGTCGGGCGGTGCGTACCGGATCGGAAACGCCGGGCCGGTAGTCTGCGCCTTTCGGCGTGCCGTGACCGGCGACGCGGGTCGCGGCCGATCGGTGCGTGCGGGCACGGCCGCGGCGAAGCGACGGGAGCGGGCAGATGGGCAGTCCTCCGATGATCGACGGGGCGTTCGCCCGGTGGTTGGCCTCCCGGGCCGGGCAGGCGCTTCTCGACCTGCGCGCCGAGATGGGCTTCGCGGACGGTGGCGCGCTGAAGTCGGCCGGGGACAAGGTGTCGCACGACCTGATCCGCACGGAGTTGGCGAAGTGGCGGCCGGGCGACGCGGTGCTCTCCGAGGAGGACGAGGGATCGCGGTTGGCCTGGGCGGCGGAGGTGAACGCCGGGGCGGTGTCGCGGTTGACCTCGGACCGAGTGTGGATCATCGATCCGTTGGACGGCACCCGTGAGTTCGCCGAGGAGGGCCGCTCGGACTGGGCGGTGCACATCGCGCTCTGGGCGCGGAGCGCGCCGAGCCCGCACGGGCTGGTCGCCGGGGCGGTGGGGCTGCCGGCGCAGCACCGGGTGCTGGGCACCGACTATCCGCCCGCGTACCCGCCGATGACTGTGGAGGCCGCGACGGCCGGCGAGCGCAAGATCCGTCTGGCGGCGAGTCGGAGTCGGCCGCCAGTGTTCCTGACCGACCTGGCCGAGGACGTGGGTGCGCATCTGGTGCCGATGGGTTCCGCCGGGGCGAAGATCGCCGCGGTGGTGACCGGCGAGGTGGACGCGTACATCCACGCCGGCGGACAGTACGAGTGGGACTCGGCCGCGCCGGTGGCTGTGGCGACGGCCACCGGACTGCACGCTTCCCGGATCGACGGTTCTGCGCTTCGATACAACGAGGCGGATCCGCGCCTGCCGGACCTGTTGGTCTGTCGCAAGGATCTCGCCAGCCGGTTGCTTGCAGCGCTGCAGAGGCATTCCGGGTAGCCTGAGCGCACTTCTTGACATGTCCGACCGGAAAGGTCTGGAAATCGGATGAGCGAGCGAGTGTCATGACCTCCCCCGCGGCCTACCGCGTCTCCCACCTGGACGCTCTCGAGGCGGAGAGCATCTTCGTGATGCGCGAGGTTGTCGCCGAGATGGAACGTCCGGTGCTGCTCTTCTCCGGCGGCAAGGACTCGATCGTCATGCTGCGGTTGGCGCAGAAGGCGTTCGCTCCGGCCAACATCCCCTTCCCCGTCATGCACGTCGACACCGGGCACAACTTCGCCGAGGTGCTGGAATACCGCGATCAGCGGGTCACCGAGCTGGGGTTGCAGCTCGTGGTGGCGAGCGTGCCGGAGGCCCTCGCCAGCGGCATGGTCCGGGAGTCCGGCGACGGCATGCGCAACCGCATCCAGACGCCGGTGCTGCTCGACGCGGTGGAGAAGCACCGCTTCGACGCGCTGTTCGGCGGCGCGCGCCGGGACGAGGAGAAGGCGCGGGCCAAGGAGCGGGTGTTCAGCTTCCGCGACGAGTTCGGCCAGTGGGACCCGAAGAACCAGCGCCCGGAGCTGTGGTCGCTCTACAACGGGCGGCACCACCCCGGCGAGTCGATCCGGGTCTTCCCGCTGTCCAACTGGACCGAGCTGGACGTCTGGCACTACATCGCCCGCGAGCGCATCCCGTTGCCGTCGATCTACTACGCCCACGAGCGCGAGGTGATCGAGCGCGACGGCATGCTCTACGCGGTCAACGAGTTCTTCCGCCCACGCGCCGGCGAGGAGCGGTTCAAGGCCCAGGTGCGCTACCGCACCGTCGGCGACGCCTCCTGCACCGCGGCGGTCCGCTCGGACGCGGACACCGTGGAGAAGGTCATCGAGGAGGTGGCGGCCACCCGGATCACCGAGCGGGGCGCGACCCGTGGTGACGACCGGGTCAGCGAGGCCGCCATGGAGGACCGCAAGCGGGAGGGCTACTTCTGATGAGCACCGAGACCCTGGCCCCGGCGGCCGGCACCGAGACCGCGCCCGAGGCGCGGCCGATGGACCTGCTGCGGTTCGCCACCGCCGGCAGCGTGGACGACGGGAAGTCCACCCTGATCGGCCGGCTGCTGTACGACACCAAGTCGCTCTTCACCGACCAGTTGGAGGCGGTGGAGGCGGTCAGCGCGGCCCGTGGCGACGAGTACACCAACCTCGCGCTGCTCACCGACGGCCTGCGCGCCGAGCGGGAGCAGGGCATCACCATCGACGTCGCGTACCGGTACTTCGCCACGCCACGGCGCAAGTTCATCATCGCGGACACTCCCGGGCACATCCAGTACACCCGCAACATGGTCACCGGCGCGTCCACGGCCGACCTGGCGTTGATCCTGGTGGACGCCCGCAAGGGCCTCGTCGAGCAGTCCCGCCGGCACGCGTTCCTGTGCTCGCTGCTGCGGGTGCCGCACCTGGTCCTGTGCGTCAACAAGATGGACCTGGTCGACTGGTCGCAGGAGGTCTACGAGCAGATCGCCGACGAGTTCACCGCGTTCGCCGCGAAGCTCGACGTACCGGACCTGACCGTGGTGCCGGTCTCCGCGTTGCGCGGCGACAACATCGTCACCCGGTCGGAGAACATGCCGTGGTATGAGGGCCCGTCGCTGCTGCACCACCTGGAGCGGGTGCACATCGCCAGTGATCGCAACCTGGTCGACGTCCGCTTCCCGGTGCAGTACGTGATCCGCCCGCAGTCCACCACGGTCACCGACTACCGCGGCTACGCCGGTCAGGTCGCCTCCGGTGTGCTCAAGCCGGGTGACGAGGTGATGGTGCTGCCGTCCGGCTTCACCAGCCGGATCGCCGCCGTGGAGACCGCCGACGGGCCGGTCGCGGAGGCGTTCCCGCCGATGTCGGTGACGGTACGACTGGCCGACGAGATCGACATCTCCCGGGGCGACATGATCTGCCGGCCGAACAACGCGCCGGCCGTCTCCCAGGACATCGAGGCGATGGTCTGCTGGATGGACGAGACGGCCCCGTTGCGGGTCGGCGGCCGCTACGCGATCAAGCACACCACGCGGTCGGCGCGGGCGATCGTGCGCGGGCTGTACTACCGGTTGGACATCAACTCGTTGCACCGCGACGAGTCGGCCGACGAGTTGCGGCTCAACGAGATCGGCCGGGTGCGGCTGCGGACGACGGTGCCGCTGCTGGCCGACGAGTACCGCCGCAACCGCACCACCGGTGGCTTCGTCATCATCGACGAGACCACCAACCGCACGGTGGGCGCCGCCATGATCGTCGAAGCCGCCTAACCCGCCCCGCGCGCCCGTTCGCGCCGCCAAGATCGCGCTCGATCCACGAAGTAGTGGCCTCCCCGAACGGGAAGGCCACTACTTCCATGAACAAGCACGATCATCCCGCCTCCACCCCCGACCTCGCCGGTTGATCAAGGGGTTTGCGTCAATCCGAGCCCGGATTCTGACGCCGATCTCTTGATCAACCGGGGTGAGCGCCGGGGAGCGCCGGGGAGCGCCGGCAGGGGGCAGCGCCGGTGGGGGTCAGCGCAGGCGGGTGGCGCCGGGGGCGGGGAGGACCGGGACCGTGGTGGGGGCGGTGTAGTTGCGCTCGGCGTAGGCGGCTCGGACGGCGTCGGACACCGCGTCGGCGCGGTCGCTCTCCACCAGGGCGAGGACGCAGCCGCCGAACCCGCCGCCGGTCATCCGTGCCCCCAGCGCGCCGGCCGACAGCGCCGCCTCGACAGCCGTGTCGATCTCCGGCACGGTGATCTCGAAGTCGTCGCGCATCGAGACGTGCGAGGCGGTGAGCAGCGGGCCGATGTCCCGCACCCGGCCGGCGCGCAGCAGCGCGACGGTGTCCAGCACGCGCTGGTCCTCGGTGACCACGTGCCGGACCCGGCGTCGGGTCTCGGTGTCGTCGAGCCGGGCCAGGGCGGCGTCGAGTTGGTCGACGGTCACGTCGCGCAGCGCCGGAACGCCGAGCGCCTCGGCGGCAGCTTCGCAGGATCGGCGGCGGGCCGCGTACTCGCCGTCGGCGTGCCGGTGCGGCGCGCGGCTGTCGATGACCAGCACAGTCAGCCCGGCGGCGTCCAGGTCGAACGGGATGTGTTCGACCGACTCGTCGCGGCAGTCGAGGAAGAGCGCGTGGCCGACGCGGCAGCGGATCACGGCGGACTGGTCCATGATGCCGGTCGGCGCACCCACGTAGACGTTCTCCGCCCGCTGCGCCAGCCGGGGCAGTCGCTCGGCGGGCAGCTCCAGCCCCGCGAGGTCGAGCAGGGCGGCGAGCACGGCCGACTCGAGCGCGGCCGACGAGGAGAGCCCGGAACCCAGCGGCACGTCGGAGGCGATGGCCAGCCGGGCGCCGGGCACCGCGTGGCCGGCGTCCCGCAGCGCCCAGACCACCCCGGCCACGTACGCGCCCCAACCGGTCACCCGGCCGGGCTCGGCCACGTCGTCGGCGTCGAAGTCGATCGTCTCGCCGGAGAACTCGGACCAGACCGTCCAGCGCTCGTCGTCCCGCCGGTCGGCGGCGACCACGGTACGCATGGGCAGCGCGAAGGGCAGCACGAACCCGTCGTTGTAGTCGGTGTGCTCGCCGATCAGGTTGACCCGACCGGGTGCGGCCCAGAGACCGGCGGCCGGAGCGTCGTACTGATCGGTGAAGCCGACGGTGGCCCGCTCGACGACGTCACCGGTGGGGCCGGTCATCGTGCCTCCTCTGCTCGCGACTGCGGGGCTCGCAAACCCGGCTCACTCCTCGCGCTCACGACTGCTCCAGGACGTGCGCGCGGTAGAAGGCCCAGGCGTCGCCGACCATGTCGTGCAGCGTGGGCTTGCGGGGCACCCAACCCAGCTCGTCGCGGGCCAGCGCGGAGGAGGCGACCAGCTCGGCGGGGTCGCCCTCGCGGCGCGGCGCCACCTCGACCGGAAGCTGGTGGCCGGTCACCTCGCGGACCACGTCGACCACCTGGCGGTTGGTGAAGCCGGTTCCGTTGCCGAGGTTGTAGATGCGGTGCTGACCCGCGGTCGCGGCGTCCAGTGCCAGCAGGTGTGCGCGGGCGAGGTCGGCGACGTGGATGTAGTCGCGCACGCAGGTGCCGTCCACGGTGGGGTAGTCGTCGCCGAAGAGTTGGAGCTTCTCGCGCCGACCGGCGGCGACATCGAGGGCGATCGGGATGAGGTGCGTCTCCGGGTCGTGACGTTCGCCGAGTGCGACGTCGCCGTCGAGGTGCGCGCCGGCGACGTTGAAGTAGCGCAGCGACACGGCGGCCAGCCCGTGCGCGACGGCCTCGGACGTGAGCGCCATGTCGACGGCGAGCTTGGTGGCGCCGTACGTGTTGGTGGGCGCCTTGACCGCGGTCTCCGTGATCGGCAGCTCGGTGGGGTTGCCGTAGACGGCGGCGGTGGAGGAGAAGACCATCCGGGGCACCCCGGCCGCGCGGACCGCGTCGATCAGGGCGAGCGTGCCGATGGTGTTGTTCTGCCAGTACAGCTCGGGCTTCACCATCGACTCGCCGGCGGCGATGAGGGCGGCGAAGTGCAGCACTCCGTCGAAGCCGGCGTCAGGGGTGAGGACCTGGGCGGCGTCGTGGATGGACGCTTCGACGTGGGTCGCGTCCGGTGCGAGTGCCGCACGGTGACCGGTGCGCAGGTCGTCCAGGACGACGACCTGGTGGCCGGCGTCGAGCAGCATCCGGGTCACCACGCTGCCGATGAAGCCGGCACCCCCGGTGACGAGCAGTTTCACGTCGTTGCCTCCTGCCTGGCCCGCCGGGACGTGGCCCTTGGTGATCACCCTACGGCGGCGATGGAAAGCAGTGTGGATCGCGCCGCCCGCTATTCCATCATAATCTTTCATGTTTAAACAGAGCCGCACATATCCCGGTGACTGCGTGTGATCTCCCGTGTGGCGGGCGCACGGTGTCTACCATCTCTGTCATGCGGGAAGCGGCCCGTTCCGGGCTCCGGCGACGCGTGCGGGGAGCGTCCCGCCGCGACCCCGGGCCGCTTGCCCGAGCCGTCGCCCGGATGCTCGTCCGTACCGCCGACGGCGCCAGCCGCCTCGTCACCAATCTGCTCGGCACCGGTCCGGCGGCCGGTCGGGAGCGCATCTCCGAGGCCGAACTGCGGGATCTGGTCGCGGCCAACACGGTGCTCGACCCGGACGAGCGGCGGATCATCGACGAGGTGCTGGCCGCGGGAGCGAGCCTCGTCCGCGAGGTGATGATGCCCCGTACCGAGGTGGTCTTCCTGCCGGCCCGGCTGACCATCGCCGAGGCCGCCCGGCTGGTGCGGGCCGAGACGCACACCCGCTACCCGGTCACCGACGGCACCCATGACGACGTGGTCGGGTTCGTGCACCTGCGGGACGTGCTGCTGCGTCCGGACGCCGACCCCTGTTGCACCGTCGGCGAGCTGACCCGCGAGGTCAAGCAGGTGCCCGGGAGCAAGCGGGTCCTGGCCGCGCTGACCGAGATGCGTCGGGAGGGTCACCACCTGGCGGTGGTGATCGACGAGTACGGCGGGACCGCCGGCATCGTCACCCTGGAGGACCTCATCGAGGAACTCGTCGGGGAGATCCACGACGAGTACGATGTGACACCCGAATCGGGGCGCGCCGGCCTGCCCGCGGTGGTCGACGGCCGACTCAACCTCGCCGACTTCGCCGAGCGGACCGGGGTGGCGCTGCCCGCCGGGCCGTACGAGACGGTCGGCGGGTACGTGATGGCGGTGCTGGGTCGGTTGCCGCTGGCCGGGGACGAGGTTCCGGTACCCGCCGAGCCGTCCGACGGCGGGAGCGGAGCTCCGGCGGCCCCGGCCGACGGTTGGTTGCTGCGGGTGCTGGCCCTGGACGGACGCCGGGTCGCCCGGCTCGCGGTGACGGCGGTGCGGGTGCCGGAACAGCGACGTGACCCCGCCACCGGCCTTCTGCGCGAGGCGGACGGGAGCGCCGCGGGGCAGCAGCGCGCCGTCGCCGTGGGGCCGGGTCGACGGGTGGGTACGGCCGGGCGACGCGAGGTCAGCGCCCCGACACCGGCGGGCCGGGGCCGACGCGCCGGCCCGTCATGACGGCTCCGCTCGCTTGCTGACAGAATTATCGTCATGCCCGACGTTCCCGAGCGACCCCGCGTCTTCTCCGGCATCCAGCCGACGGCCGACTCGTTCCACCTCGGCAACTACCTGGGAGCCCTGCGGCACTGGGTGGCCCTGCAGGACACCCACGACGCGTTCTACTGCGTGGTGGACCTGCACGCGATCACCGCCGGTCACGACCCCGCGGTGCTGCGTCAACGGACCAGGGTGGCGGCCGCCCAGCTCTTCGCGGTCGGTATCGACCCCGACCGCAGCACCCTGTTCGTGCAGTCGCAGGTGCCCGAGCACCCGCAGTTGGCCTGGGTGCTCGGCTGCATCACCGGCTTCGGCGAGGCCAGCCGGATGACCCAGTTCAAGGACAAGTCGCAGAAGCAGGGCAACGAGCGGGCCAGCGTCGGGCTGTTCACCTACCCGGTCCTACAGGCCGCCGACATCCTGCTCTACCAGGCCAACGCGGTGCCGGTCGGCGAGGACCAGCGCCAACACCTGGAACTGTCCCGCGACCTCGCCCAGCGCTTCAACTCGCTGTTCGGCGCGACGTTCACCGTGCCCGCGCCGCACATCGTGAAGGACACCGCGAAGATCACCGACCTGCAGGACCCGACGGCGAAGATGTCCAAGTCGTCGTCCTCGCCGGCGGGCATCATCGACCTGCTGGAGGACCCGGCCCGGTCCGCCAAGAAGATCCGCTCCGCGGTGACCGACACCGGTCGGGAGATCGTCTTCGACGCCGAGACCAAGCCGGGCGTGTCCAACCTGCTGACCATCTACTCGGCACTCAGCGGGCGTGGCATCGACGACCTCGTGTCGGCGTTCGCCGGTCGCGGCTACGGCGACCTCAAGAAGGAGCTGGCCGAGGTGGTGGCGGAGTTCGCCCGTCCGATCCAGGAGCGCACGCGTACGTACCTCGACGACCCGGCCCAGCTGGACAAGCTGCTGGCCGCCGGCGCGGAGAAGGCCCGGTCCGTAGCCGGCGCGACCCTGCGGTCCGCGTACGAGCGGATCGGCTTCTTCCCGCCGGTGCGCGGCGAATAACGCTGCGGGGACAGGTGGGCGAGTCGGTGGCCGACGTGGTGGCACGGGGTGTGGATCGCAGTGGCGGGGTGTCGTCGACCGGCGACACCGTGCAGATCGGCATCGCGGTGGACATCCCGGAGCCGTGGGGGGCGCAACTCACCCGGCGACGGGTCGAGGCGGGTGATCCCCTCGCGGTGCCCGCGCACGTGACGCTGCTCGGTCCGACCGAGATCCCGACCGACGTGCTGCCGGGCGTCGAGCGGCACCTGGCCGCGGTGGCCGCCGCGCATCTGCCGTTCACGCTGCACCTGCGGGGCACGGGTACGTTCCGGCCGGTGACGCAGGTGGTGTTCGTGGCGGTGGCCGCCGGCATCAGCGAATGCGAGCTGCTGGCCGCGGCCATCGCGTCCGCGCCGGGACTGCACCGCCAGGCTCGCTTCCCGTACCATCCGCACGTCACCGTGGCCCAGGACGTCGCTCCGGAGGCGTTGGACAAGGTGTACGAGGATCTGGCCGACTTCTCCGCGATGTTCGAGGTCGACGGGTTCACCCTGTTCTCGCACAGTGGGCAGACCCGGTGGCAGCCGCGCCGGGACTTCCGCCTCGGCGACTGACGTTCGGCGACGCGCCGGGCGGCGAGCGGTCTTGTACTGGTTGCCGGGACGGCGGCGGGAGATCGGCGAGGATGATCGCGTGAACGTGATCGGCCGGATCGAGGCGGGCATCGACCGCTGGGTGGGTGCCGCGCGTGCCCGGTCTGGCCTGTTCGACCACGTCTGGCGAGCCGGGACGCTCTACGCCGACGTGTTGGCAGGGAGGCTCGCCGCAGCGATCGCCTACTACGGCTTCTTCGCCGTCTTCGCTCTCGCCCTTGTCGCGTACTCCATCTTCGGCGCCATCCTCGAGGACAACGACGAGGTCAGCGAGGCGGCGGCCGGATTCCTGAAGGAGAACCTGCCGTTCCTGGACGCGCAGCAGATCGCCAACTCCAGCGGCACGGTCGGGGTGGTCGGCCTCGTGATCCTGGTGTTCACCGGCATCGGCTGGGTGGAGGCCATCCGCTCCTCCCAGCGGCTCATGTACGCGCTCAACCAGCAGCCCGGCAACCTCGTCGTCCGGCGGCTTGTCGACCTGGGTGTGATGATCGGCGTCTTCGTGCTGCTCGGCCTCTCGGTGGCGGCGGTGGACGCGTTGGAATCACTGCTGCGCTTCCTGCTGCGCAGCACCGGGTCGGTCGGCCTGACCGCCATCAGTGCCGTCCTCAGTGTGCTGGTCAACGCGGTCCTCGCCACCGCGCTGCTGCTCGCGGTGCCCCGACTGCGGATGAGCCGGTCCCGGTTACGTCCGGTGGTGCTGCTGGTGGCGGTCGGCATCACGCTGCTCAACACGGTGGGGCGGTACTACGTGGTGCGTACCGAGCGGAATCCGGCGTACACCGTGGTGGCCGGCGCGGTCGGTCTGCTGCTCTATCTCTACCTGCTGAACCAACTGGTGCTGTTCGGGGCGGCGCTGCTCGCGACCAGCCGGAGCGGACGTGTGGTGGACCTGGCCGAGGGCGCCCCGGCGGTGGATGTGGACGAGAACACCGATCCCGGTGCTCCGGGGGGTGCGGGATGACGGCGGAGATGCCCGACGTGCTGATCACGGTCGACCAGGACTCGCCGGTGCCCCCGTACGAGCAGGTGCGCGGGCAGCTCGCCGAGTTGGTCGGCGACGGCCGGTTGCCGGTGGGTAGTCGCCTGCCCACCGTTCGGCAGCTCGCCGCCGACCTGCGCCTGGCCGCGAACACGGTGGCGCGGGCGTACCGGGAGCTGGAGGCAGCCGGGCTGCTGGAGACCAGGGGACGCAACGGCACCTTCGTCGCCCCCGGCCGGGACGACGCCGTCGACCGGCTGCACCGGGTCGCCGTCGAGTACGCCGCCGAGGCGCGGCGGCTGGGCGTACCCCCCGACCGCGCTGTCGCTCTCGTCCGCGCCGCCGTCGACGCCACCCGGCACGACTGAGCCGAGGACGACGAAGCCCGCGCTGAACGGTTGCCGATCGGACGCCGGACGGGCGGTAACTGAACAGAACGGCAACGGCGCTCACGTTCGCGGACCATGATGAGCCCGTGGGCGCACTCATGACACTGGACCTACCGGCCGACTCGCCGATGCTCGGCCTGCCGTGGATCATCACCTTCGGGCCGCTCGGGGACCTGGACGAGTGGGAGCCGGTGGTGTGCGGGCCGTACGAACGGCCGCACGCGCTGGCGTTGGCCGAGGCGGTGGTGGCCGAGGAGCAGTTGATGGCCGTCGTGGAACCGCTGCTGCCGGCGCTGTCGGCCGACGAGATCCGCAGCGAGATCGCCGCCGCCCAGGTGGCCGCCGAGGACGAGGCCCGGCAGGTCGAGGGGGCTGACCTGTACGGCGACTTCGAGGACGTGATCGACGAGGAGTTGGACGCCGCGGCCGACGAGGCGGGTCACGGCGAACCCGCCGAACCGCCGAACGAGGCCGAGGTGCGCGCTGGCTTCACCCGGATCGCGGCGCTGCTCACCGCCAAGTGACGCGGGCGTCAGACGAACACCGGCGCCGCGCGGAGTTCGCTCCGCGTGACGCCGGTGCACCTCACCCCCCACCACAAGGGGCCGGCAGCCCAGTCGCCCGTTGGCGCGGGGCACGACGGACGACCAGGTCGGATTTGGGTTACCCGCTCAGCGCCGTTCCAACCAGGTGACCGGGTCGACCGGCAGCAGGTGATCGGTGCGCGGCGCGCGCTCGCCGGCTCGGCGCGACACGCCGCCGGCTCCGGGTGCGAGTCAGGCGGACCTGGCGTACGGAAGACGCACGGCCGCCGGGGCGACCGCCGTGGAGCCGCGTACGACCAGCTCGGGGCGGAACAGGTACTCCGAGTGCGGGGCGCCGTGCCCGTTGATCTCGTCCACCAGTGCCCGGACCGCGGCTACCGCCATCGCGGTGACCGGTTGCCGCACGGTGGTCAGCGGTGGGTCGGTGAAGGCCATCAGCAGCGAGTCGTCGTAGCCGACGACGGAGAGGTCACCCGGCACGGTCAGGCCGCGCTGTCGGGCCGCCCGCACCGCACCGAGCGCCATCAGGTCGGAGCCGCAGACCAGGCTGGTGACACCACGGTCGAGCAGCCGGCCGGCCGCCGCCTCGCCACCTTCCACACCGAACAGCGTCAGCTCGGCCAGCGGGCCGAGATCGGCCTCGGCGACGCCGGCCAGCCGGGTCATCGCCGCTCGCCAGCCGGCGACCCTGCGCCGCACCGGCACGAAGCGGTCCGGGCCGGTGATCAGGCCGATCCGTCGGTGCCCGAGCGCGACGAGGTGGGCCACCGCCAGGTCGGCGGCCTCCCGGTCGTCGCAGGAGACGAAGGGGGCGGCGACGTCGGGGACGTACCCGTTGATCATTACGACCGGAAGCGGCCGGGCGATGAGCGCCCGGTAGCGGTCGTGGTTGGCGGCGGTGTCGGCGTGCAGGCCGGAGACGAAGACGATCCCGGAGACCTGCCGGTCCAGCAGCATCTCCACGTACTCGTCCTCGGTCACGCCGCCGGCGGTCTGGGTGCAGAGCACCGGGGTGAATCCGCTCTGCGCCAGCGTCGACTCGATGACCTGCGCGAACGCCGGGAAGATCGGGTTGTCGAGCTCCGGCACCACCAGGCCGACCAGGCCGGCGCTGCGCTTGCGCAGTCGCGCCGGTCGCTCGTAGCCGAGCACGTCGAGGGCGGTGAGAACCGCCTGCCGGGTCTCCGCCGCCACGCCGGGGCGGTCGTTGAGCACCCGCGACACCGTGGCCTCGCTGACGTCGGCCTGCTGGGCGATGTCGGACAGTCGAGCGCGCATGGCGGCACTGTAGCCCACCGGCAAGTTCTTGCGGAGCGGCCTGCAAGCCCCTTCCGTTGTCTGCAAACTCTTGCTTCGGCGGTGCGCGGGGTCGTTCGATCCGTGCCAGACGGCAGGGCCAGGACCGCGTAACCGACGACCCCACTACTACAAAATGTCGTTGATAGGGGAGGATGAGTGACGTGGAAGCACTCCGACTCATCCTCCTCTACGTCCATCTGATCGGCTTCGCTCTGCTGCTCGGTGGTTCGATCGCCCAGTACGTCAGCGGGAAGCTGCGGATCAACGCCGCCATGCTCTGGGGTGCCGTGATCCAGTTGCTGACCGGGCTCGGGCTCTCCGCGCCCCTGCGCGGCGGCGGCGACGCCGAGCCGGACCCGGCAAAACTTGTGACGAAGTTGGTGATCGCGCTGCTGATCTTCGTCATGGTCTTCTTCTCCCGGAAGCGGGACGTGGTCAATCGCGGTCACTTCCTCGCGATCGTCGGCCTGACCCTGGTCAACGCGGCAGTGGCGGTTTTTTGGCGGTAGCGTCCGAGGAGGTGACCGCTCGCAGGAAACCGGACATCCGCGACGCCTCGGCGCTCGGTTAGCAGCACGAAGAGTGATGTGCCCCACGCAAGGGTTACACCCGGGTAACAGGCGCTCAACAGTCGTGCACGATTGTCGGCCGGTGGGTGGGCGCGGGCGTACGCTCCCGTCCGTAACGTGGGACAGCCGGCGGCACACCCGCAGGTCGGCTGATGGGCTGCCACCGCACTAGGCGCGGTGTGCAATGGGAAGGAGACGTCTTGCGCTCGGTGCGTGGGATGCGGATCGCCTCGATCTTCGCGGTAGGTGGGCTCGTGCTCAGCGCCGCCGCGTGTGGCGAGGCCCCCGATGATGACAAGAACGCCGGCAGTGGCGCCAAGAAGTACAGCGCCTGCATGGTGACCGACGTCGGCGGCATCGACGACAAGTCGTTCAACACCTCGGCCTGGAAGGGCCTGCAGGCGGCCAAGGCCGCCAACGACAACATCGACATCAAGTACGTCGCGTCGAAGGCGCAGGCGGACTACGAGCCGAACCTGACGCAGTTCGTCAACCAGAAGTGCGACTTCATCCTGGCGGTCGGTGGCCTGATGGCCGAGTCCACCTCGAAGATCGCCAAGGCGAACCCGAACCAGCAGTTCGGCATCGTCGACGCCAAGCCGGGTGACGCCAACGTCTACCCGATGCAGTTCGACACCGCCCAGGCCGCGTTCCAGGCCGGCTACCTCGCCGCCGGGATGAGCAAGAGCGGCAAGGTCGGCACCTACGGCGGCCTGCCGATCCCGCCGGTGACGATCTTCATGGACGGCTTCGTCGACGGTGTGAAGTACTACAACACCACCAAGGGCAAGAACGTCCAGGCGCTGGGCTGGAACAAGGAGACCCAGAAGGGCTCCTTCACCAACGCCTTCGACAAGCAGGACGAGGGCAAGAAGGTCTCCGACGCGCTGGTCGCCCAGGGTGCGGACATCATCATGCCGGTCGCCGGCGGCGCCGGCCTCGGCACCACCTCGGCGGCCAAGGCCTCCGGCGGCAAGTACAGCACCATCTGGGTGGACGTCGACGGCTGCGAGAGCACGCCGGACTGCGCCGCGATCGTCACGACGGTCGTCAAGAACATCCCGGAGGCTGTCAAGGAGGCCGTGCTCAAGGCGGCCGGTGGCGAGAAGCTGCAGGCCGAGCCGGGCTTCGTCGGCACCCTGGCCAACACCGGTGTCTCGATCGCCCCGTACCACGACTTCGACGGCAAGGTCCCGGCCGAGCTGAAGACCGAGGTCGAGAAGATCAAGGCGGACATCGCCGCCGGCACCATCACCGTCACCTCGAAGGCCCAGCCGACCAAGTGACGTCCGGCCGGCCTCCCCGGTGAGATCATCGGAGGGGTCGGTGGGGGTACAGGTACGACCGATCGGCCGCTTCGGCCCCGTGGGTGACCGCGTGGGTCGGAGCGGCCGATCGCGCACCGCGTCGGCCAGGCCGCTCCGGGCCGTTCGACGGCAGCTAGGCTGCACCATCGCTCGCACTCCAGGAGGTTGCGCTGAGACTCGAACTGCGCGGCATCACCAAGCGGTTCGGTGATCTGGTCGCCAACGACCACATCGATCTGACGGTGGAGCCTGGAGAGATCCACGCCCTGCTCGGCGAGAACGGCGCGGGCAAGTCGACCCTGATGAACGTGCTCTACGGGCTATACCAGCCCGACGAGGGCGAGATCCTGGTCGACGGCACGCCGCTGAAGCTGAAGGGCCCGTCCGACGCCATCGGGGCTGGAATCGGCATGGTGCACCAGCACTTCATGCTGGTGCCGGTCTTCACCGTGGCCGAGAACATCATGCTCGGGGCCGAGCAGGTCCGGGGCGGCATCGCCGGCTTCCTGGACCGGCGACGGGCCCGTCGCGAGGTCACCGAGGTGTCCGAGCGCTACAACCTGCGGGTCGACCCGGACGCGGTGATCGAGGACCTGCCGGTCGGCATCCAGCAACGTGTGGAGATCGTCAAGGCGCTCACCCGCGACGTGGACCTGCTCATCCTGGACGAGCCGACCGCCGTGCTCACGCCGCAGGAGACCGAGGAGCTGTTGACGGTCATGCGGTCGCTGAAGGCGGCCGGCAAGTCGATCGTCTTCATCACCCACAAGCTGGGCGAGGTCAAGGCGATCGCCGACCGGATCACGGTGATCCGGCGCGGTAGGACGGTCGGCACGGCCTCGCCGGAGACCAGCCGGGACGAGCTGGCCGCGCTGATGGTCGGCCGCAGCGTGCGGCTCACGGTCGACAAGTCGACGGCCACGCCGGGCGAGCCGGTGCTGGAGGTTGCCGGGCTGATCGTCGACGACGACCGGCAGGTCCGGGCTGTCGACGGCGTGGACCTGACCGTGCGCGCGGGTGAGGTGCTCGGCGTGGCGGGCGTGCAGGGCAACGGCCAGACGGAGCTGATCGAGGCGATCATGGGCCTGCGCCCGGTGCTCGCCGGCACGGTCAGCCTGGGCGGTGACCAGATCAACGGGTGGACGACCAAGAGAGTCCTCCGCGCCGGCGTCGGCTACGTGCCCGAGGACCGCAGCGTGGACGGCCTGGTCAAGGAGTTCAGCGTCGCCGAGAACCTGGTGCTGGACATCTACGACCGGCCACCGTTCGGCACCGGGCTCGCCCTCAAGCCGGACGCCATCGCGTCCTCGGCCCGCGAGCGGATCGAGCAGTTCGACGTCCGCACCTCATCGGCGGACGCGGCGGTGGGCACCCTCTCCGGCGGCAACCAGCAGAAGGTGATCGTGGCACGGGAGCTGTCCCGGCCGCTGAAGCTCTTCATCGCCGCCCAACCCACCCGTGGCGTGGACGTCGGGTCGATCGAGTTCATCCACAGCCAGATCATCCACGAGCGGGACATCGGCACGGCCGTCATGGTGGTGTCCAGCGAGCTTGACGAGGTGGTCGGGCTGGCCGACCGGATCGCGGTCATGTACCGCGGACGGATCATCGGCATCGTCGACCCGGACACCCCGCGTGAGGAGATCGGTCTGCTGATGGCCGGCATCCGCCCGGACGCGGCCGGCACAGCCGACGGGGGTCCGGCGTCTGCCGACAGCCCCGCGAGCGAGGACGAGGCATGACCACCAACCCCAATCCGCAGTCGGGCTCCCCGGACAAGGAACCGGCGAGCGAGGCGCAGGCGGCGCAGAACGCCCTCGGCAACACCGAGCGGGCCGGCACCACCACCACGGAGAAGACGCCGGAGCCGAAGCCGTCCCTGGGCCGGCTCTTCCTGGACAATCTCTGGGCGGCCAACACCTTCACGGTGACCCTGTTGTCGCTGGTGCTGGCGATCGTCGTCGGCGCGGTGCTGATGGTCGTCTCCGACCCGGACGTGCTGCACACCTACACCTACATCACGGCACGCCCCTCGGACGCGTTCAGTTCGAGCTGGACGCTGGTGAGCGAGGCGTACGCCAACCTGTTCAAGGGCTCGATCTTCGACCCGGAGGCGTTCTCTGGCTGGGTGAACGGCAGCAACGGCTGGCAGGCCGTGCTCGCGCCGATCTCCGAGACGCTGACGTACGCCGCGCCTCTGGTCTTCACCGGCCTGGCGGTGGCGCTGGCCTTCCGCGGTGGCCTGTTCAACATCGGCGCGCAGGGTCAGGCCACCATCGGCGTGATCCTGGCCGCGCTGGCCGGCTTCCTGCTGCCGCTGCCGCCCGGTCTGCACCTGCTCGTGGCGGTGCTCGCCGGCGCGCTGGGCGGGGCGATCTGGGGCTTCATCCCGGGCATCCTCAAGGCTCGTGCCGGTGCCCACGAGGTGATCAACACGATCATGCTCAACTACGTCGCCACGTACTTCCTGACCTGGCTGATCGTGCAGAACGGCGTGCAGGACCCGACACGGACCGACGCGATCAGCAAGGGGGTGGACACGTCCGCCCAACTGCCCCGACTGCTCGGTGACAACCTGCGGGTGCACGCGGGCATCCTGCTCGCCGTGCTGGCCACCTGGGCGGTCGCCTGGCTGCTCAACCGGTCCACGCTCGGCTTCGAGCTGCGCGCGGTCGGCGCCAACCCGGACGCCGCGCGGACGGCCGGCATCAGCGTCACCCGGACGTACATCCTGATCATGGTCTTCTCCGGGGTCCTGGCCGGGCTCGGCGGTTCGAACATGGTGCTCGGCTCCACCGCCAGCGCCCTGACGCCGCTGGTGGTGGCCCAGATCGGCTTCGACGGCATCCTGGTGGCGCTGCTGGGCCGGGTGAAGCCGTGGGGGGTGCTGCTCGCCGCGCTGCTGTTCGGCGCGCTCCAGGCCGGCGGCAACCGGATGCAGTCGTACTCCGGCATCTCGCTGGAGCTGGTGACCGTGCTCCAGGCGCTGATCGTCATCTTCATCGCCGCACCCGCCCTGGTGAAGGCGATCTTCCAGCTCCGGGCCGCACGGGCCGCCCGGTTGCAGACGAGCCTGGCGAAGGGCTGGTAACCGATGTCCACCATGGCTGTCCCCGACGTCGCGGTCGGCGTCGACGAGGGTTTCTGGACCCGGACCCGCAAGGTCGGCCTCACGCTGACGGCGCTCGGCCTGCTGGCGGCGGTGCTGTTCGGAGCGCTCGCCACCGGCCAGCAGGCCCGTTTCACGCTCAGCGACGACGCGGCCGGCGCCGCGCTGGAGATCAACGGCACGATCGGCGCGATCCTGTTCGGGATCATCACGATCGCCGCCGGTGCGGCCCTGCTCGCCGGCGTGCCGAAGCGCTGGTTCCTGCCGGTGCTCGGCGTCGGGCTGGTCGCCTTCGTGCTCTCCTTCCTCTGCTGGCAGGTCTCCGCCGCGCCGACCGGGCAGAACTTCATGCCGCTGGTCAACATCATCCGAGGCACGTTCATCCTGGCTCTGCCGTTGATCTTCGGTGCGCTCGCCGGCGTGCTCTGTGAACGCTCGGGCGTGGTCAACGTGGCCATCGAGGGGCAGTTGCTGATGGGCGCGTTCAGCGGCGCGCTGTTCGGCAGCATCTCCGGCAGCGTCTGGGTGGGTCTGGTCGCCGCCGCCATCGGTGGCGCGCTCATCTCGCTGCTGCTGGCCGTCTTCGCCATCCGCTACCTGGTGGACCAGGTCGTCATGGGCATCGTGCTGAACCTGCTGGCGGTCGGTGTCACCGGCTTCCTCTACGAGCGGCTGATGCAGACCGACGCGGAGAAGTACAACAGCGCGCCGCGCTTCAGCAACTGGGAGATCCCGCTCCTCAAGGACATCCCGGTGCTCGGGCCGGCGCTGTTCCGCGGCAACATCTTCCTCTACCTCGGCCTGTTGCTGGTGCTGGTGATCCACATCGGGCTGTTCCGCACCCGGTGGGGGCTGCGGACCCGGTCGGTTGGGGAGCACCCGATCGCCGCCGACACGCTCGGAGTCAAGGTGCTGCGGGTGCGCTACCGCAACGTGCTGCTGGCCGGCGTGGTCGCCGGTATCGGTGGCGCGTCGTACACGCTGGCGCTCTACTCGTTCACCAAGAACATGATCGGCGGCAAGGGCTTCATCGCGCTGGCCGCGCTGATCTTCGGACGGTGGAACCCGACCGGGGCGCTGCTCGCCGCGCTCTTCTTCGGCTTCGCCGACCAGCTCGCCACCTACCTGGGTGCCATCAACAGCGTGATCCCGAGCCAGTTCCTGGCCATGCTGCCCTACCTGGCGACGATCCTCGCGGTCGCCGGCCTGGTCGGCCGGGTCCGGGCACCGGCGGCGGACGGCAAGCCCTACATCAAGGGCTGACGACACGTGAAAGCGGCGGTCGACCGGAACCCGGTCGACCGCCGCCTCGGACGTGCGCTGTCTAGCAGACCGCAGACGCGTCGTCGTTGAAGTTGACGTTCTTGAAGTTACCGGTCCGGTAGTCGAGAACCTGGACGTTGGTCAGGTTCGAGAACGATTGCCCGGCCCGCACGCCGAGCTCGTATCCGTTTCGCCGGTAGGGGTCGGGGTACTCGTACACAAACACCGGGTTACCGCTGTTGTTGACGATGGACGATGTGTGGTCCACGACCGAGTTGCCGTTGCTGAAGCGGTTGTCACCGAGGTCGGTGTCGCAGCCGCTCACCCGGAAGATCCCGCCGCTGAAGTTCGCACTCTCGAACAGGCAGACCTGGCCGGACTTGCAGTCACTCGCGCTAGCAGCCTGGGCGCTCGTGGTCGTGGTCAGCGTGAGGCCACCGAGGGCCACCCCGAAAGCCGTCAGCGTGGCCCCGACTCGTTTTGCGATTCGCACAACAGATCCCTTCATGATCGTTCGTACGTTTCGCTGCTGAACGGTACCTTCGCGCTCTTGACAGCCACTTGATGCGGTAATCGTGGCATTCGAGGTGGTCTGTATGCGCCGCGCAGCCCTGCCGACCGGCACCCTGGCCGCGTCTGACCTGCGTTGCTTCGGCAGAATGATGGGATGACCGAGATCGACTGGGAACGACTTCGGGCCGCCGCCACCGAGGCGATGCGGCACGCGTACGCGCCGTACTCGACGTTCCCCGTCGGGGCTGCCGCGCTTGTCGACGACGGCCGCGTCGTGGTCGGCTGCAACGTGGAGAACGCCGCGTACGGGGTGACGCTGTGCGCCGAGTGCGGAGTGGTGTCCAGCCTGCACGCCACCGGTGGCGGTCGCCTCGTCGCGCTCTCCTGCGTCGACGCCACCGGTGAGCCGCTGATGCCGTGCGGCCGGTGCCGGCAACTGCTCTGGGAGAACGGTGGCCCGGAGTGCCTGGTCGAGACGAAGACCCGCCCGCTGCGGATGGCCGAGCTGCTGCCGCACGCCTTCGGCGTGGAGGACCTGGAGGCGGTGACCGGCGAGACTCCGGTACCGGTGGTCCCGGAGCGCCTGGCCGCCTGGCGCGGCCGCGGCACCGTCTTCGTGCACCCGGACATGTCCGCGGGGCAGCAGGTCTGGACTGCGTACTGGGAGCGGTCGGCCGGGGACGACGCGGGCGCCGAGACCGGAGTGCTGGAGGAGGCGCCGAGCTGGGACGACCCCGCCGAGGCGATCACCTGGGGGCTGGCCCGGACACCGCGCGTCGTCGTGGTGGACGAGACGGGCACGATCTTCTGGGCCGGTGAGGGGGAGCCGCCGTTGGAGATCCCGGTTCGGTGGGGTTGAGCTTGGGGGGCGAGGGCCACGGGTTGGGATCTGCAACAGACGAGGAAAAATCTTTCATGAGCGGTTTTGCTGCTGTTGACGTTATTCGGGTCAAGCGGGACGGGGGTGTGCTGTCGGACGCGCAGATCGACTGGGTGATGGACGCGTACACCCGGGGCGCCGTCGCCGACGAGCAGATGTCGGCGTTGGCCATGGCGATCCTGCTCAACGGCATGACCGGGGCGGAGATCGCCCGGTGGACCGCCGCGATGATCGCCAGCGGTGAGCGGCTCGACCTCTCGGCGGTACGGCGTCCCACCGTCGACAAGCACTCCACCGGCGGTGTCGGCGACAAGATCACGCTGCCGCTCACGCCGCTGGTCGCCGCCTGCGGTGCCGCCGTTCCACAGCTCAGCGGGCGCGGTCTCGGGCACACCGGTGGCACGCTGGACAAGCTGGAGTCCATTCCGGGCTGGCGGGCGGGGCTGAGCAACGACGAGTTCATCAGCCAGCTCGGCGAGGTCGGCGCGGTGATCTGCGCGGCCGGTGCGGGGCTCGCCCCCGCCGACCGCAAGCTGTACGCGCTGCGCGACGTGACCGGCACCGTGGAGGCGATCCCGCTGATCGCCAGCTCGATCATGAGCAAGAAGATCGCCGAGGGCACCGGCGCGCTGGTCCTCGACGTCAAGGTCGGCTCGGGCGCCTTCATGAAGTCCGTTGACCAGGCCCGCGAGTTGGCCCGCACGATGGTGGAGCTGGGTGGCGCGCACGGCGTGCGGACGGTCGCCCTGCTCACCGACATGTCCACTCCGCTCGGCCTGACCATCGGCAACGCGGTCGAGGTGACCGAGTCGCTCGAGGTGCTGGCCGGGGGCGGGCCCGCCGACGTGGTGGAGCTGACGCTCGCGCTGGCCCGCGAGATGCTCGACGCCGCCGGCCTGCCGGACGTCGACCCCGGCGCGGCCCTGCGCGACGGCCGGGCGATGGACTCCTGGCGGGCGATGATCCGGGCGCAGGGCGGCGACCCGGACGCGCCGATGCCGACCGCCGCCGAGGTCGAGGTGGTCCGGGCCGACGAGGACGGATACGTGGCGGCCGTCGACGCGTACGCCATGGGACTTGCGGCCTGGCGGCTCGGCGCGGGCCGGGCCCGCAAGGAGGATCCGGTGAGCGCGCCGGCCGGTGTGGTGTTGCACAAGCGGCCGGGTGACGCGGTGCGGGCTGGCGACCCTCTCTACGAGCTCCGGGCCGAGGATCCGGCCCGGATTCCGGCGGCCCTGGCGGAGGCAACTCGCGCGGTGCACATTGCACCGAGCACGCCGACCGTGGGGCCCCTGGTCATCGAGCGGATCGGCTGACCGGGGCGGCGTGGTGCCGGTCACCTGGGAGCGCTATTGTCGCAGGCCAAAGGCGTCGCGTGCAGACAGGAAGTTGCCCCGTGACCGTACCTGCCCCCGACCCTCGCGAGGTGCGTGAGGCGAGCCTGGACGAGCTGTCCCGGCTCGGTCTGCCGCTGCCGCCGGCCCAGTTCCCGCTCGTGTGGGAGCCGGGTGACGCGATCGAGCTGCGCCCCCGGGCCGAGATCGAGGCGCGCATCGCCGTGCTGCACCTCATCCTGGCCCGCTGCTTCGGGATGCCCCCGCAGGCGGCGATGAGCTGGCTGCTCGGCTCCCACCTGGTCGAGATGGTCACCCCGCCGGAGTGGCAGTTCGTGATGGGCGGCAAGGGTGACCACCGCTCGTTCGTGCTGCACCACGACGCGCTCTTCGCGCTGACCTGGGTGCTCGGGTTGAGCAAGCAGCTCGACCCGACCCTGTCCGTGGACGAGCGGCTGGTCGAGCGGCTGCCGCACATCGCCGAGGGGGAGACCTTCGGGCGCTGGCAGTCCCGCATCCTCGCCGCGCCGCAGCATCCGGCCGACGCGGCGGCCCTGCTCGATCTGCACTACTGCCTGGACTGGGCGTACCTGGAGACCGAGCGCAGCGGCCGCCCCCTGCCGGGGATGGTCGACGCCAACGCGATCGGGCAGCGGCGCTGGGCGCTGGAGTGGGCGGTGATCCTGCGCGGGCCCTACCACGACGAGCCCCCCGGCTGGGAAGAGGTCGACCTCTCGACCTGAGGTCAGCGGGGTCGGTAGGCGTCCAGCCGGACCGCCACGGACACCCGGACCGGCTCGGGCAGCGCGGCCAGCCGGTCGGCGAGCGCCGCCGGGTCGGTGTGCCAGGCACTCGGACCCATCCCGACCAGCGTGGCGATCTCCGGCCGGGTCAGGGCCAGCTCCGCGCGGTGCTCGGTCGAGCTGACCGGCGTGAAGTGACCACCCAGCGAGCCGGCCACCCGGTCGGCCTTGTCCGGGTCCACCCGCAGCAGGCGCAGCGCGTCCACCAGCTCGGTGAGGTGGTCGGCGGCGGGCGTCACCACCAGCAGCGTGCCGGCACGGTCGAGCACCCGGTGGAATTCCGGGCCGTTGCGCGGAGCGAACACGTTCAGCAGCACGGCCGCAGCGCCGTCGGCCAGTGGTAGTCGCTGCCAGGTGTCGGCGACCGCCGCCGCCGCCCTGGGGTGCGCCCGCGCCGCGCGACGCAGCGCCGGCTTGGAGACGTCAAGGGCCAGACCCACGGCGTCCGGCAGCGCCGCCAGCACCGCGCCGAGGTAGCGGCCCGTGCCCGCGCCGGCGTCCACCACCAGGGGGTACGCGTCAGAGCCCGCCGCCGGCTGTTCGGGCCGTACCCCTGTGGTTGCGTCCTTTGCTCTGCTTCCCTCCACGCGACAGTGCGGTGCGGAAAGTGTTGCGTCGGTGGAAGCAGAGCAAAGGGCGGGCGGAGCGGCGGCGGCCGAGGTGGGGGCGGGCGGAGCGGCGGCGGTCGGCGGCGCGGGAGTCGCGCGCAGGCGCGCGACGGCCTCGGTCGCGGCGGCGGCGAGCGCGGCCGAGATCACGTCGTAGTGCCCGGCGGCCAGGAAGTCGGCGCGTGCGGCGACCATCTCGGCGCTGTCGCCGACGTGTGGCGCCCGACCGGTGAGCAGGTTCACGTAGCCCTGACGCGCGATGTCGAAGGTGTGCCCGCGCGGACAGCGCAGTGCCCGGGCGGTGCCGGCGGTCGTCTCGGCAAGGGTCTCGCCGCAGACCGGGCAGCTCAGCCGGTCGAGGATGTGCGGGTCCACGTCAGGCCTCCGGGCCCCGTCGGGGGCGGGGCGCGCGGCTCTGCGCGAGGTGGTCGACGACCCGGTGGGTGAACGCGCCGAGCGCCTCGACCTCGGCCGGGGTGAGCAGGTCGAGGAAGTGCTGACGGACGGCGGCCACGTGGCCGGGGGCGGCGGCCTCGATGGCGTTCCGACCCGCTCGGGTGAGTACGACGATCGCGCCGCGGGCGTCGTCCGGGCACTCCTCCCGGGCAACGAGGCCGCGCTGCTGCATTCGGGTCAGGTGGTGGGAGAGCCGACTTCGGGACCAGAGCATCCGGTCCGCCAGTTCGCTGAGGCGCAGCCGGCCCTGCGGCGTCTCGGAGAGGTCGGAGAGCACGTCGTAGTCCGGCTCGGACAGGCCGGCGTCCTCGGTCAGCTCCCGGGCCAGTTCCAGGTCGAGCAGGCGACGCATCCGGCGGTAGCCCCGCCAGGCGTGGTCCTGGCGTTCGTCCAGCCACCGAGTCGCTTCCATGCCGTTCAGCCTAGCGTCTTTGTTGACATGTCATCGAATCGCCTCCTACGGTCGATGACATGTCAACCAATCAGCTGTGGGACCTCTTCGGCACCCGCGGACGAGGCGTGCTCGTCACCCTGCGCCGCGACGGCCGACCCCAACTGTCCAACCTCGACTACCTGGCCGAACCCGGGTTGATCCGCTGCTCCACCACGGGCGACCGGGCGAAGGTACGCAACCTGCGCCGCGACCCTCGGGCCAGCTTCCACGTGACAACGCCGGACGGCGGCGCGTACGCGGTCGCCGAGGGAACCGTGACCCTCACCGAGCCGGCAGCGGCAACCGGCGACGCGGCGGTCGACGAGCTGGTCGAGGTCTACCGGGGAATCCGCGGCGACCACCCGGACTGGGCGGACTACCGCGCCGCGATGGTCGCCGACGGGCGGGTGGTCCTGCGGCTCGCCGTCGACCGTGTCTACGGCTGGCCCGGATGAGCGGGCTGGTGTGGTCGGCCCCAGCAGGCTGACTAGGGTCTGAGCATGGTCGCAACTATCCGGTACGAGGACATCGTCAAGGTCCCGAAGGCGCTGCTGCACGATCACCTCGACGGCGGGCTGCGTCCGGCGACAATCGTCGAGCTGGCGGCGGAGGTGGGGTACGAGCTGCCCACCACCGACCCCGACGCGCTCGGACGCTGGTTCGTGGCGGCCGCCGACTCGGGGTCGCTGGAGCGTTACCTGGAGACGTTCGCGCATACCGTCGCGGTCATGCAGACCGGGCCGGCGCTGCGCCGGGTGGCGCGCGAGTGCGCCCTGGACCTGGCCGCCGACGGCGTCGTCTACGCCGAGGTGCGCTTCGCCCCCGAGCAGCACCTGGAACAGGACCTGAGCCTGGACGAGGTGGTCGAGGCCGTGCTGGCCGGGTTCGCCGAGGGAACCGCCCAGGCCGTCGAGGCGGGTCTGACCATCCGGGTGGGCACGCTGCTCACCGCCATGCGGCACGCCGCCCGCTCGCAGGAGATCGCCGAGCTGGCCGTGCGGCACCGCGACGCCGGGGTGGTCGGCTTCGACATCGCCGGCGCCGAGGCGGGGTTCCCGCCCACCCGCCACCTGGACGCCTTCGAATACCTGCAGCGGGAGAACTTCCACTTCACCATCCACGCCGGTGAGGCGTTCGGCCTGCCGTCGATCTGGCAGGCGATCCAGTGGTGCGGTGCGGACCGGCTCGGTCACGGCGTACGGATCGTGGACGACATCACCCCGGACGGCGCGCTCGGTCGGCTGGCCGCGTACGTCCGGGACAAGCGGATTCCGCTGGAACTGTGCCCGTCGTCGAACGTGCAGACCGGTGCGGTGGCCTCGATCGCCGAGCACCCGATCGGTCTGCTGCGGGACCTGCGGTTCCGGGCCACCGTCAACACCGACAACCGGCTGATGAGCGGCACGTCCATGTCCCGGGAGATGTCGCTGCTGGTGGAGACGTTCGGCTACGGCTGGCGCGAGCTGCAGTGGTTCACCATCAACGCGATGAAGAGCGCCTTCATCCCGTTCGACGAGCGACTGCGGATCATCGACGAGGTGATCAAGCCGGCGTACGCCAAGCTGCTGGCCTGACCTCCGATCAGCCGTGCGGGTGGCCGGTCCGGCCGTGGGAGTGGCCTTCCCTGGCGTGGGAGTGGTGGCCGGCGAGCAGGCCGGCCACCCGGCGCAGCACCTCCCGGGCCCGGGCCGCCTCGGCGCCCAGACCCGTCTGGCGGCGCAGCACCGCGGGCTCCGCCCGCAGCAGCGCCACCCCGCGCCGGACCAGCACCCGGGGCGCCTTGCGCTGCTCGGCCAGGTCACGGGCCAGCCGGCGCAGGAACGTCGCCCCCCGTGGACGACGCAGCGCGTACGCCCCGGCGAGCAGCCCTCGACGGCGACACTCCTGGACGATCTCGGCGGCGAAAATCCCTTCGGCCACGAAAAGTGGCGATCCGTCGACGTCAAATGGCCGGGTGGCTACCCGTCGATCCGCGCCGATCGCATAAACCGGCACATCGGCACGGCCCTCGCGGGCAAGTCGCGCAATCGTTTCGACGGCGGTCGAGGCGTCCCAGGACTGCGGAGATTCCCAATCGACCTGGCCGTTTCGTCGCGGCAACGTAGGGTCATCGCCGTCTTTGTAGAAGTCGTCCAGGCACAGCACCGGCAGGCCGGTTTGCTGCGCAATGTACGACTTTCCGGAGCCTGAGGGGCCGGCGAGCAGGACGACGCGGTGGGGATTTTCCATTACCTTCAGTTACTCCGGCCAGACGGACTGCTATCAAATCGCATCAACATCTCATCACACCTTGAGCCGGTGACAACCTGGGCTTTCTTCTTGCCGGGCGTCGTGATGGAATCTCGGGGGTCCGACCCGCCGGGTCGGTCGCTGGGCGTTGCCCGGGGCAACGCGTTCAAGCTGTAATCGCGAGGGCGGTGACGTGAGCAAACGGCCAAAGACGGCGGGCTCCTTCCTGTCGCGACTGCGCCGGCCGGCCAGTCGACTCCGGGACATGCCGATCTGGTCCAAGCTCGGTCTCATCATGATCGTGCCGACCATCGCCACGGTCGTTGTGGGCACCAGTGGTCTCGTCGACCACCTGGACACGCTCAACAATGCCAACCGGGCCGGCGACCTGGCCAACCTGTCGAGCTATTCGGGTGACCTGATCGACACCCTGCAGGACGAGCGGACCACCGCCGTGCTGCTGCTCCAGGCGACGGGTACCCAGCCGAAGGCGCAGTACCAGGAGGCCTACAACCGGGTGAACTCCCGGGTCGACCAGGCGACGGGTCCGTACCGGCAGCAGCGGGGCGACGTCGAGGACCTGCCGGGCAGCCTCGAAGGCCTGCTCAACGGCATCGACCAGAACCTCAAGGACCTGCCGGGCGTCCGCAGTCAGGTGTTCAACGGCAAGCTCAAGCTCGCCGAGGCCGTCCAGGCGTACGAGGGTCTCATCAACGACCTGCTCGCCATCCGTGACTCGGCCACCCAGCTCGCCGGCAACAGCGACCTGAGCGACCGGATGCGGGCCGCCGCGGCCGTGGCGCGCGAGAAGGAGTTCCTCGCCGTCCGCCGGGTCGTCGTCCACCGGGCCCTCGGGGTGCAGGGTGGGCAGCGGCTGACTCCGGCGCTGCGCACCGACTACATCGCCAGCGGCACGGGCCAGCAGCAGGCGCTGCAGAGCTTCAAGGCGGTCGCCAGCCCGGACGAGGCGAAGTTCCACGACCAGACGGTCGCCGGTGGTGACCGCCGTGAGGCGCAGAACTACACCGGCTGGATCGACGGCAACACCACCGGCGACATGCGCGGCGCTCCGTTCGGCCCGGACCAGTGGGACGCGGCCATGACGGCCAACGCCAAGCTGATCCGCGCCGTGGAGACCAAGCTTGACGGCGACGTGGTGGCCGAGGCCGACAACCTGCGTTCGGACGTCCAGCGTCAGGTGTTCCTGGAGACCGGCCTGCTGCTCAGCATGCTGCTGCTGGCCATCCTCTTCGCCTACCTGGTCGCCCGCTCGATGGCTCGCTCGCTGCGTGAGCTGCGTCAGGGCGCGCTCTCCGTCGCCCAGTACGGCCTGCCGCAGGCGGTGGCCCGACTGCGTGACCCGCAGGTCGTCGGGCAGCTCTCCCCGGTGCAGTTGGCCAACCAGATCGCCGAGCCGCTGCCGGTCCGCAGCAAGGACGAGTTCGGTCAGGTGACCGAGGCGTTCAACGCCGTCCACCTGGAGGCCGTCCGCACGGCCGCCGAGCAGGCGGCCCTGCGTGCCTCCGTCGCGACCATGTTCGTCAACCTGGCCCGTCGTTCGCAGATCCTGGTCGACCGCCTCATCGGGCACCTCGACCGGCTGGAGCGCGGCGAGGAGGACCCGGACCGGCTGGCCGAGCTGTTCCAGCTCGACCACCTGGCCACCCGGATGCGCCGCAACGACGAGAACCTGCTCGTTCTCGCGGGTGCCGACTCCACCCGCGTGCAGCGCGAGCCGGCGGCGCTCATCGACGTGCTGCGCGCGGCGCAGTCCGAGGTCGAGCACTACACCCGCATCGAGTTCGGTGTCATCGACCGGGACATCGAGGTCGCCGCGCACGCGGTCAACGACCTGGTGCACCTCGTCGCCGAGCTGTTCGACAACGCCACCGCGTTCTCCCCGCCGGACTCGCAGGTCATGGTCGAGGCCCGCCGGGTCGGTGACCGCGCCTCGCTCTACGTGGAGGACCGCGGCATCGGCATCAGCCGCGAGCAGCTGCACGAGCTCAACGACAAGCTCGCGACGCCACCGCAGGTGGACGTGGCGGTCTCCCGGATGATGGGCCTGGTCGTGGTCGCCCGCCTGGCGTCGCGGCACGGCGTTCGTGTCGAGCTGCGCCCCGGCGCCGACCGTGGCACGGTCGCCGACGTCACCCTGCCGACCTCGGTGCTGGTGCCGCGGGCGCTCTCCGGCCGGGTGCAGCAGCCGCCGGCCCTTCCCGCCGCCGGCGGTCCGCAGTCCGCTGGGCCGTCGCCGGTCCTCGGCGCGCTGCCCGCGCTGGGCAACGGGTCACGCCCCGGCGAGTCCGGCAACCAGGTCACCCTCGGTGGTAGGCCGTTCGATCCGGCGTCGCGCAACGGTGCCGGTACGCCCGCCAACACGGGCGCGTACCGGTCGATGCCCGCCTGGTCGGACCTGACCGGTGCGAGCGCGACGAACGGCGTCAACGGCGGCGACGGGTTCACCCCCCGGAGCGCCAACGGGCAGACCATCGACCCGCTGCCGCAGCGCCGGGCCGGTGACGAGCCGAACGGCGGCCAGCAGCCGAACATCCCGCGGCAGCTTCCCAGCAGCCCGGAGGCGCACCCGTACTCCGCACCGCCGGTCTCCGCCCAGCCCTACTCCGGCGCGCCGGTCTCCGCCTCGCCGGCGTCCGGCCAGCCGTACTCCGGTCAGCCGTACTCGGGTGCGCCGTACGGCAACCCGCCGGTGTCCGCCGCTCCGTACTCCGGCCAGCCGTACTCCGGTCAGCCGTACGCCGGTCCGCCGGTGTCCGCGGCGCCCGTCTCGGCCTCCCCGGCGTCCGGTCAGCCGTACTCGGCGCCGCCGGCCTCCAGCCAGTCGTTCAGCGGCTTCACCCCCCGATCCGCCCCGCCCGCTCCGGCACCCGGCGCTCCGGCGCCGCCGGCCTGGCCGCCGGTCCCCGGTGGCGAGCGGGACGCGCAGACTCCGCCTGTTCCCGAGCGGCTCGCCGCCGCACTGGACATGACGACGGAACTGCCCCGGGTGCCGCGACCCGGCGAACAGCCGACCACCGCGGTCCAGCCACCGGCCCCCGCGCCGCAGCCTCAGGCGCCGTCGGCCCCGCAGGCCCAGGCAGCGCCGGCCCGTCCCGCGCCGCAGCAGCCGCAGGCCCAGAACCGCCAGCGGTACGCGGACGAGACCATGGAGCTGCCGATCTTCCGGGAGCTCGAGTCCGCCTGGTTCCGTACCCGTCGTCCGGGGTCGGAGGAGACCGTGACCGCTGCCGCGCCGGCGGCCAACGGCGGGGACGCGACCCAGCAGTTCGCCGCGGTCGATGCCAGCGGTCGGGCAGCCCACAAGACACCACCCGGGACGACAGGTAACACACCGATGGCAGACACTCCGACGGCCGGAGGAGCGCCGCGGGACAACGGGTCGACAGCCAACGGGGGCCCACGCCCCGGCCCCGCCGAGGGCCTGCCGAACCGCCGGCCCCAATCGCAGAGCAACGGCTGGCAGACCGCCGCCGACGACGGGTGGCGTGCGGCCTCGGCCGCGGCCACCGCGGCGCCGGTGAACGAGACCACCACGACCGGCCTGCCCAAGCGCAAGCCGATGGCGCAGCTGGTGCCGGGCGCGGTGGAGAAGCCCGCCACCTCGGTCCAGCGACGTTCCCCGGAGGCGGTCCGTGGCCTGCTCTCCGCCTACCACCGGGGCGTGCAGCGAGGGCGTAGCACCTCGGACAACCCGACCAGCCCGGAGGAGACTCCGGGAGGGCAGCAATCCTCGCAGTCTGGCTCAGGCCCAGCGGCCGGGAGCGGGCAGAAGGAGCAAGAAGGATGACAACTACGCAGGATCTTGGTTGGCTGCTGGCCAACTTCGCCGACCGGGTGCCGGGTGTCGCACACGCGGTCGCCGTCTCGGCGGACGGCCTGCTCCTCGCGTCGTCACGGGACCTGCCGCGGGACAGGGCAGACCAGCTCGCCGCGATCTCGTCCGGTCTGGTCAGCCTGACCCAGGGTGCGGCCCGCTGCTTCGAGGGAGGCGCGGTGCTGCAGACCGTCGTGGAGATGGACAATGGCTTCCTGTTCCTGATGTCCATCTCGGACGGCTCGTCCTTCGCCGTGCTGGCGGCCCGCAGCTCCGACGTCGGGCAGGTCGGCTACGAGATGGCACTACTGGTCGACCGGGTGGGCGACGCCCTGACCCCGCAGCCGCGTGCGGCCGCGGGCATGCTGGGCTGACGCCTCGCCGATCGTGCGGTCGGCGCAACTGAAACGACAAGAACGACGAGTTCCACCGGTGGGAGCCGGTACGGGGTGCGAAGGAGGTGAGCGGCGACATGGCCGATCGTGACGAACCGACCGGAGCGTTGGTCCGTCCATACGCCGTGACCCGTGGTCGAACCCGTCCCCGGCTCGACATCGCGCTGGAGGCGCTCGTCGAGACGACGGTGCGCGGCCGCACCGCTGCCAATGGCAACGGTGGTGGCCGTGAACACCAGTACATCGCCGCGCTGTGTGACGGACGCGTGCAATCGCTCGCCGAGATTGCGGCGCGGATGCAGCTGCCGCTCGGTGTGGCCCGGGTGCTCATCGCCGACATGGCGACGGACGGCCTGGTCGCGGTCCACGAGCCGACCATCCTGGACGACTCCGATGACGCGGTGGGCACTGAACTGCTGGAGAGGGTGCTGAGTGGACTTCGCAGGCTCTGACATGTCGCACCGCCCACCGAACCCGAGTGGGCGCGTGACGTCGGCGAAGATCGTTATCGCCGGTGGATTCGGCGTCGGTAAGACGACGCTGGTCGGCTCGGTCTCGGAGATCACGCCGCTGACCACCGAGGCCATCATGACCTCGGCCGGCGTGGGCGTCGACGACACCCGGCAGGTGCCGGGCAAGACGACGACCACGGTGGCCATGGACTTCGGCCGGATCTCGATCGACCGTGATCTGATCCTGTACCTGTTCGGTACGCCGGGTCAGACCCGATTCTGGTTCATGTGGGACGAACTGGTGCGGGGTGCGATCGGTGCGGTCGTGCTGGTGGACACTCGCCGGCTGGCCGACTGCTTCGCGGCGATCGACTTCTTCGAGCACCGACGGCTGCCGTACCTGGTGGCCATCAACTGCTTCGACGGGATGCAGTACCACGACCCGCAGGACGTCCGGGACGCCTTGGCGATCTCGAGCGACGTGCCGGTGGTGGCCTGCGACGCCCGTAACCGGGAGTCGACGAAGCACGTGCTGATCTCGCTGGTCGAGTACGTGCTCACCATGCGCCGTACGCGCGCCGTCGCCCCGGCCTGACCGGGAGCTTCCGCGCCCGGTGGTGGCCTTGGCCGCCACCGGGCGTCGAGTGCTTTCCAGGCAGCGGCGGCGGGGCCACCTGCTGCCTCGCGCCCTTTGCTCTGCTTCAGCGGAGGAAACGCCGTGTGTCCGACTATCGGACGGCGGGTGTTTCCTGGGTTGAAGCAGAGCAAAGGGCCGCTTGCATACCCCCGTCCGCCCGCTGAGGCGCCCCAGGAGCGGTCCCGTCCCCGCTGGCCCGCAATCACCCCAGCCCTCGCGGCCCGCGTCTCGCTCAGCGTCGACCAGCGTCCTGTCTGCTGGTCGCGGGCAGCGCGTTCGGTGGGTCCGGGAACGTTCGCAAACGTTTCGCGCCCTCCGTCTGCCAGACGGAGGGCGCGAAAACGACTCAGATGCGGGTGACGGTCAGGACTGGTAACCGGCGGATCGGTACTCGTATTCGCGGTCGTCGTCGCGGTCGCCGTGGTCGCGGCTGAAGTCCCACCCGCCAGCGGCCTCGCGGCCCGGACGGCCGCCCACCGCGAACCCGCCGATCTCCTGGCCCCGCCGCCAGCCACGGAAGTAGCCCGTGGTGTTCTCCGCGAGGCTCGCCGCGTCACGCACTATCCGCAGCGGACGCTCCTCGCGCAGGGGGGAACCCGGGACCAGGTTGGCCTGCGGGACGCGCTTCGGCAGACCGGCGTTGGTCTCGGCGCCGACCGCGGGGCGGGCTGCCTGCTCGGCGGCCTGCCAACCGGTGTCGGCCGTGGTCGACCAGTCCAGATCGGACTCTTCCTCGCTGTGACCCACGAACCAGGCGGACTTGGCCTGCGCGAAGATCAGCAGATCACCGTCTCCCTCGTCGGCGACCGGCGGCGGCCGGTGCTCGACCGGGGGCGACGGCCGGTGCTCGACGGCCCGCTCGACGCGGGGCGCGGGACGGCCGTTGCGGGCAGCCTGCTCGCGGTCGACCAGCCGCAGTGGGGGAGTGTCCAGACGGGACTCCGCCGAGGGCGGGTTGAGACCTTCCCGCAGCGCCCGGTCCGCCAGCGGCGGCGGCTCGACCAGCCGCAGCATGGGGGGCTCCTGGGGCAGGTCGTCGGCCAGCCAGGGCGGCGTGACCCGCCCGTCGGCCCGGCCCGGTTCGGTCGGAGCCTCGACGCCGCGGTTGCCGCCGTACGGGTAGGCGACCGGGTTGTTCGGCGAGCTGTCGGCCGGGTCCTCCGGGTTGTTGACCAGGGGCCAGTTCGCCCGGGAGCCCGGCGGCGCGGACTCCTGCTCCGGCCGGGGAGCGGGCACCGGGATGCTGAGGTCGGTGACGCTGAAGCCGCCGGTGGGCGGATCCTCGACCGACGGCCGCTGCGGGTGGCTCTGCCGCTCGCCGTTGGTCTTCGGGCGGGGCGGGATGACCGTACGCTGCCGCTCGGCCCGAGCGCTGTTGATGGCGGCGGTGGTCAGCGTCGGCCGGAACGGCTCGCCCGCCTCGGCCGGCGGCACCGCGCCGCGCTGTGCCGGCGCGATCGGGGTGATGCCCGGGGGCGGGGGTGGCGGCGACGAGACCGGCCGGTTGGTCGGGCCGTCGATCCGGCTCGGCAGCGGTTCGCCACGTCCGGGCGGCGCGGACACCAGCGGACCGGCCATCGCGGCCGGTGCGACAGGCGCGGGCGCGACCGGTGGCGGGGTGATCGGAGCGGGGGCTACCGGTGGCGGCCCGAGCGGTCGAGGCGACGCCAGGGGGGCGCTGCCTGGTGCCGGCTCCGGCCGGCTGCGCCGACCAGGGACGGGCGTGGGCTCGGCGGCGGCCGGGGCCGGTCGGACGGAGCGCAGGCCGGCGGCGGTGCCGGCGAGGCCGGTCAGCTCGCCGACCGCTTCGCCGCGACGGGCGGCGGCCCGGCGGCCGGGGGCCGGGGCAGGGGTGCTGACGCGCGCGCCGAGCGCGCTGACCAGCGCCTCGCAGCCGGCGTCGCAGGCTCGTACGGAGGCGACGGCCTGCCGGACCGTCTCGGCCACGGCGGAGGTGAGCGCCCGGTTGACGGCGGCGCGACGGGGCGTCTCCGAGATGGCGACCCGCAGCGCGGTGACCGCTTCGTTGATCTCTTCGGCGTCGGCGACACCGTCCGCCGCCAGGTGCGCGGCGATGGCGTCCGCGGCGACGGACACCTCGCGGCCACGGGCGATGGTGCCACCGAGCATGCCCGGCTCGGGCAGCGCGTCCAGGACAGCCAGCGACACCGGCTCGGCCGGGTCCGGGTATGCGCGCAGCGCCGCCGGGTAGAGCTCCCGCAGCACCTCGCGCAGCGCCACGGCGGCGGAGTGCCGCCCGCTGGCCAGGGCGGCGTGGGCGGCGAGGACCTGCTTGTAGCCGGCGAGGTCCCGGGGCGCCGGCAGCGTGACGGCGGAGAGAGCACCGGCCTGCAACGCGCGGGCCAGACCGACGGCCCTGCGCTCGGCCGGGGGTGACTGCATCTCCTCCAGCGAGTCGTCGTCGGCGAAGCGCTCGGCGAAGTCGTCCACCGAGTCGTCGTCGGCGATTGCGAGGGGTCGACCCGCCGCGCTCAACAGCGAGGTGACCGTGTGGTCGTCGCTGTCGGCGGCGATGGCCGCACCGCTCGGCCCGCCCGACCGCTCCACGAGCAGCGCGACGAGCTGGGCGTAGCCAGCCGCGTCGTCGCCGATCTCGCAGACATGCAGCAGACGGCCTGCGTCGTCGACCACAGCGGACGTCAGCGTCGAACCGGCCGAGGCCGATCGGTCAGCCGGATCCGCCGAGGCCAGACCGCAGTACACGCGCACGAGCGCCACGGCGTCGTCCTCCTCCCGGGACAGGTCTTCCTACTGCCAGCAACTGATGCTCCCCGGTACGGGTCAGTCGCGCCAGTCCACCACCGCAGAGATCTTGCCGACAATGGTGCGCCAACCCAAACTCGCGGTTTGTGCCCCGATCTTCTTCAGGCGTCGCCGACCCATGAAAGCGCCGATGCCACCGTTGACCGTGGCGCGCAGCGCCTCGTCGAGGTTGTCGAGGCTGGAGCCGGCGGAGAGCATGTCCAGGACCGCAGGCAGGCGCAACGCGTACGACACGTCGCGGGCGACCTCGCCGGCCTCGATCAGCAGGGTCGAATCCCAGGTGTCGTGGCCGCCCCGCAGGTTCTCCACGACGAGGTCCAGCTCGTACGTGTCCTCGTCGAGCGGCACGATGTCGGCCGGCTCCACCCGTTCGGACAATTCATTCCAGCTGTCCAGTTGGGAGAGATCGTTGGGCGCGCCGGAACGGACGAAAGTGACCAGCGACTCGGGGGTCTTGAACAGCAGCAGCTTGCCCCGGTGGCTGAGGAAGACCGGCACCTCCTCGTCGTCCGCCTCGTCGGTGGCGTCCTCGTCCTCGTCGGTCGCGTCGGCGTCGGCGTCGGTCGCGTCTGCATCGGCGTCGCGGCGCCGGCGCGACGGCTCTTCCTCGTCGCTGTCGGCGAACTCCTCGGCCAGCTCCTCGTCGAGGATGACAACGGTCTCGTCGTCCTCCTCCTCGATGACCTGCCGACGGGCGAGGAACGGGTCGTCCTGGTCGCGCTCGGTCACGTCGGTCGGGGTCAGCGATCCGGCCGGCCGGTACGCCCGCAGCGTGAAGCCTGTGCCCGCCGGTAGGGCGATCTCCACCGGGTCGATCCGCAGCTCTTCCCAGAGCGACCGGTCGATCGCCGCGCGGGGGGTGTCGTCGGCCTCGTCGGCCTCGTCGGCCTCGTCTGGCTCGGCCGGGCCGGTGGTGTCGTCGAGCTCGGGCTCGTCGGCGTCGGGCCGTTGGGGCGACTGGCGGGCCACGCTGACCTCCGTGTGCTTCGGGTTGCCCACCCACCGGGGTCTGGACCGGCGAGTGACTCTGGGCACATACCCTAGTCGGCGACCCGGGAAGCCCGGAGCCCGCACCCCGGTGGCCGGCGGAGGAACCTCTCGTACCTGCGGGTGTGCGATGGTGGCGGACCGGCCCCCTGACAAGTAGCGTAGCTACACATGAAGGCCCAGTCGCTGCACGGTCACCTCGACGCCCTTCTGCTCGCCGTCCTCGAACAGGGCGCGCTGCACGGCTACGCCATCATCGAATCCCTGCGGACACGCAGTGACGGCAGTCTCGACCTACCCACCGGCACGATCTATCCGGCGCTGCGCCGGCTGGAGCGCGCCGGGCACGTGGCGAGCACCTGGAGCACCGTCAACGGTCGCGAGCGGCGGACGTACCAGCTCACCGATCCCGGCCGCCGCGCACTGGCCGCGGAGCGGGCCGGATGGCAGGAGTTCCGGGTGACGGTCGGTCGGTTCCTCGACCCCGGCAGCCCGCCCGTCACCCCCGCCTGAGCGGCGATCGGGTCAGCGCGCGGTGGCCCGAACCCAGCCGCGCGCCGCGCGCGTCAGCGAGAAGTTCGCCGCACTCACCACCACCATGCCGACGATCATCGGCGGCCAGGTCAGCGCCGCGTCCCACATGTCGATCGACCACACGAAGAGGGCGCCACCGGCCGCCATGCCGAGGGCCAGCGCGCCGGTCAGACCGATGCCCACCGCTCGCTGCGCCACCGCCAGGTGGGGTCGCGGCGACCGCGCGCCCGCCCAGATCACCAGCAGGCCGGTCACCGCGAGCAGCAGCCCGCCGGCCCAGATCCAGTCGACAGTGGCGGACAGCAGCCGGTAGGCCGCGGGCGGTTGTGGGCCGGCGCTCCAGCTCGACCCGCGCCAGGTGAGGTCGCCGGCCGCCACCAGGACCCCGGCCACGGCCAGCATCCGCAGGGAGAGGCCGCGCAGGGCGGCCACCGCCAGCTCCGCCTGCCAGGAGGGCAACACCTGCGCCGCTGAGCCGAACTCGGCCACCGCCCGGCGCTGCGCCTCGGTGGGCGGCAGACCACTCTCGCGGTACGCGTCGACGGCGTCCAGCAGGTCGTGGCGCGCCTCGGTCAACAGGTCGGACTTCAGCCGTGCCGGACCCTGCAACCGAGACTCCAGCTCCCGCAGGTGCTCGTCGACCAGGAGGTCCTCCGCGTGCCGCATGGCACCACCCTGCCACGGGCGCAACGGCACCCACGTCGGGGAGAACCCTGGTCCGTCCCCGAAACGCCTCAGGGGGCCAGCGCCAGGTACCCCCGCTCGGCGGCCGCCTGGAGAAGCCACTGGTCCCGGTACCAGCCGGGGACGGCGACCAACTCGGCGTGCCGGCCGCGCTGGATCACCCGACCACCGTCGAGGACGACGATCTCGTCGAGGTCGGCCAGCCCACTGAGCCGGTGACTGATCAGCAGGACCGTGTGCCCGACGGGGGTGGCGGCGAGAGCGGAGGCGAGTACCGCGTCGGCGGCGGCCGGGTCCAGCCCTTCGGTGGGCTCGTCGAGCACGAGCACCGGCGGTGCGGCGAGCAGTGCCCGGGCGAGCGCGAGCCGCTGCCGCTGGCCACCGGAGAGCTGCCCACCCTCCTCGCCGACCAGCGTGTCCCAACCGGCCGGCTGGGCGCGTACCCAGTCCAACAGGCCGGCGGCCGCCACCGCCCCGGTCAGCTCGTCCTCGCTCGCGCCGGCCCGTCCGAGCAGCAGGTTCTCCCGCACGGTGGCGTGGAAGACGTACGCCTCGGCGAGCAGCCCACCGACGACGGAGGGCAGCGTCTCCTCGCCGTACGCGGACAGGTCGTGGCCGGCAAGGGTGACGTGGCCGGTGGTGGGCTGGACCGCCCCGGTGAGCACCGCCGCCAGGGTGCTCTTGCCGGCACCGCTCGGGCCGACGACGGCGATGCGGCGGCCCGCGGGCAGGTCCAGGTCCATCCGGTCCAGCGCCGGCGCGGCACCGGCCCGGTACCGCACGCTCACCTCGACGAAACGCAGGTCGTGCGGGCCGGCCGGGTCGGTCACCGGCGGAGCGGACGTGACCGTGGGCGTGTCGGCGTCGAGGAGGGCGGCGACCCGGGTCAGGCCGGGCCGCAGCTGGGTCCACTGCCGGGCGGCCGAGACCAGGGCCAGCGCCACTTCCACGGCGGCCAGGGTGCCGACGGCCAGCACCCCGACGAGGACGCCCCGTACGTCGGCGGCCAGCGCGACCAGCACCACGGCGGCGGCGGTCAGGCCGGCGACCAACACCCCGACCGCGTCCACCGCGAAGCCCGTGGCCGCCAATCGGCGCTCCAGGCGCGCCAACCGGTCGGCCCGCTGCACGGCGGCCCGCAGTGCGGCGTCGGTCGCCCCGAACGCCGCCAGGTCGGCGGCGCCGTGGGTGAGGTCGACGGCGTCGGTGGCCAACGCGCCGCGCAGTGGCGCCACCTCGGCCGCGCTGCGCCGGGTGACCACGGTGGCCAGCGCCGGCAGCGCCACACCGGCGACGACCAGCCCGACGGCGAGCACACAAGCGGCCGGCGGTGAGATCAGCGTCGCCCCGATCACCGCCAGCACACCGACCAGGGCCGCCGCCGCGCCCGGTACCAGGACCCGCAGCAGCAGGTCCTGGACCGCCTCGACGTCGGAGACCAGCCGGCTCAGGACGTCCCCCGAGCGGTGTGGGGCGTGTCGACGGGCCGCGAGGGTGCCGAAGACCCGGGCGCGTACGTCGGTGATCATGCGAAGGACGGCGTCGTGTCCGGCGAGCCGTTCGCTGTAGCGGAAGACACCCCGGCTGATGGCGAGGGCCCGGACGGCGACGATCGCCACGGTGAGCCGGTCCAGGGGCGGCTGACCGGCGGCGCTCATCAGCAACCACGTCGCGGTGGCCATCAGGGCGAGCCCGGCGAACTCGGTGGCGGCGGCGAGCAGCCCGGCGCCGGCCAGGCGACCCAGGTACGGGCGGGCCAGCCGCAGCACGGCACGTTCGGCGGCGATCCGCCCGGCTGAGGGCGCGTCGGCGTCCGGCCCGACGGTCACCGGCTCCGGCGTGCTGCTCATCGGGTCGCCTCCCCGGTCGGTACGGGCGTCAGCTCGGTGACCCTGCCGTCCTCGACCCGCAGGATGCGGTCGGCGTCGGCCAGCAGCGCCGGCCGGTGCGCGACCAGCAGCGCGGTGCGTCCCCCGACCAGCCGGCGGGTGGCGTCGAGCACCACGGCCTCACTGGCCGTGTCCAGCCGCGCGGTGGGCTCGTCGAGCAGCACCACCGGCGCGTCCCGCAGGAACGCCCGGGCCAGCGCCACCCGCTGCCGCTGGCCGCTGGAGAGGCCGTGACCGCGCTCGCCGAGCAGCGTGTCCAACCCGGCGGGCAGGCCGGCGACCACGTCGTCCAGGGCCGCGTCGCGCACGGCGGTGGCGACCGCCTGGGGCGGGGTGTCCGGTGCGCCGAGGCGGATGTTGTCGGTCAGCGTGGCGGCGAACAGGTGGGCGCGCTGCGGCACCCAGGCGACGTGTCGACGCCAGGCGTCCAGGTCGACGGTGGCGAGGTCGACCCCGTCGACGATGACCCGGCCGGCGGTCGGCGTCACGAAGCCGAGCAGCAGACCGAGCAGGGTGCTCTTGCCGGCGCCGCTGGGCCCGATCACGGCGATCCGCTCGCCGGGTCGAATGGTCAGTGTCACGTCGCGCAGCGCGGTGGTCCGCTCGTACGCCACGGTCACCGCCTCGAGGTGGATCTCACCGCGCCCGTCGGGGACGGCCGCGCCCTCGGCGGAGCGGGGGTTGCCGGGCGCGGCCGAGACGGTGAGCGCCTCGTCCAGCGCCGTCAGCCCCTCCATGCTGGCGTGGAAGCGGCTGCCGGCGGCCCGCAGCGGCAGGTACGCCTCCGGCGTGAGCAGCAGCACCAGCAGCGCGGTGTGCAGCGCCAGCCCGCCGCCGAGCAGCCGGATGCCGACCGGCACCGCGACCAGCGCCACCGAGAGGGTGGCGACCAGCTCCAGCACCAGCGCGGAGAGGAACGCGATCCGCAACGTCTTCATGGTGGCGGCCCGGTGCCCGTCGGCCATCCGGCGCACCACCTCGGTCTGTGCCCGGGCCCGCCCGAACGCCCGCAGGGTCGGCAGCCCGGCGACCATGTCCAGGAAGTGTCCGCCCAGCAGGGAGAGCCGCCGCCACTGCCGTTCGGTCGCGGCCTGCGCCTGCCAGCCCAGCAGCGCGCCGAAGACCGGGATCAGCGGCAGCGTCAACGCGATGATCAACGCCGAACTCCAGTCGGCGAGGACGATCCGCGCCAGCACCGCCACCGGCACCGTCACGCTGAGCACCAACTGCGGCAGGTAGCCGGTGAAGTACGCGTCCAACGCGTCCAGCCCACGGCCGGCCAGGGTGGCCAACTCGCCGGCCCGCTGGCCCGCCACCCAGCCCGGCCCGTGCCGGCCCACCGCCCCGAGCAGGTCGGCCCGCAAGGTGGCCTTGACCGTGGCGGCGACCCGCGCGGACACCGTGCCCTGCGCCCAGACCAGCGCCGACCGGGCGGCGACCGCGAGCACGAGACCCGCCAACGCCGGGCGGTTCAGGCGCCCGTCGAAGGCGCTCGCGAGCACCGTCGCCAACGCCGTGGCCTGCGCGACGATCAACGCGGCGGCGAGCACGCCGAGGATCGCGAGCACGGCGAGATCGCGCCGGGCCGCGGGGACCCGACGCAGGAGACGCGGGTCGAAGGGACGGCGGTTCACCAGTACACCGGTGCCCTGCCGTCGGTCCGTCCCCGGAAAACCCACCAGCACATCGCCTGGAAGCCTAGTAGGGCCGGCAGCAGCGGCAGCGCCACCCAGCCGAGCAGCCGCAGCGTCGGCGCGCTGGCGGCGGCGTCGGCCACCCTCAGCGAAGCCTCCGGGTCGGCCGTGGAGACCAGCACGTAGGGCCACAGGGCCGCGCCGACCAGCGCCACCGGCAGCGCGAGGGCCGCGCCGGTGGCGATCAGCGCCCACCCCGGCCGCCGCCGCGCCAGCGCCGCGCGGGCCGTCAGCAGCGCCGCCACCAGCAACACCGGCAGGAGTACGGCCACCGCCGGTCGCTGGACGGCGTCGCGTACCCGGGAGGAGAGCAGGCCCGCGACGGTGGCCAGGGCGACCGCGCAGAGGGCCACCGGCACCAGCCGGCGGGCCGTGCGGCCGGCCACGGCGGCGGCATCGGTGGGCAGTCGCAGCGTGAGGAAGGCCGCACCGTGCACCGCGACCAGGGCGAGCATGGCCAGCCCGGCGGCCGCGGCGAACGGGGTGGCCAGGTGCGAGATCCCCGCGACGTGCCCGTCGGCCTGACGGGGTACGCCCTGCAACAGCGCGGCGAGCACCACGCCCCAGCCCAGCGCGGCGAGCGCGCTGCCGACGACGATGACCCGGTCCCAGCGGGCGCGGACCCGTTCGTCGCTCGGCCGGCTGCGCAGTTGCACGCCGGCGGTGACCAGGATGACGCCGACCAGCGCGCCGGCGACCGCCGGGTAGCAGCCGGCGAGCAGTTCACCCTCCAGCACCGGGAACGCGCCGAACAGGATGCCCACGGCGGCGACCAGCCAGACCTCGTTGCCGAGGAAGAACGGGCCGAGGGCGGTGAGCGCGGCCCGCCGCCCGGCCGGGGCGCTGCCCCGGGCGAGCAGCAACCCGACGCCGTAGTCGTAGCCGGCGAGCACCAGGTAGCAGGCGAAGAAGAGGCCGAGCAGGGCGTACCAGGCGAGGTCCACGGGTGAGTCTCCTCAGGCGAGCACGGGTTCCGGCTGGGCCGGTTCGGTGGGTGGTGCCGGCGGGCGGCCGAGGGCCGGGTCGACGGCCCCGCGGCCCGCGTGCCGGGCGAGCAGCACCCAGTTGGTGACGGCGAGGGTGCCCAGCAGCAGGCTGAAGCCGATCAGCGAGGTGAGCATCACTGGCGCGCCGACTCCGGAGACAGCCTGCTCGGTGGGGAGCAGCCCGTACGCCACCCAGGGCTGGCGGCCGACCTCCCGGGCGATCCAGCCGAGGATCACCGCGACGAACGGCAGCGGCGCGCCGAGCAGGATCAGCCAGAGCGGGAAGCGCAGCCGGATGATCCAGTCGCGAAAGAGCAGGGGCAGCAGGAACCAGACGCAGCCGAGCGTGAAGCCGATCAGGATCATGAAGCCGAGCCCGACGCTGGCCAGTACCGGCGGGGTGTAGTCGCCGGGGCCGAACCGCGTCGTCCACTCGCCGATCAGCGCCTGCGCCTCGGGACTGTCCCCGCCGAACTTGGTCGGTTGTACCGCCCCGACCGGCCCGAACTGGGCGAAGCCGAAGCCCTGCACCAGGCTGATCGCCAGCGCGGCGGTGACCAGGCCGATCCGCAGCGAGGTGCGAAAGAGCGCGAAGTCGGGCGTACGCCGGATCAGGTGCCACGCGCTGACCGCTGCCATCAGCATCCCGCCGACCAGGAGCGCCGCGGAGACCACATGCCCGAACGCCATGCCGAGACTGGGGTTGGTGAGCAGAGCGCCGAAGTCGGTGAGGTGGGCGATGCCGTCGCGGACCTCGTACCCGACCGGGTGTTGCAACCAGGAGTTGGCCACCATGATCCAGAACGCCGAGGCGTACGCGGTGAGCGCCACGCCCCAGAGCAGCGCCAGGTGGACGCCCTTGCCGAGGCGGTGCCAGCCGAAGATCCACATGCCGAGGAACGTGGACTCCAGGAAGAACGCCACGAGCGTCTCGATCGCCAGCGGTGCGCCGAAGACGTTGCCGACGTAGCGCGACAGGCCACTCCAGTTCAGCCCGAACTGGAACTCCATCACGATGCCGGTGGCGATGCCGAGCACGTAGTTGATCACGTAGAGCTGGCCCCAGAACCGGGTCAGCCGCTCCCACTTCGGATTTCCGGTGAGCACCCAGGCGGTCTGCATGCCGACCAGCAGGGTGACGAGCCCGAGCGTGACGACCACGAACAGGAAGTGGATCGACGTCGTGGTGGCGAACTGGAGGCGAGCGAGGAGCAGCGTGTCCATGGCCGGCTCTTTCGTAGCTGTTGGCTCCCTTGTCGTAGCAACCCTACACGTAGTCTGGCTACATGTTATACTACTACGCCCCGTCGTAGTAAATCTTACGACGGGGCGTAGTAGAAGGGGGCTTCGGGCGTGACCCGCGCGCGCCGAGGCGCGCGGGGGAATCAGCTCAGGAAGAGGGTGACCGGGAGGGCGACCAGGGTGGCGGCGACCGCGAGGGCCATGGCGCCGAGGGCGCGGGGAGGCCGGTCGGCGACCAGCAGTCGCTGTACGCGTACGTCGAGATCGCGGTCGCCCAGACCCAGTGCGCCCGCCGGTGTGACCCGGTGCCCGGCGGCGGCGAACCGGCGCAGCGCGCCCGCCAACGGCGCCCCGGCGTGCAGCTCGCACGCCTTGTCGTCGGCACGCATCTCGACCAGCAGGGCGACCCGCTCGTGCGCGTCGCGGACCCAGCCGAACCAGGGCAGCGCCCGGCAGAGGGCGGTGAACGGCAGCAGCACGAGATCGTGCCGCTCGTGGGCGTGGGCGCGCTCGTGCGAGAGAACGGCCGCCAGTTCGGCCCGATCCAGCAGACTCAGCGTGCCCGCGCTGACCACCACCTGCGGCTTCACCCCGGGCAGGCAGTACGCGGCGGCGCTCGGATGGTCCAGGACGAGCGCCCCCGGCGCGGCCGGGTCGTCCCGGGCCACCAGGGTCAGCAGGTCCCGGTGCCGGCGCTGGGCGCGGATGGTGCCGTGGATGCTGCGGACGGTCGTGGTGCCGAGCACCGCTCCGATACCGAAGCCCACTCCGACACCGGCCAGGTGGAAGGCGGTCTCCCCGATGGGCAGGGTGCCGTGCGCGAGATCCGAGGCCAGGGCGAGCAGCGCGCTTCCGGTCGGCAGGTCGTACGCGCTCAGCCCGAGCGCCATCGGCAGGCCCATCGCGGACAGGCCCAACGCCAGCCCGACCGCCTGCCAGCAGACGATCGCCACCCGGGGGCTGCGCCACGTCCAGGTGGAGCGGGCCAGCACCTGGGCAGTCAGATAGCAGGCCAGCATGGTGGCGGCGAAGTGGACGGCGTACGCCATGGCGCGCCTACCGCTCCACTGTCTCGTCGGCAGCCCGTCGGCCCGTCGGCCCGTCCACGCGGTCGGTCAGGCCACCGCTGGAGGGGCCGGTGAGCCCGGCCTCGCTGCCCAGGGCGGCCCGCAGCACCTCGGCCTCGGTACCGGTCACCGAGCGGGCGAAGCGCACCAGCGCCGCGTCCCGACTGCCGCCCAGGTCGAGGGCGTCGAGCATGAGCTGGGCGATGTGCGCCTCGCGGCTGGCCGCCGGCCGGTAGCGCCAGGCGCGGCCCTCCCGCTCCCGCTGCACCATGCCCTTGCCGGCGAGTCGGTCGAGAACGGTCATCACCGTCGTGTACGCCAGCTCGCGACCGTCGAGCGCGTCGGCCACCTCGCGCACGGTCACACCGTCCGACGTGCCCGGGACCACGTCCCACAGCACGTCCATCACCGCACGCTCAAGATCGCCCAACCGAGTCACAACCCAATCCTACCCCCGGTAGTAGACCTCTCGATCCTCGCGTCCGGTCCGCCACCCTGACCGCAGCCCCGCCCGCCCGCGCAAGATCCCCACAACAACAAGGATGTAGTGGTCTCCGTCCGCCACGAGACCACTACATCCAGGAAACTGCGCGATCTTGGGGGATTGGGCGCGAGGCGGAGAGCGAGAGACCCAGGAGCCGGATCGCAGCCCACCCGGAAGAGCCCCCGCTGCCCGGTAACCCGACCCGAGGCGGGACCCGCAAGCTGACCCACCCGACGGACCCGGCCCACGTCAGGTTTTCCGGGGGAGCCCGCCCACGCAGGGATCAAGCCTGACCGCCCGGAGTGGGCGGGCTCCCCCGGAAAACCCCCAAGGCCGGGGAAGAATCACACCCCCTTGGGGTGCCACACCGTCTTCGTCTCCAGCAGCGCGGTCATGCGGGTCACGCCCGGGTCGGCGGTCCAGTCCGTCTCACCCGCGGCGGGCCGGAGCACCCGCTTGAGGTTCTCAGCCGCCTTGACCTCCAGCTCGGTGGCGAGCGAGGCATCGGTCACGCCGGTCAGGTCGATCGCGTTGACGTCCAGGTGCGACGCCAACGTCGGTGCGGTCTCGGTGATCGCGCCGGTGAGGACGTTTACCACACCGCCGGGCAGGTCGGACGTCGCCAGCACCTCGGCCAGTGTCACCGCCGCCAACGGTTCCGACGGCGAGGCGGCAACCACCACCGTGTTGCCGGTGACGATCGCCGGGGCGATCACGCTGACCAGGCCCAGCAGCGCCGGGCGCTCCGGGGCGACCACCGCGACCACGCCGGTCGGCTCCGGGGCGGAGATGTTGAAGTACGGGCCGGCGACCGGGTTGGCGCCCCCGTACACCTGGGCGAGCTTGTCGGCCCAGCCGGCGTACCAGACCCAGCGGTCCACCGCCGCGTCCACCTCGTCGCCTCCGATGCCCAGGGCGACGAACTGCTCGCGGCGGCCCTCCAGCATCTCGGCGGCCCGGTAGAGGATCTGACCCCGGTTGTACGCGGTCGCGCCGGCCCAGCCCTTCACGGCGGCGCGGGCGGCGACCACCGCGTCCCGGGCGTCCTTGCGGGAGGCCAGTGACACATTCGAGGACTGCACGAGATACGACCGTCCCGACTCGCTGCGCGGGAACTTCCCGCCGATAAAGAGCTTGTACGTCTTGCGTACCGTGACCCGCTCAGACATTGAGGTACCCCTCCAGCCCGTGCCGGCCGCCCTCGCGACCGTAGCCCGACTCCTTGTAGCCGCCGAACGGCGAGGTGGGGTCGAACTTGTTGAACGTGTTGGCCCAGACCACGCCAGCGCGCAGCCGGTCGGCCATCCACAGGATGCGGGAACCCTTGTCGGTCCAGATGCCGGCCGACAGCCCGTACGGCGTGTTGTTGGCCTTCTCCACGGCCTCGGCCGGTGTGCGGAAGGTGAGCACCGACAGCACCGGCCCGAAGATCTCCTCGCGGGCGATGCGGTGTGCCTGGGTGACGCCGGTGAAGATGGTGGGCGCGAACCAGAAGCCCCGGTCGGGCAGCTCGCACGGGACCGACCAGCGCTCGGCGCCCTCGGCCGAGCCGGCGTCGGACAGCTCGCGGATGCGCTCCAGCTGGGCGGCCGAGTTGATGGCGCCGACGTCGGTGTTCTTGTCCAGCGGGTCGCCGATGCGGAGCTGGGCCATCCGCCGCTTGAGCGACTCCAGCACGCGGTCGGCCACGTTCTCCTGCACGAGCAGGCGGGAGCCGGCGCAGCAGACGTGCCCCTGGTTGAAGAAGATGCCGTTGACGATGCCCTCGACGGCCTGGTCGATGGGCGCGTCGTCGAAGACGATGTTGGCGGCCTTGCCGCCCAGTTCCAGGGTGAGCTTCTTGCGGGTGCCGGCGACGGACCGGGCGATGGCCCGGCCCACCTCGGTCGAACCCGTGAAGGCGACCTTGTCCACGTCAGCGTGCTCGACCAGCGCGCGGCCGGTGTCACCGGCGCCGGTGAGGATGTTGACCACACCGGCCGGCAGGTCGGCCTGCTGGCAGATCTCGGCGAACAGCAGGGCGGTCAGCGGGGTGGTCTCGGCGGGCTTGAGCACCACGGTGTTGCCCGCCGCGAGCGCCGGGGCGATCTTCCAGGCCAGCATCAGCAGCGGGAAATTCCACGGGATGACCTGCGCGGCCACTCCGATCGGCTGCGGGTTCGGCCCGAAGCCGGCGTGACCGAGCTTGTCGGCCCAGCCCGCGTAGTAGAAGAAGTGCGCGGCGACCAGCGGCAGGTCGACGTCGCGCGACTCCTTGATCGGCTTGCCGTTGTCCAGCGACTCCAGCACGGCCAGCTCGCGGGAGCGCTCCTGGATGAGCCGGGCGATCCGGTACAGGTACTTCGCCCGGTCGCGGCCGGGCATCGGACCCCAGACCTTGTCGTACGCCTTGCGGGCGGCGCGGACCGCGCGCTCCACGTCCTGGGCGCCGGCCTCGGCGACCTCGGCCAGCACCTCCTCGGAGGCGGGGTTGATCGACTTGAAGCTGCCGCCGTCGGTCGGGTCGACGAACGCGCCGTCGATGAACAGCCCGTACGAGGGCTTGAGGTCCACCACCGAGCGGGACTCGGGGGCGGGGGCGTATTCGAACATCGGCTATCAGTCCAGGGTGAAGTAGTCGGGACCGGAGTAAATGCCGGTCGTCAGCTTGGTGCGCTGCATGAGCAGGTCGTTGAGCAGGCTGGACGCGCCAAAGCGGAACCAGTCCGGGTCGAGCCAGTCCGGGCCCACGGTCTCGTTGACCATCACCAGGTACTTGATCGCGTCCTTGGTGGTCTTGATGCCGCCGGCGGGCTTCACGCCCACCTGCCGTCCGGTCGCCTCGCGGAAGTCGCGGACAGCCTCCAGCATGACCAGGGTCACCGGCAGCGTCGCCGCGACCGGGACCTTGCCGGTGGAGGTCTTGATGAAGTCGCCGCCGGCCAGCATGGCCAGCCAGGAGGCCCGGCGCACGTTGTCGTAGGTGGCCAGCTCGCCGGTCTCCAGGATCACCTTGAGGTGGGCGTCCCCGGAAGCCTCCTTGGTGGCCACGATCTCGTCGTAGACCTCCTGGTAACGCCCGGCCAGGAAGGCGCCCCGGTTGATCACCATGTCGATCTCGTCGGCGCCGGCCTCGACGGCGGCCCGGACGTCGGCGAGCTTGATCTCCAACGGCGCCTGACCCGACGGGAACGCCGTCGCCACGCTCGCCAGGTGGACAATGCCAAGTCCGGCCGGCGCGGCGCCGCCCGCATGTCCCGGTCCGCCGGATGGCCGCCCGGACCCGGCACCGCTCCCGCGCAGCACCTCGGCGACGTACGGAACCATCGCCGGGTAGACGCAGACCGCTCCGACGTGCGGGCACGACAGGTCGGCCGGGTCCGGGCGCAGCGCCTTCGCGGCCAGCGCGCGCACCTTGCCGGGGGTGTCCGCGCCCTCGAGGGTGGTCAGGTCGACCATGCGGATCGCCAGATCGATCGCCTGCGCCTTGGCGGTGGTCTTGATGGATCGGGTGCCGAGCTGTGCCGCCCGCTGCTCCGCGCCGACCTGGTCCACGCCGGGTAGGCCGTGCAGGAAGGTCCGCAGAGCGGTCTCGGATCGTCCCAGCTCGGAGAGGTCCGACCGGGCCGACGTCGTTGTCGCCGTCATGCCGAGAAGTCTACGCACGGAACCGCTGAGTGATCTTGGTCACGGCGGGCGGTTGCGTGAGCGACGTCGCCGGTCCGCACGCACCCCCACCGGTACGCGGGACGGCCCGGTAGGTTGAGCGATCGTGGACGTACACGTCATTGACCACCCGCTGGCCCAGTCCCGGCTGACCGCCATGCGGGACGCGCGCACCGATTCCTCGACGTTTCGGGCGGCGCTGCACGAACTGACCACCATGCTGGTGTACGAGGCGGCGCGCACCTTCCCCGTCGAGCGGTACCCGGTGCAGACGCCGGTCACCGGCACCGAGGGCACCCGGCTGGCGAACCCGCCGCTGCTGGTGCCGGTGCTGCGGGCCGGCCTGGGCATGGCGGACGCCGCGCTGGGCCTCCTGCCCGAGTCCTCGATGGGCTTCGTCGGCCTGGCCCGCGACGAGGAGACCTACGAGCCGCGCGCCTACATGGAGTCGCTGCCCCGGGAGCTCGCCGGCCTGCCGGTGCTGGTCCTCGACCCGATGCTCGCCACCGGTGGCTCGTTGGAGCACTCGTGTCGGCTGCTGGCCGACCGGGGCTGCACCGACATCACCGTGCTGTGCGTGCTCGCCGCGCCGGTCGGCATCGAGCGGCTGGAACGCTCCGGCCTGCCGTTGCGCCTGGTCACGGCCTCGATCGACGAGGGCCTCAACGACCGCATGTTCATCGTTCCCGGGCTCGGGGACGCCGGTGACCGCCAGTTCGGCGGCATGCCCCGGTTCTGATCCTCCACCCGGTCGGTGCCGGGTGACGGCGGGTCCGCGCGCGGTGGTGCGTGGACCCGCTACCGTCTCGGGCCATGACTGGTGTTGCGCTCGCCGAGGAGCTGCTGCTCCTCGCCTACGACGACTCGACCGGCAAGGCGACCATGCCGCGGATCAGCCTGGACCTTGGCATGGCTGCCGCGGTGCTGGTCGAGCTGGCTCTGGCTGGCCGGATCGCGTACGCCGACGGGTCGCTGGCCGTGGTCGATCCGACGCCCACCGGCGAGCCGATCACCGACGAGGTGCTCGCCCGGATCGCGGCCGACACCCCGCACACCCCGGCGTCGTGGGTGCAGCGCCTGCGGCACGGTCTGCGCGACAAGATCCTCGGTGAGCTGTGCACCCAGGGAGTCGTCCGCGACGTCGACGAGACCGAACTGGGCTTCATCCACGTGCACCGCTATCCGGTGGTGGACAGCTCCGTCGAGGCGGACACCCGCCAGCGGCTGGCCGACGCGCTGGCCGGCGCGGCGGCCCCGGACGAGCGGACCGCCGCCCTCGCCACCCTGGTCGTGGTGCTGCGGATGGAGTCCGCGCTGGGCGTGAGCGGCGACGAGGCCGCCACCGCCCGCCAGCGGCTGGAGGAGATCGCCACCGGCGCGGGCTTCTCCGGGCAAGTGAGCACCGACGACTCGGTCGTCCGCCCGTCGGTCGGCCTGGTCGTCGCCACGCTGGCCGCAGCGGTCGACGCGGCGCTCGGCAAGCGCGCCTGACCGTCGGGGGCCAGCCCCCCTGACGGGTCCTTTGCTCTGCTTCAACCCGCGCAACAGAAGCAGCCGCCAAGTGTCGCCTCCGCTGAAGCAGAGCAAAGGACCCGCGACGGGTGGGTGGGGGCGGGGGCGGGGCGGGTTCGGTCGCGGTCAGATGCCGAGGGCCGCAGCGATCTCGGCGCGCAGCAGCGCGACCGCCGCGCCCGCCCGGCTCCGGGCGGCGGCGACATCGCCGTCGGACACCGGCTCCACCACCTCGAGGTACGCCTTGAGCTTCGGCTCTGTCCCGGAGGGGCGAATGACCACCCGAGCCGTCGCGGTACGCAGGATCACCACGTCCGACTCGGGCAGCAGATCCCGGACACTGTCGACCGGCTGATCGAGCAGCGTGGTCGGGGTGGCCGCCCGGACCCGGGCCATCGCGTCGGTGATCTCCCGCAGGTCGTCCACCCGGACGGAGAGCTGGTCCGTGTGGTGCACGCCGAACTCGGCGGCCAGCTCGTCCAGCCGATCGGCCAGCGTACGACCCTGCGCCTTGAGGCCGGCGGCCAACTCGGCCACGGTCAGCGCGGCGGTGATGCCGTCCTTGTCCCGGACGTGCTCCGGAGCCACGCAGTAACCGAGCGCCTCCTCGTAGCCGAAGACCAGCGGTGCGCTTCCGCCGCCGGCCCGCACGATCCACTTGAAGCCCGTCAGCGTCTCGTCGTAGGGCAGGCCCCGGGCCGCGCACATCGCCCGCAGTAGCGACGACGAGACGATGGTGGTGGCGTAGAGCCCGGTCACCCCGCGCCGCATCAGGTGATCGGCGAGCAGTACGCCCACCTCGTCGCCGCGCAGCATCCGCCAGCCGCGCCGGTCGTCCCGGACGACCACCGCGCAGCGGTCGGCGTCCGGGTCGTTGGCGATGGCGAGGTCCGCGCCGGTGGAGTCGGCCAGCGCGATCAACCGGTCCACCGCCCCCGGCTCCTCCGGGTTGGGGAACGAGACGGTCGGGAACGCCGGGTCGGGCTCGGCCTGGTCGGGTACCACGCCGGGGATCGGGAAACCGGCCCGCGCGAACGCCGCGGTCAGCACCGCCGCACCCACCCCGTGCAGCGGGGTGTACGCCACCGACAGGTCCCGTGGACCGTCCGGGTCGATCACGGCGGTGGCCCGCTCGACGTACGCGGCGACGAGGTCGTCACCGAGCACCTCGCCGGCCCGGCCCAACGGCACCTGCGTCAACGGGCCGACCGCACGGATGGCGGCCTCGATTCCGGCGTCGGCCGGCGGCACGATCTGCGCCCCGGCGCCCAGCTCACCGCCCAGCTCCGCGCCGAGGTAGACCTTGTAGCCGTTGTCCTGCGGCGGGTTGTGGCTGGCGGTGACCATCACGCCGGCCACCGCGCCCAGTTGGCGTACCGCGTACGCGAGCACCGGCGTGGGCAGCGGTCGGGGCAGCAGCAGTGCCGGACGGCCCGCTCCGGTCGCCACCTGGGCGGTGCGCTCGGCGAACTGACGGGAGCCGCGCCGGGCGTCGTACCCGATCACCAGCGGGCCGTTCCCACCCTGAGCCGCAAGCCACGTGACCAGGCCGGCGGCGGCCTGCGTGACCACGGCGAGGTTCATCCCGTTCGGGCCGGCGCGCAGCGGACCGCGCAGGCCGGCCGTGCCGAAGGTCAGTGGGCCGGCGAACCGGTCGGCCAGCTCCGGGGCGCTCGCCGGCAGCCCGTCGAGAACCGCCGTCAGCTCGTCCCGGCTCGCCGGATCGGGGTCGTCGGCCAACCAGCGCCGAGCTTGCTCGCGAATGTCGTCGATGTCAGTGGTGTCCGCCGCCATGCCCCTTGATAGCACGGCGGCGGATCACCGCTGTCGGTTCCCTCCGGCTCAGCCGTCTCCGGTGAGCTGGAACGTCTTCACCATCTCGTCGAAGATCGGCTTACTCTCGGCGAACACGTCCTCGGTGGCGGAGAGGTAGAACGAGTAGGACTTACCGTCCTTGACGACCGCGCGCCACACCCCGTGGCGCATCTCGGCACCGGAGCCGCAGGTGTACTCGAATTCGACGCCCGGGCTGCCCGCCAACTGCTGCTCGGCGATGGACACCTGCTCGTACGGCTTCTTGCAGTTGGTGCTCTTGGTGCGGAGGAAGTTCTGCGCGCTCTCCGCCCAGCGGGTGGGCGTCCCGGTCCACTTCTCGGTGAGGATCCGGATCTTGCGACCGTCGTCCTCCGGGTCGATGTAGTCGGTGTACGAGCCGCCGGTGGCCTTCTTCCAACCCTTGGGCACCATCACCTGGACGCCGCGGGCCGAGTGCTCCTGCATCTCGACGGCCGGGCCCGCCGGTGCGGACGGGGTCGGCTGCGCCTGCGGGGTGCTCGGCGCCGGGTCGTCACCGCTGGAGAGCGCCACGATGCTGATCAGCAGTACCACGGCCAGGCCACCGGCCGCGGCGAGCTGGACCTTGCGCGGCCAGCCCTTGACCGTGGTGACGAGCTGGCCGCCGGTCGCGCGGACCTTGTCCAGGGCGCTGCCGCCACCACCGGCCTGGGCCGGCGTCGTCGTCCAGGGCTGACCGGTGCCCGGAACCGACCACTGGTTGCCGCCGCCGTAGGTGCCGCCGATGCGCTGGGTGGCCTCCGGTGTGCCGTAGTTGACCTGCTGGGTGGCGTCGGGCCGGTTGCCGTAGGTGACCCGCTGCGTGGCGTCGGGGTGCGCCCCGGCGTCCACCCGCTGGGTGGCGTCCGCGCTGCCTCCGTAGGTGCGCCCCGCGGCGGGGCGGCCCGAGGTGGACATCGCGCCGGTGGGCGTGTGCAACGGGCCGGCGAGCGCGTCGGCGCTGGTCTCGTCGAGGGCCGCGGCGGCATTCGCGTCGGCCGGCTGGGGACGCTCGCCCCGGCGCAGCGCGGCCAACCGGTCGGTCAGCGACTCGTCCGGGGCGAGCATGGCCCGGCCACCGATCTGGTTGTCCGACTTCGACTCCGGCTGGGCCGGCTGGTGGACGGGAGCCGGACGCTGCTGCACCGGCACCACCGCGTACGGGTCGGTGACCGAGTGCACGGCGGTGGCGGTGCTGCCCAGCGGGCCGGCGAGCAGCTCACGCAGCATGCCCCTGGAGGTGTGCACGTCCAGCCGGCGGGCCGGGTCCTTCTCCAGGAGGCCCATCAGCACCCGGGTCAGCGGACCGCTGCGTTGCGGCGGCGCCGGCGGGTCCTCGACGACGGCGTGCATGGTCTCGATCGGGTCGCCCTTGTCGAACGGCGGACGCCCCTCGACGGCCGTGTAGAGCGTCACACCCAGCGAGAAGAGGTCGCTCGGCGGGCCGAACTCCTGGCCCATGGCCCGCTCGGGCGAGATGAAGTGCGGCGAGCCGAGCACCATGCCAGGGGTGGTGAGCTGCACGTCGGTGGGCATCCGGGCGACACCGAAGTCGGTCAGCACGCAGCGCCCGTCGGAGCAGATCAGCACGTTGGCCGGCTTGACGTCGCGGTGCAGCACGCCGATGGCGTGGGCGACCTCCAGCGCGCCGAGCAGCGCGATGCCGATCTTGGCGACCGCGCGGGGGGCGACCGGACCGTCCTCGATGACCATGTCGGCGAGGCTGCGGGCGTCCAACAGCTCCATGACGATCCACGGCCGACCGGCCTCGGTGACCACGTCGTACACCTGCACCACGGCGGGGTGCTGGATGGCGGCGGCGGCGCGGGCCTCGCGCAGCGTCCGCTCGTACATGGCGTCGCGGTCACTGGGCGCCAGGCCCGGGGGAAGGACGACCTCCTTCACTGCCACGTCGCGGCGCAACAGGGTGTCTGTGGCGCGCCACACCGTGCCCATGCCGCCGTTGCCCACCGCGGACCGCAGCGAGTACCGGCCACCGATGGTGGTGCCGGGCGCTGCTCGTCCGCTGGCGGGACTTACCTGTCCGCCGCTCCACGTCGGGATCTGAGTCACAGAAAAGCCACCGGGGGAAATCGAGGGGGGCTGGGACACAACCCCCCTATCTTGCTGGTTCCGACGCCCGATGCGAAAGCCGACGCGGCGGACGTTTACCGAAGTCCACAGATCGTGCCCGTGCGTTCACCTCCCGTCGACCGGTCGGGACGCACTGTGCGGTATCCCTCACCCGACCTCGGGCCAGGGCGTCCTACCATCCGGGGATGAGCGAACCGCGGTCAAGCGAGTCCGGTTTCCCGATCAAGGGCGTCTACACGGCGGCCGACCTTCCGGAGGACCTGGACTCCCGGCTGGGCGGTCCGGGCGACTTCCCGTACACCCGGGGGGTCTACCCCACGATGTACACCTCCCGTCCGTGGACCATGCGCCAGTACGCCGGCTTCGGCACCGCCACCGAGTCCAACGCGCGGTACCACCAACTGTTGCGGGCTGGCACGACCGGTCTCTCGGTCGCCTTCGACCTGCCGACCCAGATGGGGTACGACTCGGACGACCCGATCGCACACGGCGAGGTCGGCAAGGTCGGGGTCGCCATCGACTCCATCGAGGACATGCGACTGCTCTTCGCCGACATCCCGCTGGACAAGGTCTCCACCTCGATGACCATCAACGCGCCCGGTTCGGTGCTGCTGCTGCTGTACCAACTCGTCGCCCAGGAGAACGGGGTCCCCGGCACCGCGCTCAACGGCACCATCCAGAACGACATCCTCAAGGAGTACATCGCCCGGGGGACGTACATCTTCCCGCCGAAGCCGTCGCTGCGCCTCGTCGCCGACACGTTCGCGTACTGCCACAAGGAGGTGCCGAAGTGGAACACCATCTCCATCTCCGGCTACCACATGGCCGAGGCCGGCGCGACGCCCGCGCAGGAGATCGCGTTCACCCTGGCCAACGGCGTCGAGTACGTCCGGGCGGCGTTGGCCGCGGGGCTCGCGGTGGACGACTTCGCGCCCCGGCTGTCGTTCTTCTTCGTGGCCCGCACCACGCTGCTGGAGGAGGTGGCGAAGTTCCGCGCCGCCCGGCGGATCTGGGCCCGGCTCATGCGTGACGACTTCGGCGCCAACAATCCGAAGTCGATGATGCTGCGCTTCCACACCCAGACCGCAGGCGTGCAGCTCACCGCCCAGCAGCCGGAGGTGAACCTGGTCCGGGTGGCGGTGCAGGGCCTGGCCGCGGTGCTCGGCGGCACGCAGTCCCTGCACACCAACAGCTTCGACGAGGCGATCGCGCTGCCCACCGAGAAGGCCGCCCGGCTCGCGCTGCGTACCCAGCAGGTGTTGGCGTACGAGACGGACCTGACCGCCACCGTCGACCCGTTCGCCGGCTCGTACGTGGTGGAGGCGATGACCGCCGAGATCGAGGCCGCCGCCGTGGAGTTGATGGAGCGCGTGGCCGACCATGGCTCGGCGGTCGACGCCATCGAGGCCGGGTTCCAGAAGCGGGAGATCGAGCAGTCCGCGTACCGGATCGCCCAGGAGATCGACTCCAGTGAGCGGGTGGTGGTGGGGCTCAACCGGTTCACGGTCGACGAGGAGGAGCCGTACGAGCCGTTGCGGGTCGACCCGACGATCGAGGCGGTGCAGGCCGAGAAGCTGGCCCGGCTGCGCGCCGGGCGGGACGCCGACGCGGTGACGCGGACGCTGGCCGACCTGCGGGCCGCCGCCGACGGCTCGGACAACGTGCTGTACCCGATGCGGGAGGCGCTGCGGGCCCGGGCCACGGTGGGCGAGGTCTGCGGGACCCTGCGGGAGGTGTGGGGCCAGTACCGGCCCACCGACCGGTTCTGACCGCTACCGCCCCGGGTGTGCCGACCCGGCTCCGGGGGTACGCCGACAGGGCGCGCCGCAACGCACACGGTGTGCGGTCGGGGTGCGCGAGCGTATGTGAGCGTCCTTGTCCGGCCCGTTGCGGAGCGTGGTCGTCTTATTGTCGGAGTGTCAGTTCATCACCCCGACTAATGCGACAATTCGCGGTGGAGATCCATGCGTCGCCGTCGACTCATGGACACTCGGGCCGGTTACGCGTTGTAGGAGGTGAGGGGGCGGATGACGGCGTTCGAACGCGATCTACCTGCGATCCCGCACCTCGATGAGCGCCCTCAGCAGGGCATACGTGACGCTACGCGAGCCGATCATCACCGTAACGAGGTTGCGCAGCGTCACCGTCGGAGGTCTAGGCTGTCTGCTGTCCCCGATGATCCATCCATCTCTAGTGATCGAGAATTCGACGTGACGAGTGCGTTGACGCTGCCCACGGGCGGCCAGCTGGCGTCGTCCTGGCTAGAGGCCTTGCCCGGATCCCAGCCCCTGCCCCGCGACCTGGACCACCTGCTCGCCCTTCGGGTACCCGGCCTCATCGCCACGCGCCGTCACCTTCACTCGCACCCCGAGCTGTCGGGTACGGAGTTCGAGACGGCGGCCCTGATCGCGCGGGAACTCTCCCTGGCGGGTCTGCACCCGCGGCTGCTGCCCAAGGGCAACGGCGTGATCTGTGACGTCAACGGCCGTCCGGACGGCCCGATCGTCGCGCTCCGCGCCGACATCGACGCCCTGCCGCTCGACGACCCCAAGGACGTGCCGTACCGCTCCACCGTCGAGGGCGTCTGCCACGCCTGCGGCCACGACGTGCACACCTCGATCCTGCTGGGCGTGGGCATGCTGCTCGCCCAGCTCGCCGACCTCGGCGAGTTGGACGGCCGGGTCCGGCTGATCTTCCAGCCGGCCGAGGAGATCCTGCCCTGCGGCTCGCTGGAGGTCATCGAGGCCGGTGGCCTGGACGACGTCGTGCAGATCTTCGCGCTGCACTGCGACCCGAACCTGCCGGTGGGCCAGGTGGGCCTGCGGGTCGGCCCGATCACGGCAGCCGCCGACAACGTCACAGTCCGGCTCTCCGGGCCGGGCGGGCACACCGCGCGCCCGCACCTGACCGTCGACCTGGTCGACGCCCTCGGCCGGCTGATCACCGAGGTGCCGGCCCTGGTCAGTCGCCGGGTGCCGGCCAACAGCGGGCTGCTGCTGGTGTTCGGCCACGCCTCGGCCGGCACCCGTTACAACGTCATCCCCTCCGAGGCGTCCGCCTCCGGCACGCTGCGCGTGATGGACCGCGACACCTGGGAGAAGGCGCCCAAGATCGTGGCTCAGGTGGTGCGGGACGTGATCGCCCCGACCGGCGCCACGGTCGACCTCGAATACCTGCGTGGCCGGCCGCCGGTGAGCAACGACTCCCGGGCGATCCAGGTGCTGACCGCCGCCACCGGTGCCGCGCTCGGCCCGGAAGGGATCGCCGAGACGCCGCAGAGCATGGGCGGCGAGGACTTCTCCTGGTACCTGGAGTACGTCCCCGGCGCCCTCGCCCGCCTCGGCGTGGGACGTATCGGACCCAACGTCGACCTGCACCGCGCGTCCTTCGACGTGGACGAGCGGGCCATCCCGGCCGGCGTACGCGTCATGGTGCAGACCGCGCTGCGGGCACTGGCTGCGGCGCGCTGACCTCGGCGGTCTGCGCCGGCGGCCTCCGTCGCCGGCGCAGCACCAGCAGCACGACCGCCAGCGGTACGCCGACCGCCACCAACCACGGCAGCAACGCGCCCAGGACGGTGAGCAGGACGGTCATCGAGGTGGCGAACGCCTTCCAGCCGCCCTTGAGCCCGACCAGGAAACCGGTCTCGTTCTTCTCCTCGCTGGTCTTCGCGGCCGGCCCGGCCAGCGCCACCGTGATCGTGGACAGCGCGGTCAGGTCGGCCAGCCGCCGCTTCTTGGCTTCCAACGAGGCCAGGTCCGCCTCCCGGCGACCCAACTCGTTCTCCAACGACACGAGGTCGGCGATCGAGTTGGCGCGGGCGAGCAGTCGCCGTGCGCTGTCCACGCGCGCCCGCTGCGTGATGATCCGGGCCTCCAGGTCGACGGTCTCCTCCGTGACGTCCTGAGTGTTGATCTCCCGGCTCTGCTGCCGACCGAGTTTCGCGACCTCCTCCACCACGCCCGAGAACCTGGCCGCCGGCACCCGCAACTGCAGCTCGGCCACCGCGTCGGCCTCGGCGCTGCGTCGCTGGTCACCGCCGACGAAACCACCGGCCCGGGTGACCAGGGCGCTGACCTCACGGGCCGCCGCGTCCACATCGGTCACCTGCACCCGCATCGATCCGGTGTAGATGATCGCCCGCTGGTCGACCCGCAGATCCGGAGCACCGGCCCCGGCCGTCCCCGCCGCTTCCGCGCCGCTGCCCTTGTCAAGTGCGCCCCGAGGGGCCTCGGCCGCCGTGCCCGCCGAGTCCGCCGATCCGCTGTCGCCGGCGCTGCACCCCGCGAGGGCCAACGCCGCCACGAGTGTGCCTGCCGCCAGTATCGCGCCGCCGCGGCGTCGTTCTCTCCGTCCGTCCATCCCCGCTCCCATCGTCGTCAGCTTCAGTGGCGATAGCTCGGACGTGACGCGCCCGCCGCCTGGTTCCGGCAGACTGCGCTGAGGACATCACGATTCGATAGTCGAGGAGTCACGATGCGGCTCACCAAGTACGCCCACTCCTGTCTCCGGGTGGAACACGACGGGGGAGTGCTCGTGGTCGATCCCGGAGTGTTCAGCGATCCCGGGACAGCGCTGGACGGTGCGGACGCGGTGCTCGTCACCCACGAGCACCCGGACCACCTCGACCCGGCCGCGGTGCGTCTCCAGCTCGACCGGCGGCCGTTCCCGATCTACGGGCCCACTTCGCTCGCCGACACGCTGGGCGACGCGGCGGAGGCGCTGTGCCCCGTCGAATCCGGCGAGTCGTTCACCGCCGCCGGTGTCGCGGTCCGCGCGTACGGCGGGCGGCACGCGGTCATCCACCCGGACCTCCCGGTGATCGACAACCTCGGCTACCTGATCAACGACGTGGTCTACCACCCCGGCGACTCCCTCGTCGTACCGGAGGAGACGCCCGTCGATACGCTCTTCGCGCCGATCCACGCCCCCTGGTCGAAGTTCTCCGAGGTGCTCGACTTCATCCGGGCGGTCGCCCCGCGCCGCGCGTACGCCCTGCACGACGCCCTGCTCAACACCAACGGGTTGGGTGTGCTGAACCGCCAGTACGCGGCGATGTCCGGCACCGAGTACCAGCGTCTGGAGCCCGGTACCCGGGTGGACGTCTGACGCGATGCCCGGCCCCTCCGTGGAGCTGGTGCGGCAGCTCTACCGCACGCCACCGGACCGGTTCGTGGCCGCCCGGGACGCCGCGGTGGCCGAGGCCCGGCGGGCCGGTGATCCGACCACGGCCCGGCAACTGGCCCGACTGCGCCGCCCCACCGTCGCCGCCTGGCTGGTCAACCTGCTCGCCATCGAACGTCCCGAGCTGGTCGCCGACCTGGTCGGTCTGGCCGACGCGCTGCGGGCGGCCCAGCGGGAGCTGCGCGGTTCGCGGCTGCGGGAACTGTCCGCCCAGCGCCGGGCGGTGGTCGCGGCCCTGGTAGCCGAGGTCCGCACGCTCGCCGCGGCCGAGCCCGAGGCGCCGCCCGCCGGCCGGCTGCCACTGGCCGAGGTGGAGGCGACCCTGAACGCGGCACTCTCCGACGCCGATGTCGCCGAGCAGGTACGGGCGGGGCGTCTGCTCCGCTCGGCCACCTACGCCGGTTTCGGTGAGGTGCCCCGACCACAGTTGCGGCTCGTCACCGGCGACGAGGAGGAGCCACCGGCCGGTCGCCCGGTCGTCCAGCGGGAGAGTCCGGAGCCGACTCGCCGTACCGACCGGGCCGGGGAGCGTGCCGCGCAGGCCGAACGGGCGGCACAGCGGGCGGCCCGAGCCGAGCGTGCCCGCCGCCGTCGCGCGCTCGATCGCGAGCTGGAGCGTGCCCGGGTCGACCAGCAGCGGGCCGAGGACGAGTTGACCGAGGCCGCCGGGCAGGAGCGCGACGGCATCGGCGTACTCGACGGTATCGAGACCGAGCTGGCCGAGCTGGAGCGCCGGCGCGCGGTGGCGGAGCAGGACCTGAGCCGGGCCAAGCTGGCCCGACGCGCAGCCGAGCGGGCGGTCACCGTGGCCCGTCGGCGGGCGGGCGAGGTCGAGGCCGCCGTGGAGGCGTTGGCGGCCGAAGAGGGGGATGCGGACGCGGGCGGTGGGGCGGCAGACTGACATCGATGGATGACGACGAGCGGGTGTGCCGTCCGGAGCCGGCTGTCCCGGGGCCGAGTGCCATCGCTGTGCGGTGGGGCCCGCGGATGGCGGCCGGATGACGCCGGAGCAGATCGCCGCCGCCAGCAAACCCGTCGTCCTCGACCTCGGCGACGGGTTCAGCAGGTGTCCGAGCACGCTGCGTCGGGCGCGTCTGCTCGGCATTTCCGGCTGGGCCTTCTACATCAGCGGTCGGGCCGGCGCGCTCGGCGACGTACGCGCGGAGACGGCCGCCGCGGCGATCGGCTTCGTCGCGCCGGACGCCGTCGCCGACGGCTGGGACGCCGCCGCCCGGGTCCTGCACCCGGCCGAGGTGGCCGCCGCGAGCCTGGCCGAGTGCTGTCGGTGGGGGACGCAGGAGCTGGGACCGCTGCCGGGGGCCGAGCGTCTGGCCGACCTCGTCGAACGGGCGGTCGCCGCCGCGGACGCCAGCGGCATGCCGCTCTTCGCCGCGTGGCGGGCCATGCCGTTGCCGGACGGGTCGCCGGGCGCGCGGAGCGCCGCGGGACTGCGACTGCTCCGTGAACACTTCACGGGCGCCTACCTGCTGGCGGTACGGGCCGCCGGCATGACTCCGCTGGAGGCGGTGCTCGCCGGGCCGGAGGGCGAGGCCGGCGCGGTGGCGTGCGGATGGCCGCCCCCGTACCCCCCGGTCGGGCCGTTGGTGCGTCGGCGGCTGTGGGCGGAGGCGGTGACCAACCGGCTGGCCGCGCCGGCGTTCGCGGCGCTCGGCCCCGCCGACGGCGCGGAGCTGGTGGAGTTGCTGCACCACACCCGCGCCGGCCGCGCCTGAATGACCCGATCGACGGACAGGAAGAGGTGGAAGTGTAGAACATCTGGTTCTACACTTGTGTTTATGGAACGCATCGGTGTCCGGGAGCTCAACCAGAACACGAGTCAGGTACTGGCACGGGTGAGCGGCGGCGAGACGGTCGAGATCACCGACCGCGGTCACCCGATCGCCCGACTCGTGCCCGTGGGCGACGACAGGTCGATGCTGGCCAAGCTGGTGGCGTCCGGCCGGGCCGTCGCCCCCACCGGCGGCGGACCGGTACCACTTCCACCGAAGCTGGGCGACGAGGAAGTCGACGTGGCGGCCACGCTCACCGCGATGCGGGACGAGGAGCGCTGGTGATCTATCTCGATTCCGCCGCCGTCGTGAAGCTCGTCAGGCAGGAGGCGTGCAGCGCCGATCTCGTCTCCTGGCTCAACACCCATCCCGACGTGCCGCTGGTGTCCTCTGCCCTCGTCGAGGTGGAGGTGCCTCGGGCCCTGCGCCGATCCGCTCCGCAGGCGTTGGTCGGCGTGCCCGCGGCCGTCGGACGGCTCTTTCGATTGGAGATCGACACTACGATCCGCGCCACCGCGGCCGCGTTCGCCGAGCCGATGCTCCGCAGTCTCGATGCCATCCACCTGGCCACCGCCCAGCTCCTGACCAACGAGTCCGGCACCGCACTCGTCGCTTTCGTCACCTACGATCGCCGACTGCTCGAATGCGCCAAGGAAGCAGGGCTACCCGTCGCGAGCCCCGGTCAGAACTGATTCACGGGTCGGTGCATCCGCCCGCCCGGCGTAAATGGGCGGCGCGGTCGGCCGTCGGCTGTCAGGATCTCCTGCCGTGACCCTTCCCGCCGGCTGGTCCGCGCGCCGGCCCACACTCGACGACGTACCGGCGATCCTCGCGGTGGTGCACGCCGCCGACACCTTCGCCATCGGTCATCCCGACTTCGACGCCGAGGACGTCGAGGAGTCGCTGACCGCCCCGCACTTCGACCCGACCCGGGACTCCTGGCTGGCGCTCGACCCGGACGGCACCGTGGTCGCCTGGGCGACGGTGGACAACCCGACCGGGGTCGGCCGGGAGTTCGTGGAGGTCTACGTCGACCCGGAGCGGGCCGCCACCCTCCGCGCGCCGCTGCTGGCCCGCCAGCTCGACCGGGTCGCCGAGCGCGCCGCGGAGCGCCGACTGCCGTCGCTCACCGTCCGCTGCGCGGTGTTCGCCCCGGAACGCGACTGGGAGCGGGCCCTGCGGGCCGCCGGTTTCACACTGGTCAAGCGGTACGTCCGGATGCGCCGCTCGCTGGCCGACCTGCCACCGGAGCCCACGCCGCCGCCCGGCGTCACGGTGCGACCGGTCCGTTCGAACGACGAGACCGAGCTGCGGGAGTTCCACCGCGTCCACGACACCGCCTTCCGTGACACCCCGGACCACGAGCCACTGTCGTACGAGCGGTGGCGGGCGCGGATCGGCGACGTGACCGCCTGGGACGAGTGGTTCGTCGCCGAGGTGGACGGGGTGCTCGCCGGCGCGTTGCAGTCCTCGGACCAGGCGCTCGACCAGCAGCAGGGCTGGGTGAAGAGTTTGTCGGTGCTGCCCGCGTACCGCCGGCGTGGGGTGGGCGGGGCGCTGCTGCGTCGCGCGTTCGCCCGCTACGCCGACAAGGGACGGCAGTCCGCCGGCCTCGGCGTGGACCTCACCAACCCGACCGCGCCGCTGTCGCTCTACCGGTCGGTGGGCCTGCGAGAGACCTGGTGGAGCGACATGTACGAGCGGGTCGTCCCGGCCGTCGGTGTGTGATTGGCGACCCCGGCCGGGCCCGGCGGGCGTCGGAGCCGGCGACGGTTGCAGACTGGGGGCGTGCGATACGCGCTATGGGGACGCGGTGCCGGTGGGGCGGGACCGCAGCTCGGTGACGTAGTCGTCCGGCGCGCCCGCCTTCTCGGCGGCGTTCGCGATCTCGGACAGGTACCACGACGTCGGCAGGCCGCCCTCGTACCCGTCGAACACGTAGATCCACGCGGTGACGTCGCCGTCGAGGGTGGAGACCCGCACGTGCAGCTTGCGGTACGTGCCGGCGGTCACACCCTCGATCTCGTCGAGCTGGGCCGCGTCGTACGGGTGGATGTCGTAGATCGCCACGAACACCCGGTCGCCGGGGGACTCGACGACGGTGCTCACCGCACCCTCCCAGCCGATCACGTCCGCACCGGCGAAGGTCAGCCGCCACCCCTCCAGCCAGCCGGTGCCGACCATCGGCGAGTGCGGGCAGTAGGCCCGCATTCGGGACGGATCGAGGTTTGAGCCGTAGGCGGCGTGATGACCCACGGCGATGACGATAGCCCGACGGATGGGTGGGGGAGAATACGACTGTGCGTGTCGGATGCGCTCGGGAGAAGAAAGTCACTGTGAGCACCAACGAAGGGCGAACGCTGTGAGCCGGATCGTGATCATCGGCGGTGGGCCGGCCGGGTACGAGGCGGCACTTGTCGCCGCCCAACTGGACGCCGATGTCACCGTGGTCGAGGCCGACGGCGCGGGCGGGGCCTGCGTGCTCTCCGACTGCGTACCGTCGAAGACCTTCATCGCCAGCTCTCAGGTGGTCACCGGCTATCGGGACACCGAGGAGTTCGGCGTGCACTCGGACGGCCTGGAGGCGGTGACCGTCGACGCCCAGGCGGTGCACGCGCGGGTGAAGCGGCTGGCGCTGGCGCAGTCCGCCGACATCCACGCCAAGCTGCTCAAGGCGGGGGTCACCTTCGTGGCCGGCACCGCCCGGCTCGGCGAGGACGCGCTCGGGCACACCCACCTGGTCGTCATCACGCCCGCTGACGGCGGCGAGGAGTACTCGATCGCCGCGTCCACCGTGCTGGTGGCCACCGGCTCGACGCCCCGGCAGTTGCCCACCGCCGTACCTGACGGTGAGCGCATCCTGACCTGGCGTCAGGTGTACGACCTGCCGGAGCTGCCGGAGCACCTGATCGTGGTCGGCTCGGGCGTGACCGGCGCGGAGTTTGCCAGCGCGTACCTCGCGATGGGGGTGGAGGTCACCCTGGTCTCCAGCCGCGACCGGGTGATGCCGCACGAGGACGCCGACGCGGCGTCGGCCATCGAGCGGGTGTTCCGCAACCGGGGCATGAACATCCTCAACAACTCCCGGGCCGACGCGGTGCGGCGTACCGCGGACGGGGTCGAGGTGGAGCTGTCCGACGGCCGCAAGGTCACCGGCTCGCACGCTCTCATCGCGGTCGGTTCGATCCCGAACACCGCCGACCTGGGCCTGGCCGAGTACGGCGTGGAGTTGGGCCGGGGCGGTTACGTCACCGTCGACCGGGTCTCCCGGACGAACGTTCCCGGCGTCTACGCCGCCGGTGACTGCACTGGTGTGCTGCTGCTGGCGAGCGTCGCCGCCATGCAGGGGCGGATCGCCATGTGGCACGCCCTCGGCGAGGCCGTCCGCCCGCTGCGTCTGCGGACCGTCGCCGCGAACGTCTTCACCGACCCGGAGCTGGCCACCGTCGGCGTCTCGCAGGACGAGGTGGACGCCGGCAAGGTGCCGGCCCGGCAGGTGATGCTGCCGCTGTCCGGCAACGCCCGGGCCAAGATGGACGACCTCTCCGATGGTTTCGTGAAGCTGTTCTGCCGCCCGGCCAGCGGCCAGGTGATCGGCGGCGTGGTGGTCGCCCCGAAGGCCAGCGAGCTGATCCTGCCCATCACGATGGCTGTGGAGAACAATCTGACGGTCAACGAGCTGGCCCAGACGATCACCATCTATCCGAGCCTCTCCGGTTCGATCACGGAATCCGCCCGTCAGCTCATGCTCCACGAGCTGGAGTGAGCGCACCGTCCTCGTCGGGTGAACGCCGGGTGAGGGTCAGCGCTACCGTCGCGAGGACCGCTACCTCGGTGAGGATCAGGAGGCGTTCGGCGAGCCCGATGAGCAGGCGGTCGCCGGGGTAGGCGGACCACACCATCCCGCCCGCCAGGACCAGGCTCAGCACGACGAGGGTGCGGAGCGTCCGGGCGGCGGGTGTCAGGTCGGGGCGCCGGGCCAGCAGCCAGCCGCCGACCGGCAACGCCAGGAAGGCGACCACCGACGCGTACCGGTGCACGTAGGCGGACGTGGTCATGGTGGCGCCGGGCTCGTTCGTCGGCACCACGGCTGCCAGCAGCAGCCCCGCCACCCACGCGCCGAGCAGCAGCTCGATCGCTCGACCGGATCGTGGCGGGTCGGTGCGCCGCAGCCCGTGGAGGAGGGCCACCGTGGTGAGCGCCAGCACCACCATGGCCGCGTCGATGACACCGCCCCGGTCGGAGACGGCGAAGTCGCTGATGGTCAGCGCCCACGGGTTGAGGTCGTCGTTGACTTCCAGGTGACCGATCACGGTGAGCAACGCCGCCACGGCGATCCCGCCGAGGGCCAGCAGGCCGGTATTCCGGGTTCCAGGCATGCCTCAGCCTGTCGCCGTGCACACCCCAGCCAGATCCGGGACCGCCACCGGCTTCGCCCCTAAAACCCACCCCTAGGAACCTCTCGGACCGGCTCTCCCCGAGATCTTGGACAGTTTCCGTTCGCATCGGACGGAAACTTTCCAAGATCTACAAACGCGCTTCGTCGAGGGGAACTTCGGCGGCGGCGCGGGCGTGGCGGGCGCTGACCGCTGTCATCGCCCATCCCGCCGCAGCGAAGCCGGCCGCCGCGGCGACGGCGATGATGGCCAGCCGCCAGGCCGACTCGGTGAGCGCGGTGCCGCCCAGGTGCCCGACCAGCGCGCCGTAGGAGGCCCACCCCAGCGCGGCGATCGTCTCGTAGAGCGCGAACAGCCGGTACGGGTAGCGGCTGCGGCCGGCCGAGAAGCAGGCCGCCATCCGCCCGCCGGGCACGAACCGGCAGAGCAGGATCACCAGCGGCCCGGGTTGTCGGAGCCCCTGGGTGACCCGGCTGGCGACGCGGCGGGCGCGGCTGAGCTCGGCGTGCCGGGGTGCCCGCCGGTCGGGGGCGACGCGGCCGAGCAGGTAGCAGGCGAGGTCACCGGCGAAGACGCCGAGCGCGCCGACGGCGATGGTGACCGGCAGGCTGAGCCCTCCGTACACGGTCAGCGCACCGCTGGTGATCATGACGATCTGGGTGGGGATGACGGGTACGAAGGCGTCGGCGATGAGGAGCCCGAGCAGCACCAGATACGCCCACGTCGGCGATGCGACGTCAGTCAGTAGTTCAGGCACGCCTGCCACCTCGCCGGATGCGGCCGATTGGGTGTCTTGAGCCTGACGGCGTGGCGGGCGTCACCATGGACAGCCCCGTGGTGTCGTGACCGTCGACACCACAGGGCCACCCTGTTCCAACGAGGCGGGCACCCGCTGGTGACGGGTCCAGCCCGGCCCGAGGTGGTCGCCGGATCGGCGTTCGTCGGCGTACCGTGGTCGGCGCGGCCCAGCACGTCGGGTCCCCCGTTCCTGACGACGCGGGCCGCCCAGGGCCGCCGGCGGGTCCCGCGCCGGCGGCCCGCCTCCCTGCCCACCGCCGCAAATCCGGGTGCGTCCACGACCGCCCGACGGGTAGCGTCGCCGTATGCGCAGCGCGGTAGTGATGACGACGACGCCGGGTGTCCCCGGCGTGCCGCTCTGACGTAACCACCGTCGACCAGGCCCCGGGGCGATCCGCCCCCGAGGGCCGTTCGGCGTTCGGTGCCCAGGTCGCCTCCGGGTCGTACCCGATCCAGGAGCCCAACATGATCGACCACCGCAAGCTCGGCCGTGAGCTGGACCTGTTCGTCTCCGATCCGCTGGCCGGCGCCGGCCTGCCGATCTGGCTGCCGGCCGGCGCCGCCGCCCGGCACGCCGTCGAGGAGTACGTCCGGGAGTTGGAGCGCCGCTCCGGCCACCAGCACGTCTACTCGCCGCCGCTGGGCAAGCGCGAACTGTTCGAACTCTCCGGCCACCTCGGCTACTTCGCCGACGACATGTTCCCGCCGTTGCGGCTCAGCGCCGATGACGAGTTCGTGCTCCGGCCGGCGCTCTGCCCGCACCACGCGCTGGTCTTCCGGGCGCGCGGGCGCTCCTATCGGGAGCTGCCGCTGCGGATCGCCGAGTTGGGCGGGATGTACCGCTCGGAGCGTTCGGGGGTGCTCGGCGGACTGTCCCGGGTACGCGCCATCTCCCTCAACGACGCGCACACCTTCTGCGCCCCCGAGCAGGTCGGCGCGGAGGTCGCCGAGATCCTCCGGCTGATGCGCGCCGCGCACGCCGCGCTCGGCGTACGACCGGCGGGGTTCCGGCTCTCGTTGCGCGGGGCGGGGGAGAAGTACGTCGGCGACGACGCGCAGTGGGCCCACGCGGAGGAGTTGCTCCGCGACGCGCTGGCCGGCGTGGAGTACGTCGAGGCCCCGGGAGAGGCCGCCTTCTACGGTCCGAAGATCGACATTCAGATCGTCGACGCGGCTGGCCGTGAATCGACCATCTCCACCATCCAGGTGGACTTCGACAAGCCGGAGCGGTTCGACCTGTCGTACACCGACTCGGACGGCAGCCGGCGGCGGCCGGTGATGCTGCACCGCAGCCTGGTCGGCAGCATGGAACGGCTGTTCGCGTACCTCATCGAGGCGCACGAGGGCGCGTTCCCGGCCTGGTATGCGCCCGTGCAGTTGGTGGTGCTGCCGGTCGGCGACGGGCAGGCCGACGCGGCCGCCGACCTGGCCCGGCGGGCCGTCGACGCCGGCCTGCGGGTCGAGGTGGACGCCGCCGGCTCGCTGGGCGCCCGGGTCCGGGACGCGACCCGCCGCCGCGTCCCGTACCTCGGGGTGCTCGGTGCCGCCGAGGTCGCCGGCGGCGCGCTCGCCCTGCGACTGCGCGACGGCCGGGCCCTGGCCCCGATGCCCGCCGACGCCGCGCTCGCCCTGATCGGCGGGCAGGTCGCGGCCCGCGCGGCCGACCTGCTTCCGCCGGGCTGACCCGCCCGCCGATCTGGTTGCGTGCACGACCGGCCGCCCTCAGACCGACGCGGGCTGCGCGGCGGGGGCGGCCGGTTCCTCGTCCACCGCGGCACCGGTGAACTGCGAGCGGTAGAGCCGGTGGTACGCGCCGTGGGCGGCGAGCAACTGCTCGTGGGTGCCCTGCTCGACGATGCGGCCGTCCTCCATCATCAGGATCAGGTCGGCGTCGCGGATGGTGGAGAGCCGGTGCGCGATGACGAAGCTCGTCCGGTCCGAGCGCAGCGCCGCCATCGCCCGCTGGAGCAGCACCTCGGTACGGGTGTCCACCGAACTGGTGGCCTCGTCGAGGATCAGCAGGGACGGCTCGGCGAGAAACGCCCGGGCGATGGTGATGAGCTGCTTCTCGCCGGCGCTGACGTTGCTGCCCTCCTCGTCGATGACCGTGTCGTAGCCGTCGGGCAGGCTGCGCACGAACCGGTCCACGAAGGTGGCCCGGGCCGCGGCGACGATCTCCTCCTCGGTGGCGTCGGGGCGGCCGTAGGCGATGTTGTCGCGGATGGTGCCACCGAACAGCCAGGTGTCCTGGAGGACCATGCCGATCCGTCCACGCAGGTCGTCGCGGCGCATCGTGGTGATGTCCACACCGTCGAGCGTGATCCGGCCGGCGTCCAGCTCGTAGAACCGCATGACCAGGTTGACCAGGGTCGTCTTGCCGGCACCGGTCGGACCGACGATCGCCACCGTGTGTCCCGGCTCGGCGACCAGTGAAAGGTCGTCGATCAGGGGCTTGTCCGGTGCGTACCGGAAGGAGACGCCCTCGAACTTGACCCGGCCGTGCGGGTCGACGACCCGGGCCGGCTGGGCCGGGTCGGGGCTCTGCTCGTCGGCGTCGAGCACCGCGAAGACCCGCTCGGCCGACGCCACCCCGGACTGGAGCAGGTTCGCCATCGACGCGAGCTGGGTGAGCGGCTGGGTGAACTGGCGGGAGTACTGGATGAACGCCTGCACGTCACCGAGGCTCATCGTGCCGGAGGCCACCCGCAGGCCGCCGACCACGGCGATGGCCACGTAGCTCAGGTTTCCGATGAACATCATCGACGGCATGATGATCCCGGAGATGAACTGCGCGCCGAAGCTGGCCCGGAACAGCTCCTCGTTCTTCGCGTGGAACGCGGCCTCCACCTCGCGCTGCCGGCCGAAGACCTTCACCAGCTCGTGCCCGGTGTACGCCTCCTCGATCTGGCCGTTCAACTCGCCGGTGTGCGTCCACTGGGCGATGAACTGCTTCTGGGACCGCTTGGCGATGCGCTGCGTGACCAGTACCGACAGGGGCACCGCGACGAGCGCCACCAGGGCCAGCAACGGCGAGATCCAGAACATCACGGCAAGCACGCCGACCACGGTGAGCAGCGAGGTGAGCAGCTGACTGAGGGTCTGCTGGAGGCTGGTCGAGATGTTGTCGATGTCGTTGGTGACCCGGCTGAGCAGCTCACCGCGCGGCTGCCTGTCGAAGTAGGGCAGCGGCAGCCGGTTGAGCTTCTCCTCCACCTCGGCGCGCAGCCGCAGCACGGTGCGCTGGACGACACCGTTGAGCAGCCAACCCTGCCACCACGACAGCAGGCTCGCCGCCAGGTAGAGCCCGAGCACCAGCAGCAGGACCCGGCCCAGGGCGTCGAAGTCGATGCCCACCCCGGGCACCACGTCCATCCGGGCCAGCATGTCGGCGAAGCTCTCGTTGCCGCTGGCCCGCGCGCCGGCGACGGCCTGGTCGACGGTGGTGCCCGGTTCCAGTTGCTTGCCGATCACCCCGGTGAAGATGAGGTCGGTGGCGTGGCCCAGGATCTTCGGGCCGGCCACGTTGAAGCCGACGCTCACCAGGGCGAGGCTGATGATCGCGCCCAGGTGCAGGCGGTGTGGGCGGAGTCGGCCGAGCAGTCGTCGGGCCGACGGTCCGAAGTTCATCGACTTCTCGGCGGGCATCCCCGCGCTCATCCAGGGCGGGCCGCCACCAGGCCGGCCCGGCGGCAGCCGCTTCGGCGTCCGCGTGTCGCCGCCGGGCTGTGGCGCCCCGTCGGTCGCGGTCGGGGCGTCGCCGGCCGGCTTCTGACTGGGTACGGCCGGGGTCCGCGGTTCGTCGCGCCCGCTCATGCCGCCACCTCCGCCGTCTGCTGGGAGGCCACGATCTCGGCGTACGTCGGGCAGGTCTCCAACAACTGGGCATGTCGTCCCACTCCGACGACTCCTCCGTTCTCGAGCACGATGATCTGGTCGGCGTCGACGATGGTGGACACCCGCTGGGCCACGATCACCACCGCCGACTGCGCGGTGATCGGCCGGAGCGCCGCCCGCAGCCGTGCGTCGGTGCCGAGGTCGAGCGCGGAGAACGAGTCGTCGAACAGGTAGATCTCCGGCTGCCGGACCAGTGCCCGGGCGATGGCCAGGCGTTGGCGCTGCCCGCCGGAGACGGTGCTGCCGCCCTGTGCGATCGGCGCGTCCAGCCCGCCGGGCATCTGGGCCACGAAGTCGCGCGCCTGGGCGATCTCCAACGCCGCCCACAGCTCCTCGTCGGTGGCGTCCGGGTTGCCGTAGCGCAGGTTGCTGGCGACCGTGCCGGTGAACAGGTACGGCCGCTGCGGCACCAACCCGATGCGTCGCCACAGCTCGTCGGGTTCCAACTCGCGGACGTCCACCCCGTCGACCAGCACCGCGCCGTCGGTGACGTCGACCAGGCGGGGGATGAGCGACAGCAGTGTCGTCTTGCCGGCGCCGGTGCTGCCGATGATCGCCGTCGTGGTGCCGGCGGTGGCGGTGAAGGAGATGTTCCGCAGCACCGGTTCGACCGCGCCCGGGTACTGGAAGCGCACCCCGCGCAGCTCCAGCTCGGCCCGGCTGGGCAGTTCGGTGACCGGCGCGGCGGCGGGGACCACCGAGGAGTCGGTGTCCAGCACCTCGACGATCCGCTCGGCGCAGACCGCCGCGCGAGGGACCATCATCAGCATGAAGGTGGCCATCATCACGGCCATCAGGATCTGCATCAGGTACGCCAGGAAGGCGGTGAGCGCCCCGATCTGGATCGCGCCCGAGTCGACCCGCTGCGCGCCGAACCAGAGCACCGCCACGCTGGACACGTTCAGCACCAGCATGACCACCGGGAAGATCAACGCCAACAACCGTCCGGTACGTAGGGCGGTGGCGGTCAGGTCGGCGTTGGCGACACCGAAGCGGTCCGTCTCGTACGGCTCGCGGACGAACGCGCGGACCACCCGGATTCCGGTGATCTGCTCACGCAGCACCCGGTTGACCGTGTCGATCCGGGTCTGCATCAGCCGGAAGCCCGGCACCATCCGCCGGATGATCGCGCTCAGCGCGACGGCCAGCACCGGCACGCTGACCAGCATCAGCCAGGAGAGCCCGATGTCCTCGCGCAGCGCCATGAACACCCCACCGACACTCATGATCGGCGCGGCGACCAGCATGGTGCAGCTCATCAGCACGAGCATCTGCACCTGTTGGACGTCGTTGGTGTTGCGGGTGATCAGCGACGGTGCGCCGAACCGGGCCACCTCACGGGCGGAGAAGCGGTTGACGTGCGCGAACAGTCGGGCGCGGACGTCCCGGCCGAAGCCCATCGCGACCCGCGCGCCGAGGTATACGGCGGCGATCGAGCAGACGATCTGGATCAGGCTGACCAGCAGCATCCAGCCGCCGGTGTGCACGATGTAGCCGGTGTCGCCCCGCGCCACGCCCTTGTCGATGATGTCCGCGTTGAGGCTGGGCAGGTAGAGCGAGGCCATGGTGCCCACGAACTGGAGCAGCACCACCGCCAGCAGTGGTCTCTGGTACTGGCGCAGTTGATCGCGCAACAGTTGGATCAGCACGACGGTTCCTCCGCGTCGGTGGGTCGTCCGGTCATCTGCGGGTCGTGGCCGCTGCCGATGACTTCGAGTAGGAACTCCCGGATCACCTGAGCCTTCGCCGGGTCGGCGTCGATCGAGGTGAGCGGGCGTCCGGAGTGCATGAGAGCGCCGAGGGCGGCCACCCGCTCCCGGCCGGCGGGGGTGATGGCGAGTCGGATGCTGCGCCGGTCGCTGTCGTCGCGCTGCCGCTCGACCAGGCCGTCGCGTTCGAGGGTGTCGACGATGCCGGTCAGGGTGGCCGGGCGGACGAAGCCCTTCTCGGCGACCTGGCGGTGGGGCAGCTCGCCGTGCCGGGCGAGCGTCATCAGGGTGATCATGCCGGCCTGGGTGAGGCCGTGCTCCTCGGCGAGGTAACGGTTCCACCGCTGCCCCACGAGGTGCCCGGCCACGACCAGCAGCCGGCCGAGCGGCACATCCTGGAGGGTGACGAGTTCCACGGGAGCAGGTTAGCTCCCTGATAGTCAGGCCCCAAACGAAATACCGACAGCGGTGGCGACGAACACAAGTTGCAGAACCGTGCGCTGCCCCAGCGGGGTGACCGGACGGCCGGCGAGGAGCAGCCCTCGGCGCGCGGCCGAGACGTTCGCCGGGAACATCGCGAGCATGAGCAGGCCGAGGCCGGCCGCCGCGAGGCGGGCGGTGGCCGGAATCAGCAACCCGACCGCGCCGGCCAACTCCAGCGCGCCGGTGAGCGTGACCAGCAGATCCGGCCGGGGTAGGCGGGGTGGGACCATCGCGATCAGGTCGGCCCGGCGTTTGCCGACGAAGTGCGCGATGCCGGTCACCACGAACATCAGGGCCAGGCCCACCCGCAGTGCGGGATGCCAACCGTCGAGTGCGGAGACGCCGGCCAGGCCGACCAGTCGGGCCAGTGCGCTGCCGACGATCAGGGCGATCAGGGGTGCCATCGGAATCCTCCTCGCGAGAACTTGTCAGTGGCAAGATTGCGCCCGACGATGGCATCTTGTCAATGACAAGATTAGGATTCGGGCATGACCGAGACGCGTGCGTACCACCACGGCGACCTTCGCCGCGCCCTCCTCGACGCGGCGCTGGAGGCCGTCGGTGAGGTCGGACCTGCCGCGTTGAGCCTGCGTGACCTGGCCCGCCGGGCCGGCGTCTCGCACGCCGCGCCCGCCCACCACTTCGGCGACAAGGCGGGCCTGCTCACCGCCCTCGCCGCCCAGGGCTTCGATCGGCTGGCCCAGGCGCTGGTCGCGGCCGGCGACGACCTGCTGGAGGCCGGCGTCGCGTACGTGGACTTCGCCGTGGCGCACCGCGCGTACTTCGAGGTGATGTTCCGGCCCGAGCTGCACCGACCCGACGACCCCGAGCTGACCGCCGCTCGCGAGCGCGCCGGAACGGCCCTCCGTTCGGGGGTGGCCGCCCGTGGTGCGCGCGCCGACACCGACCGGGACTCGCTCGCCGCCTGGTCGATAGCCCACGGCTTCGCCACCCTCTGGCTGGCCGGCGCCCTCCCGGAACGCGTCGGCGAAGACCCCCGCACAGCAGCCCGCGAAGTCCTGGCCCGCCTAACCCCCTAACCCCCCGAACCCCCGCCCCCCGCCCCCACCCTCCGTCATGCGCAACGGCTACGAGCAGGGCAAGCGGAGCTTCCCGTACACCCTGGCGAAGCGGCT
>NZ_JBEXIJ010000031.1:0-81158 GCF_040608495.1 Micromonospora sp. NPDC005174 | reverse complement strand
AAGGAGTTCGTGCTGGCCTCCCGGGTGGCGAAGCCCTGGCCGGGCGCGAAGGAACCGGGCGAGTCGGAGGCCGGCGGTGGCCGTCGACCGATCCGTTGATGACTCACAGGCATCAACGCCACAACAGCCATGCCCGCCGCAACCGCCCGACGGACAACGGAACAGCCGGGACAGCCGGGACAGCGAGGCAGCGAGGCAGCGAGGCAACCTCAGCGGAAGCCGTTGAGCGCCTTCTCGTAGCGGAGGCGGTCGGCTGCGGGCGTCTTCGCTTCGAGGTAGTTGAGTACCACGGCCCCACGCCGGTACGACTGGCCGCCCCACGTCTCGGCGATGTCGCCGGCGCTGGTCTCGTCGGGGAACACGTAGACCGTGACGCCGTCGGTGGCGACGATCTCTGAACAGCCCAGCCCGAGACCGTCCGGACCACAGTCGACCGAGCGGTCCTTCGGGTGCGTGACCCGCAGACCGGCGGCCTTGAACACGTCGACGACCTGCCGGGCGCTGGGAGCGCCCGCCGGGCGCTGGGGCAGCACCACCGGCGGTGGACTGGCCGGCCGGCGTTCGACCGGTCCCTGCGGCGGTGCCGGCGGCACGGGGGACGGCGCGACGGACCGTGGTGGCGGTGGTGCGGCCGAGTCGGTGCTGGAGGGAACCACAGCGGGGTTCGGCACGCTCGGCAGATCGGTGGCCTGGACGGCCGAGGACGAGACGTTGGGGGCGGCACTCGATGGCGCGGAGTCGTCACCGCGGCCGCAGCCGGCGACAACGGCAGCGGCGACCAGCAGGACCCCGACGGCGGGCAGGCTCCGAAGTGTCACAGGCGAAGTCTGCCCAACCGCGCTGGGCGGCGCGAGGGGCCGGTCGGCCACCGCGCTGTCCGCTATCCGCCACCCGGGTCGACCGGATTCCGGGTAGCCCGCGCCGACACGGCCCGATCCGACCGTCGACCAGCAGGCGTCCGTGCCGAAAGATCCGCACAACATCAGGGTTGCTGCCTCCCGTGCGCCGCAAGCAGCAACAACAAGGAAGTTGCGCGGATCTTGGCGCGGAGAGCGCGGGCGCGGGATGCGCGGAGGGCGCGGGCGTTAGCCTGCGGGGATGTCCGGCACACCGTGGATCTCGTTGACCACCGACTACGGCCTGAGCGACGGCTTCGTGGCCGCCTGCCACGGGGTGATCGCCCGGATCGCACCCACCGCCCGGGTCATCGACGTGACGCATCTGGTGCCACCGGCGGACGTTCGGCGCGGGGCGGCAGTGCTGGCGCAGACCGTGCCGTACCTGCCGGTGGGCGTGCACGTGGCGGTGGTCGATCCGGGGGTCGGCACCGCCCGTCGGGGCATCGCCCTGGCCACCCCCGGTGGGCTGCTGGTCGGCCCGGACAACGGGTTGCTGCCCGACGCGGCCACCGCGCTCGGCGGGGTGAGCGCCGCCGTCGAACTCACCGAGCCACGGTGGCTGGCGGCCCGGGTGTCGGGCACCTTCCACGGTCGGGACGTCTTCGCGCCGGTTGCCGCCCGTCTGGCGCTCGGCGCGCCACTGGCCGAGGCCGGTCCGGCGGTCGACCCAGACGGGTTGGTCCGGCTGCCACCGCCGCACGTGACCCGCGACGCCGACGGCTTCACCGCCGAGGTGCTGACCGTCGACCACTTCGGAAACGTGCAACTGGCCGCGTCGGGCGAGGTGCTCGATCCGCTCGCGGCCACCGTCCGGGTCGGCCCGCCCGGGCCGACGCCGCCCCATGCGGCGGTGCGCGGACGGACGTTCGGCGACGCGCCAGACCAGGCCCTCGTGGTGTACGTCGACTCGGCCGATCGGGTGGCGGTGGCGGTCAACGGCGGCCGGGCGGTGGACGTCCTCGGGGTGCGCCCGGGTGACCTCCTGCGGGTGGCCGGGTGACATTCGACTATGGAATGCTGCCCCGGTGGGTGAACACGTAGTTCCCGTGGGCTGTCCCTGTTGTGCCTCTCGGACCGGCGGCGGGACCTGCCCGGTCTGTTTCTGGACCGACGACGGTCAGAGCGACGCCGACGCCGACGCCGTGCGGGGTGGCGCCAACGGTGACCTGAGCCTGTCGCACGCCCGCCTCAACTACGCCGTGTACGGGGCCAGCCACCCGCGTTACCAGGACATGGTGCGCCCCGCCCGCCCCGACGAGCGCCCCTGAGGCGACGCCCGCCGAGGCGAGGTCCGGTCAGCAGACCGGTACGGCGCCGCCGTACACCGTCGAGATGTACGCGTGGCTGACGTACTGCCCGGTGGCCAGGCGGTTCCACCTGGTGGTGGTGCGGTACGGGCCGGCGACCGACTGGCCGGTGACGTAGCACTGGACCGGCACGTTGGCGAACCGCGCGGCGAGGCCACGGGTCGCGTACGAGGTGCCCGGCCCGGTGCGGATGTTGAGCGGCCCGTCGCCCACCACGGCACGGGGCCCGCCGCCGGTCCACAGGTACGCGACGTCGACCCAGGCGTTGGTGGTGAGTTGCAGTCCGTCCCAGAAGGTGCCGTCGGCCAGGTCGATGCCGGCCGGGTTGAGCACGGTACGCCCGAACTGGTCCCGCCCACCGTTGTAGCCGGACTGGTAGGCGGCCTGCGCCTCGGGCCGGCCCTGGGGCAGGTTCTTCCAGTTCTCCCGGACGGCGGACGGGTTCCAGTAGTCGTCGCGGGTGTTCCACGGCCCGACGTCCCAGACCGGGGCGTACTCACAGCGGGTGCCCGCCGTGGTGCAGACCCGCACGGTGTAGTCGCCGGTGTTGAGTGGCGAGAGACCCCGGCGCGACGGTAGCGCCGCGAAGTGGTCGCGCGGCTGCACGGTACGGCCGTTGGCGGTCAGTTCGCCGACGAGCCCGATCCGGGTGGCGTACACCCGGTAGGTGAGTCCCGGCGTGGCGGCGGAGACGGCGGCCGTCGCGTCGGCGGTGAGCTGGACGGCGCGTACCGTCGCGGTGGCCCCGCCGGCCCGCGCGGTCAGCACCACCCGGGTCTGCACCCGGCCGACCGGCCGGTCGAAGACCGCGCCGGCGGTCGCGGCCCGCCACTCGGTCCAGCCGCTGAGCCGCCATCCGCGCACCTGCGCCTCGACGCTCGCGCCGGCGGGAACGTCGGCGCCGATCTCGGCGCGGACCCGGGTGGCCGGGCGGGCGAGGGTGCGCGGGGCGGTGAGCAGCATGCCCTCGGCGAGCGCGCTGTGCGGGCTGCGAGGGCTGCGTCCGGCCGGGCGGGCCGCACGGAGCCGCAGTCCGGAGGCGGTACGGCGGACGTTGACGTCGTCCCGGTCGACGACCGACAGGTCGGCACTCCACTGTTCCGAGGCGGGCGCGCCGGCGGTGAGGGTGAGTGATCCGGCGGTCGCGGGGGCGATGGTCGGGACGGCGCTGGCGACGGGCACGAGCGCCGCGGTGAGCACGAGGGCGAGGATTGCGGCGAGGGTGGCGGGTCGGATACGACAATGGCGTCGTCTCATGGGCATTCTCCTCAGAACTCCCTGACCCTCCCATGTCGGGAGATCATGAGGAACCTGACTACAAATAGCGACACATGCGAATCTTGCTCGAAAGAGGGAGGATGGCAGCGTGCCCGAAGGTGACACCGTCTGGAACACGGCCCGCGTGCTGCACCGCGCGCTCGCCGGCGCGCGGTTGACCGGGTCCGACTTCCGGGTGCCACGGCTGGCCACCACCGACCTCACCGGCTGGACCGTCCGCGAGTCGGCCAGCCGGGGCAAGCACCTGCTGCTACGCCTCGCCGCTCCGGACGACGCGTCCTGGACGCTGCACTCCCACCTGCGGATGGACGGGGCCTGGCGGGCGTACGCGCCGGGGGAACGGTGGAGCGGCCGGCCCGCGCACCTGATCCGGGTGGTGCTGCGCAGCCCGGGCGCGGTGGCGGTGGGCTACCACCTGCACGAGCTGGCCCTGCTGCCGACCGCCGAGGAGGCCGACCTGGTGGGCCACCTCGGGCCCGACCTGCTCGGCCCCGACTGGGACCCGGCCGAGGCGGTCCAGCGTTTGTCCGCACACCCCGAGCAGACGATCGGCGAGGCACTGCTCGACCAGCGCAACCTGGCCGGCGTGGGCAACCTCTACAAGTGCGAGGTGCTGTTCCTGCGGGGTGTGTCGCCGTGGACGCCCGTCGGCGCGGTGCCCGATCTGCCGGGCATGGTGGCGCTCGCGCAGCGGTTGCTGGCCGCCAACCGTGGACGCTGGACGCAGAGCACCACCGGCTCGCTGCACCGGGGGCAGACCAGCTACGTGTACGGTCGCCGCGCCCAGCCGTGTCGCCGCTGTGGCACCGCCATCGGCAAGGAGGAGCTGGGCGAACGGGTCACCTACTGGTGCCCGCTCTGCCAGCCGGAGCAGCCGGGGACCCCGCCGCCCGACTGACCGGGCGTTGTGGATCGAGGTCAGCGCAGATACGGACGATTGGGTAATTCCTAACCGGCCGTCGACGTCGCATGCTGCGGTTGGGTGCTCACCGCCTGTCAGCAAGAGTGCCGAGGGCCGCCACGTCGTGGTGGCGGTCCTCGTGCCCCGAGCCCGGGGAGAGTCATGGCGATCTTCCGCAGACTCCGCTCCACCTTCTTCTACCGGCCCGCCCCTGACGGCCTCGGTCGAACGGCATCCGTTCCGACCGCGCGTACCGCCGAGGAGGCCGCTCCCACGACGAGCCTGGACCCGTCCGCCGAGCCACGCTGCTTCGGGCCGGTGCCGAACGTCGCCCACAGTCCCCGCCCCAGACGTGACCCGAACGGTCGGCTGGTGCCGGGCACCGGTCTGCGCAAGTTCGTCGACGCGCTGCCCGTGCCGGGCGAGGAGGCGCTGCCGGTGGCGGTGCCCGACACGATCAGCTACCCGGGCTGCGACTACTACGAGATCGGGCTCCAGGAGTACGCCCAACGCCTGCACCGCGACCTGCCGGCCACCCGGCTGCGCGGCTACCGGCAGCTCAACCTGGGCACCGACGAGGCGGGTCACAACACGGTGGCGCCACCAGAGCGCCCCTGGCACCTCGGCCCGATGATCCGCGCCCGGCGGGGCCGACCGGTCCGGGTGAAGTTCATCAACCAGCTTCCCACCGGGCGGGCCGGTGAGCTGTTCCTGCCGGTCGACGAGACGGTGCAGGGGGCCGGCATCGGGCCGCTGGACGGCCCCGCGCCGTACCCGCAGAACCGGGCGGTGCTCCACCTGGCCGGGGCGCAGACCGGCTGGACCAGCGCGGGCAACCCGGGGCACTGGATCACGCCGGCCGGGGAGATCACCCCGTACCCGACGGGTACCGGCCTGACGCCCGTGCCGGACATGCCCGCGCCCGGAGCCGGCGCCACCACGCTCTACTTCCCCAACGAGCAGAGCGGCCGGCTGCTGTGGTTCCACGACAACACCCTCGGGCTGGCCCGGCTCACCGTCTACGCGGGGCAACTCGCGCCGTACCTGCTCACCGACCCGGTCGAGGACCAGCTCGTCGCCGACGGGGTGCTACCGGCCGACCAGGTGCCCCTGGTGATCGAGGACAAGACCTTCGTACCGGACGACACCCAACTGGCCGCCGAGGACCCGACCTGGGACCGGGAGCGCTGGGGTGCCCGGGGCAGTCTGTGGCACCCCCACGTCTACCAGCCCCGGCAGAACCCGTACCGGTCCGGCGGACGCAACCCCACCGGCCGGTGGGACTACGGCCCCTGGTCGCGCAGCCCCGCGCCGGACGGTGGCCGGACCGACAGTGGACCCACGGTGGACGGTTGGCCGATGGCCGAGCGGATCGCCGGCGAGCCACCGCTGACCGGCCCGGGTCCGGTGCCGAACCCGCACCACGACCCGGTCGGCGGCAGCGCCGAGCCGCCACTGCGCCCCGGGGTGCCGCACCCGTCCGCGGTGCCGGCGGCGTACGGCGACACCCCGCTGGTCAACGGCGTCGCGTACCCGTACCTGCGGGTGCGCCCCGGGGTGTACCGGCTGCGCATCCTCAACGCCTGCCTGGACCGCAGCCTCAACCTCCAGCTCTACCGGGCCTGCTCGGACGCGCCGATGTGGGCCGACGACGGCGGCCTGGCCGACGCGGACGCCGGGGAGGTGCCGATGGTGCCCGCCGTGCGGTCGGCGGAGCGACCGGCCGGCTGGCCCAGCGACGGGCGCGACGGCGGAGTGCCGGACCCACGGGCCGCCGGCCCGGAGTTCGTCCAGATCGGCAACGAGGCCGGGCTGCTGCCCGCGCCGGTGGTGCTGCCGAACCGTCCGATCGGCTACCGGTACGACCGGCTCGACCCGACAGTGCTGAACGTCGACGGGCACACGCTGCTGCTGGCCCCGGGTGAGGGCGCCGACGTGCTCGTCGACTTCTCCAGCGTGCCGCCGGGCAGCACGCTGATCCTCTACAACGACGCCCCGGCGCCGCTGCCCGGCTTCGATGAGCGCTACGACCAGCACACCGACGCGCCGGACCGCACGGCCGAGGGCGGCCCACCACCCACCGAGCCGGGGTACGGCCCGAACACCCGAACCCTGCTGCAGTTCCAGGTGACCGGCACACCCGAACCCCCGTACGACCTGGACCGGCTGCGGGTGCGGCTGCCCGCGGCGTACGCGGCCAGCCAGCGCCCACCGATCGTGCCGCAGCCGGCGTACGACCCGGCGTTCGGCAGCCGGACCCCGGCCCAGACGGTCATCACGGCGCACGCCGACACGGTGACGTTCACGCCGCTGGCCGGTACCGGCCCGGTGACCCTGCCGATCGAGGTCAAGGCCGCGCAGCAGGTCTTCGAGCCCGGTCACGGCCGACTCGCCGGACGACTCGGGGTCGGTCACCCCCACACCGGGCCACTCGCGCCGGCGACGCTGCCACTCGGGCCGACCGACCCGGTGACCGAGGTGCTGTTCGCCGCCGATCCGGCCACGCCGGTCGGCGCGGCGACGGACGGCACGCAGCTCTGGCGGGTCAGCGGGAACGTCCGCCAGACCGAGCCGCTGCGCTTCGGCGGTTGCGACGTGCAGATCGTCAACCGGGTCGGCTGGGACGGCACGCAGCGCCCCCCGCACCCGGCGGAGCTGGGCTGGAAGCAGATCGTCCGGGTCAACCCACGGGAGGACGTCGTGGTGGCGCTCCGCCCGATCGCCCCGGCCCTGCCGTTCAAGCTCGGTGACAGCGTCCGGCTGCTCGACCCCGGCCAGCCGGCCGGTTCGCGGACCGGGTCGACGCCGGTCAGCCCGACCGACGGGCGGCCGGCGGTGGTGGTCAACCAGATGGTCAACCTGGGCTGGGAGTACCGCTGGCACAGCCAGCTCGCCGGCCACCGCGACCTGGGGATGAGCCGACCGCTGGTGCTGCGGGTGACACCGCGCGCGCCCACCGGGCTGACGGCCACGCCGGTGCCCGGCTCGGCCACCGCGCTGCCGGCGATCGCCCTGGCCTGGACCGGCAACGGCGGACGTCCACCCGCGACCAGCCACCTGCTGCAACGGGCCACCGACGGGTCCTTCGGCGGCGACATCACCACGATCACCGTCGCGGCCGCCGCGACCCGTTACACCGACGCGACGGTCACCCCCGGAGTCACCTACCACTATCGGATCCGGGCGGAGAACGAGGTGAGCTACTCGTCCTGGTCGAACAGCGTGCCCGCCTCGGTGCACCTCGCCGCGCCGGGTGGACTGATCGCGGCGATCCCGCCCGCCGCGCCGCTGCGGGTGGCGCTGCGCTGGACGAACCGGTCCTTCGCCACCGGCATCGACGTGCAGCGGGCCACCAACCCGACCTTCACCAGCGGACCCGGCACCACCGCGATCGGGGTCGGCGACAACCACCTCGACACCACGGCCGCGCCGGACACCACGTACTACTACCGGGTCCGCACCACGTACCTCGGCGCTGCCTCCGCGTGGTCGACGGTGGCCGCGGCGAGCACCCCGCCCGCGCCGGGCACCCCGAGCGAGGTGAGCGCCACCGCCAGCGCGCCGGGACCGGACACCGCCACGGTGGTGTTGGGTTGGGCGGCGGACACGCCTGCCGGCCCGGGGTCGGGGTTCATCGTGCAACGGGCGCTGGACCCGGCGTTCGCCCAGGAGGTGGCGACCTTCACGGTGACCGGCCGCGGCTTCACCAACACGGGTCTGGGCCGGGACGTGACCTACCACTACCGGATTCGGTCGTTCAACGTCGTGGGCAGTTCGCCGTACACCGATCCGATCCCGGTCACGACGCCACCGTGACGGGCGCGCGGCGCGCGCTCAGCGGGTGGGCGCGCGCAGGCCGGCACCGCCGGCACGCAGCTCGGCAAGGGCCGAGGCCACGCCGTGCAGCAGGTCGGTGGCCTCGGTGAGCCGATCGGCGGCCGGGTGGGTGGGCTCCGGGCGGGCGTCCTCGGCGAGGTAACCGGCGGCGGCGACCACCAGCCGCTCGTAGGCCGCCACCCCGCTCTCCAACTGCGCGGTCAGCGCGGCGTGCGCGTCGGCCAGCGGTGCCCGGGCGTCGGTCGGCGCGAGCCGCAGCGCCCGTTCGACGCTGGCCACCCGGTCGGCGAGATCCCGCAGCGACCGGTCGGCGGCAGCGGCCTCCAGCACGGCCGGCTCGGCCAGCCCGGTGAGCCGGGGCGCCATTCCGGCCAGGGTGAGCGAGGCGCGGTCCAGCCGCGCCCACTGCTGCCCGGCGGTGGTGCCACGCAGGGCGACCCGGCTGCGCACCCGACGTACCTCGGCCAGGACGCCCGAGCCGACCGGCAGTCGCTCGACGGCGGCCACCAGCCGGGCCCGGGACCGGGCGGCGGCCTCGGCCGGGTCCAGCGCCGGGGGCGCGGGCCGGGCGGCCAACGCCCGCAGGTCGATCCAGCGCCAGGCGGCCAACGCCACCGCGCTGCCCGCGGCGCCGGCCCAGGCCGCGTCCGGCAGACCGAGCCCGGCGTACGGAGTCAGCACCGCCGCGGCCCCGCCGAGCCCACCGGCCAGTACGCTCCACCGCCGGGCGGACCGGCGCAGCCGACCCAGCCGACGGAAGTACCGCGTCCGCTCGTCTGCCACGAAGACCTCCTCGGACCGCTGGTTCAGCCGGCGGCGGTCGGGTCGCCGGTGCCCCGCTCGCGGGCCATGCTGGCGCGCAACTCGTCCAGCCGGGCGGCGGCGGCCGGGTCGCTGCCCGGGCCCGCCTTCTCGGCCTGCGGGACCGCCGGGCGCTGCGCGGTGCCGCCGAGCTGCTCCCCCGCCATGCTGGAACGGATCTGCTCCAGCCGGGCCGAGCCGGCCGAGTCGATGGTCGCCTTCTGGATCTCCAGCATCCGGCCCTCGACGGAGTTGCCGGCCAGCTCGGCGCGGCCCATCGCGTTGGCGTACCGCCGCTCGATGCGGTCCCGTACCTCGTCCAGGGACGGCGTCGTGCCGGGGGCTGTCATGGTCGACATCGACTCCAACGAGCGGGCCACGGTCTCCTGCATCTTGGCCTGCTCGAGCTGGCTGAGCAGCTTGGTGCGCTCGGCGAGCTTCTGCTGGAGGATCATCGAGTTGTTCTCGACGGCGCGGCGGGCCTGCGCGGCCGCGCCGAGCGCCTGGTCGTGCAGGGTCTTCAGGTCCTCGGTGGCCTGCTCGGCGGAGACCAGCTGGGTGGCCAGGGCCTGGGCGGACTGTTCGAACCGCGTCGCCTCGGCCTCGTCGCCCTTGGCCCGGGCCTGGTCGGACAGCACCAGGGCCTGCCGGGCGTTGCCCTGGAGCCGCTCGACCTCGGACATCTGCCGGGACAGCTTCATCTCCAGCTGACGCTGGTTGCCGATGACGGCCGCAGCCTGCTGGACCAGCGCCTGGTGCTGCCGCTGGGCATCCTCGATGGCCTGCTGGATCTGCACCTTGGGATCGGCGTGCTCGTCGATCTTCGCACCGAAGAGCGCCATCAGGTAGTTCCAACCCTTGACGAACGGGTTCGCCATCTCCGCGGTATCCCCTCAGTAGCGTCACTCCACCACGGTCGGGCCGGATTGCGCCGACCGACCGCGACCCGGCCGGTCTCCATCGTCCCAGCCGAACGCCAGCGGGGCGTCCGTACCGGGCGCTCGACGGGCACCGTCGGCTCCTGCGGGCAACCCTACGCGGCGGGAGCCACCTCGCCCATGGTCATCCGCCGGACGGAGCTCAGGCCGCGCAGACCACGTCCCGGTCGCGCTCGGTGGGACGGACCCGCGTGCTGCGCAGCGTCGCCCGCAGCGGGGACTCCTGTCGGACCGACACGGCGACCTTGCCGTCGGAGGTGACCTGCCGGACACCCCGGTTGGCGGCCTTGCGGACGGCGGCCGGCGCGCCGACGGGCGCCGCCTCGGCCGGCTCGTCCTGCATGCCGACGAGCACTCCGGCGGGCATCTGTTCGACGAGCGCCACGGTGTCGCTCACTTCGCGCAGGAGTTCGGAGAGGCGGGCGCCGAGCGCGTCGCAGATCGCCGCGAGCAGCTCACTGGACGGCTCCTTGTGCCCCCGCTCGATCTCCGAGAGGTAACCGAGGCTGACATTGGCGGCGGTGGACACCTCACGCAGTGTGCGCTGCTGTCCCTGCCGGCGCGCCCGCAGTGCGTCACCGATCACCCGGCGTAGCAGGACCATCGCACCTCCCCCTGAGGGATACCTCACGCCCGCCGTCGGGAAGCCGGCCGCGGCGGACCGCGCCGACTCCGAGCGTCGGAGCCTTCCCGCAACCGTACCCGCTGCGCGCCCCGGCGACATCCCACCCCGCCCGTCGGATCGTGGAGGGCGGGCTCACCGACGCCCCGCGCCAGCCGTCCCCGCGCCGTCCCGGGCGGCGTGGCCCTTCGTCTCCGCGCCGTCCGGGGTGTTCCCGCCGGCCGTCTCCAGGCCCTCGACCGCAGCCTCGTCGGCGGCGTGGATGTGTTCGGCGAGCAGCCGCAGCGCCTCGATCACGGCGGCCGAGCGTACGCGGTCCCGCCCGCCGTCGAGGTCGAGCTGGCGGACCTCGGCGCCGGTCGGGCCGGCGACCGCCACGTAGACCAGGCCGACGGGCTTGCCGTCCTGCGGCTCGGGGCCGGCGACCCCGGTGGTGGCGAGCCCCCAGTCCGCTCCGCAGCGCTGCCGACCGCCCTCGGCGAGTGCCGCCGCCACATCGGGGTCGACCGGTCCGCGTGCGGCCAGCAGATCGCCCGGTACGCCGGCCAGCGTGGCCTTCAGCTCGGTGGCGTAGACGACCAGCCCACCCCGGTAGATCGCGCTGACCCCGGCGATCTCCACGATCGACGCGGCCAGCAGCCCGCCGGTGAGCGACTCGACGGTGGCCAGGGTCTCGTGCCGCTGGGACAGGCCGTGCACGACCCCCGCCGCGGCGCTACCCGTCGCGTTCTCTTCCCGCTGCACGATCCCGTCCTTCCCCACCAACCAACCCCCAACCCTCCCGGCCAAACCCCGTCCCAGCCACCCCTCCCGGGCCGAACCCCGTCCCAGCCAACCCTCCCGGCCAAACCCCGTCCCGGCCAACCCTCCCGGGCCGAACCCCGTCCCGGCCAACCCTCCCGGGCCGAACCCCGTCGATCATGAAGTTATTGCCCCGACACGCCGGCCCGAGCGGCAATAACTTCATGATCACCGCCCAGTGGCGGGCGGGGTGGGGCCGGGGGGTGTGGCCGGGGGGTGGGGGTGGGGCCGGGGGTGGGGCCGGCGCGGGCGTCAGGGGCGGGGGCGGCGCAGGCGGAGGGCCTGGAGGATGTAGTCGAAGCCCGTTGCCACCGTGACCAGGACGGCGGCGCCCATGATCCAGGGACCGACGGCGACGAGGGCGTCCGGCATCGGCCAGAGGTACCAGGCGATGGCCAGGATCTGGAGCGCCGTCTTGACCTTGCCGCCACGGCTGGCCGCGATCACGCCGTGTCGGATCACCCAGAACCGCAGGCCGGTGATGCCCAGCTCGCGGACGAGAATCAGCGCCGTCACCCACCAGGGCAGCCGGTCGTACCAGGAGAGCAGCACCAGGGCCGCGCCCGTGAGCGCCTTGTCGGCGATCGGGTCGGCCACCTTGCCGACCGAGGTGACCAGCCCGAACCGCCGGGCGATCCAGCCGTCCACCAGGTCGGTCGCCGAGGCCACCGCGAAGATCAGGCAGGCCGCCATCCGCCAACCCGCGTGGGTCATCCCCGAAACGATCACGGACGCGGCGAAGACCGGAACCAGCACCAGCCGCAGGGCGGTCAGCGCGTTGGCGGCGTTGAGGACGGGCACCCGCGCGACCACCCGGGCCGGCGTCGACTCGGTCGCCCCGGTCATCGTCTCGCTCCGCTCGGGTCGGGTTGGCGTTCCCGGCACCGCACCACCTGGCTCCCCCGCTCCGTCCGGGCCCACCGTCACCGTGTCGCGCCGGGCGCCGCCGAGATCATCTCATCCGGCACCGCGAGCAGATCCACCCCTTCGGTGCCGGTCACCGTGGCCCGTACCAGGTCACCCGGGCGCAACGCGGCCAGGTCGACCCCGCCGTCGGCCGGCGCGACCAGGGTCGTCGATCCGTCCACCTCCGGTGCCTGGTGCGCGGCCCGGCCCTCGACAACGCCGTCGACGATCGCGTCGACGAGCACCTCGACGGTCGAACCGAGCCGGTCCTCGGCCCGCTGGGAGCAGAGCTCGTCGGCGAGCGCGCTCAGCCGGTCGTAGCGCCGCTTGATCGTCGCGGCGGAGACCTTGCCGGGCAGGCCGGCGGCTTCCGTCCCGTCCTCGTCGCTGTAGTCGAACATGCCGATCGCGTCGAGTCGGGCCTCGGTCAGGAACCTGGTCAGCTCGTCGATGTCGGCGCGGGTTTCGCCGGGGAAGCCGACGATGAAGTTGCTCCGCGCGCCCGCCTCCGGTGCCAGCGCCCGGGCACTCGCCAGGAGCTCCAGGAACCGGTCGGTGGAGCCGAAACGCCGCATCCGGCGCAACACCGGCTCGCTGGAGTGCTGGAACGACAGGTCGAAGTACGGTGCCACCCCGCGCGTGCCGGCGATCGCCTCGACCAGACCGGGCCGCGTCTCGGCCGGCTGGAGGTAGCTCACCCGCACCCGGACGATGCCGGACACCGCGGCGAGCTGCGGCAGCAGCTTCTCCAACGCGCGGGGGTCGCCGAGGTCCTTGCCGTACGAGGTGGAGTTCTCGCTGACCAGCACCAGCTCCCGTACGCCGGTCTTGGCCAGCCACTCGGCCTCGGCGAGCAGCTCGTCCGGCGTACGCGAGACGAAGGCCCCACGGAACGCGGGAATGGCACAGAACGCACAGCGGCGGTCGCAGCCGCTGGCGAGCTTCAGCGAGGCGACCGGGCCGGTGTCCAGCCGGCGGCGCAGCACCTGGCGCAGGTGCGCCGGGGTGTGCTCGTCGGTGTCGACGGCGGTGCGCGCCACGGTGCCGTGCCCGGGCAGGGAGACGGTGGCGCTCTGGCGCTGCACCGGGGTGAGCGGCAGCAGCTCGCGGCGGTCCCGCGGGGTGTGCGCGGTGACCTGCTCCCCGGCGACGACGGCGTTCAGCCGGGCCGCGATGTCCGGGTAGTCGTCGAAGCTCAGCACCGCCTGCGCCTCGGGCAGGCTGTCGGCCAGCTCCCGGCCGTACCGCTCGGCCATGCAGCCGGCGGCCACGACCTTGGCTCCCGTGCCGGCGGCGGCGAGCAGGGTCTGGATCGAGTCCTGCTTGGCCTTCTCCACGAAGCCGCAGGTGTTGACGACCACCACGTCGGCACCCTCGCCGTCGGTGCTCACCTGCCAGCCGTCGGCGTGCAGCCGGGCGGCCAGCTCCTCCGAGTCGACCTCGTTGCGGGCGCAGCCCAGGGTGAGCAGGGCGACGCGACGGCCCTCGGCGTTGTCAGAGGGAGAAGGAGAGGTGGCAGACACCATCCGAGGGTACCGGGCCGCCCCGGGTAGCCCACGCACGCGGGCACGCCGGTCGGCCGGATCACTACGCGCGAGCCCGGACATCAGACGGTCAGCGGGTCACGGCGGTCGCTCGGGTCAGCGCCTCGAGCAGGAAGACCTCCGTGCCGGCCAGGCCCGTGCAGCAGAAGACGGAGACCTGGTCCGCCGTGCTCCGGCCCGGGACCGCACCCGCCAGGATGCCGCCCAGGTCCCGCAACCGTCCGGTGTACGGGGGCAGGGCCGCGAGCATCGGCGGCTGGTAGTCCGCCGCCTGGGCCGGTGAGTCGGTGACCAACAGGTCGGCGGCGTCCAGCAGGTCGGTGCCGAACTCGCTGCGGTTGACCTGCTTGAAACCGACCGTGTTGACGTGCGTGCCGGGGCTCACGTCGGCGGCGCGCAGCACGGGCGTGGGGCTGGTGGTGGCGAGCACCACGACGTCCCGCCCGGTGACGGCCGCTCCGGGGTCGGCTACCGCGCGGGCCGGGACGCCCAGCTCGGCGCGTACCCGGGCGGCGAACGTGTCCCTGCGCGCCGCCGAACGGCTGTGCACCACCACCTCGCGCAGCGGGCGGACGGCCGCGGTGGCCCACACCTGGGTCCACGCCTGCCGCCCGGAGCCGAGCACGCCCAGGGTCGCCGCGTCCGGCCGGGCCAGCGCGTCGACCGCGACGCCGCCCAGTCCACCGGTACGACGGGAGCCCAGCTCCTCGCCGACGGCGACGGCCCGGACCGCGCCGGTGTCGGCATCGTGCAGCACGACGAGCTGCTCGCCCCGGGGGTGGCCGAACGTGTCGTACGAGCGGTAGCCGTACCAGCTTCCGACCAGGTGCCCGGCGGTGAGCACCATGCGCCCTCCGGCGAGCGGGGCGGCGGCCCGGGGTGGGGCGACCAACCGCCCCTCGTACGCGGCCACCAGGGCGGCCCGCATGGCGTCGACGGTGGTGGCGGCGTCCAGGGCGGCGGCGACCTCGGGGTCGGCATAGAGCAGGGCCATGCCCGCCATACTGCAAGTTGAAGCGAAGTAGAGGTCAATGCGTGGTGGCGGGAGTCACCGCCCGGGGCCGCCGACCGGTGCTAGCGTCGGCCCCGGTGGCGCCCGACGCGGTGGCCACTCCGGACGAGCGGTGGGCGTACCCGGTCAGGCCAAGACGCCCCGGTCATGTGCAGACACGACTCGTCCCGTGAGGTGAATGATGGCCTGGCTCGTACTGGTGATCTCCGGACTGCTCGAGACGGCCTGGGCGATCGCCCTGGACCGCAGCGCCGGCTTCAGCAAGCTGCTGCCGTCGGTGGTGTTCGTGCTGGCCCTGGTGCTGAGTATGGGCGGCCTGGCGTACGCGCTGCGCGACATCCCGGTCGGCACCGGTTACGCGGTCTGGGTCGGCATCGGCGCGGTGGGCACCGCGCTGGTCTCGATGGTGGCGTTCGGCGAGTCGACGAGTCTGCCCCGGATCTTCTGCCTGCTGCTGGTGGTCGCGGGTGTCGTCGGTCTGAAGATCTTCCATTGACGGTCAGGCGTGCCGAGCGCCCACAGTGGTCAGTCCACGTCGCCGCGCAGACCACCCAGGACGTCCTCCAGCTCGTCCGGCTTGACCAGCACGTCGCGCGCCTTCGACCCCTCGGACGGCCCGACCACGCCACGGGTCTCCATGAGATCCATGAGCCGGCCCGCCTTCGCGAAACCGACCCGCAGTTTGCGTTGGAGCATCGAGGTCGAGCCGAACTGTGAGGTGACCACCAGCTCCACCGCCTGCACCAGCAGGTCGAGGTCGTCGCCGATGTCCTCGTCGATCTTCTTCTTGTTGTCCTGGGCGGGGGCCAGCACGTCCTTACGGAACTCCGGCTCACGCTGGTCCTTGCAGAACTTCACCACGTCGGCGATCTCGCGCTCGGTGACCCAGGCGCCCTGGATGCGGACCGGCTTCGAGGCGCCCATCGGCAGGAAGAGCCCGTCACCACGGCCGAGCAGCTTCTCCGCGCCCGGCTGGTCCAGGATGACCCGCGAGTCCGCGAGGGACGACGTGGCGAACGCCAGCCGGGACGGCACGTTCGCCTTGATCAGACCGGTCACCACGTCGACCGACGGACGTTGGGTGGCCAGCACCAGGTGGATACCGGCGGCCCGGGCCAGCTGGGTGATCCGGACGACCGAGTCCTCCACGTCACGCGGGGCGACCATCATCAGGTCGGCCAGCTCGTCCACGATCACCAGCAGGTACGGATACGGGCGCATCTCCCGCTCGCTGCCCGGCGGGGCCTTGATCTCGCCGTTGCGGACCTTGCGGTTGAAGTCGTCGATGTGCCGGACCCCGTTGGCCGCGAGGTCGTCGTAGCGCATGTCCATCTCGCGGACGACCCAGTCCAGCGAGTCGGCCGCCTTCTTGGCGTTCGTGACGATCGGCGTGACCAGGTGCGGGATGCCCTCGTAGCCGGTCATCTCGACCCGCTTCGGGTCGATCAGCAGCAGCCGTACCTCGTCCGGGGTCGCGCGGGTCAGGACGGACACCAACAAGGTATTGAGGCAGCTCGATTTGCCGGCTCCGGTGGCGCCGGCGATCAGGATGTGGGGCATCTTGGCGAGGTTGGCCACCACGAAGCCGCCCTCGATGTCCTTGCCCAGCGCCACCACCATCGGGTGGTGGTCGCTCGTCGCCGCCCGCGAGCGCAGCACGTCGCCGAGGGCCACGTTCTCCGGGTCGGTGTTCGGGATCTCCACGCCGACCGCGCTCTTGCCCGGGATCGGGCTGAGAATCCGTACGTCCGGCGACTTCACCGCGTACGCGATGTTGCGGGAGAGCTGGGTGATCCGCTCGACCTTGACGCCGTGACCCAGCTCCACCTCGTAGCGGGTGACCGTCGGGCCACGGGTGAAGCCGGTGACGGCGGCGTCCACGTCGAACTGGTCGAACACGCCGGTCAGCGCGGCGATCACCTCGTCGTTGGCCTTGCTGCGGGTCTTCGCGGCGGCACCGGCGCTGAGCATGTTGGCTGGCGGGAGGGTGTAGTCGCCGGCCAGCCCGGTCAACGCGAGCTGCTCGGCGCGGGTGGGTGCCGGCGAGTGCTCGGGCGGCTCGGCCGGCTTGCGGCTGGCCGGGACCTTCGCCGGCGCCTTGCGCGGGAGGACCATGGTCTCCTGGAGGTCGGCGCCCTCCAGGTCGTCGAAGTCGTCCGGGTCGATCGGTGGCGGCATCCGCTTCGCCGGCCGCTTGCGCGCGGGCCGCGCCGCCGGCTCGTCGGCCTCCTCGGCCGCCTCCGGGGACGCGACGAGCCCGCCGGCGAGCAGGCCGAGCCGCTCGGGGATCTTGTTGATCGGCGTCGCGGTGACCACCAGCAGGCCGAAGAGCAGGAGCAGGACCAGCAGGGGTACGGCCACCCAGGCGGTGACCGCCCGTTCCAGCAACCCGCCCACACCGGCGCCGACCAGACCGCCGGCGAAGTCACGCTCCACGGTGTCGACCGGGTCCTGACCGATCTGGAGCAGCGCGGCGGTCGACACCAGCAGCGAACCCCACCCGATCAGCCCGCGGCCCCGGTGCTCCGGGTCGGCCGGCTGGCGCATGAGCCGCCACGCCCCGATCATCAGCAGCACCGGCACCACGACGGAGATCGCCCCGAGGAACAGCCGGACCGTGTCGGCCAGGCGTGCGCCCACCGGACCCGCGCCGGAGAACCACAGGGCGACGGCGCTGAGCAGGGCCATCCCGAACAGCAGCAGCCCGGCCCCGTCGCGGCGGTGCTCCGGGTCCAGGTCACGGGCGGAGGCGGCCTGCCGGCCGGCGGCCCGCACCGCCCAGCCCATACCGTGGGCCACCCCCATCCACAGTGCACCGACAGCGCGGCCAACGTAGACGGCGGGGCCCGGACGGGCGGGCGTGGTGCGACGCCGTACCGGTGCCCGGGTCTTCTTCGCCGGTTGACGGGCACGGCTGTTGGTGCCACCGCGCGGCGACGCGCCGCGTCGCCGGCTCGCCTGAGAGGTACGGCCCGCCATAGAGTCACGGTAACGGTGGGGCCGGGCAGATCGCCGCTTTTCCGGGTCGTGTCCGCGCGTCGCAGCACGGACCCCACCGCCGGTCGTGATATCCGCCTCAGAAGGGATGCCCGATGGCGTCGCCGGGACTCGAGGACGATCCGCTGGCCGGGCACCCGGGTGCGTTACGCCCGCTGACCGGCGAACTGGTCGCGGCGGTGCTCGCCGCGCGCGGCCGGCCGGTCGGCCGCGCACCCGATGGTGACCTCGTGGGCCGCTTCGACGACAACCTGATCTGGTTCCTGCGCCTCGGCGCGTCCGGCGAGATGCTCCAGGTCCGGACGATGGTCGCGCCCACCTTCGGGATCGAGCAGGTGCCCGCCCTGTACGCCTTCTGCAACGCGTGGAACCACGACCGGCTCTGGCCCAAGGCGTTCGTGCACGTCGACGACGCCGGTCGGGCCCGTGTGCACGGCGAGGTGATCACCGACCTGGAACGCGGCGTCACGCCGCACCAGCTCGACCACCTGCTCGACTGTGGCATCACGACCGGCTGCCAGCTCGCCGTCGCCGTCGGTCGGCTGCCCGGCGCGGTGCCGGCATGACCGTGCACCGCGATCCGGCGCTGTCGAACGCGCTCGCCGACGCACGGGACCTACCCGACGGTCCGGACCGGCTGCTCGTCCTCGAACGCCTCGCCGAGCGGGCCGACGCCGCCGGGGACCTCCGGTCCGCTCTGGACGCCCGGTTCGCGCTCATCGAGGCGTACCTGCTGCACGGCGAGCGGTGGCGTCTGGTCGAACCGGTACGCCGGTGCCGCGCCGCCGCCGACTACCGGCCCGAGCTGCTCACCGACGAGGAGGGCCAGCTCCTGCTGCGCCTTCAGCGGTTCGCCGTCGAGGCGCTGCTCGGCACTCCCCGGGTGGGCCTGGACCAGACCCGGTCCCTCCTGGACGACCTGGCCCACCGGGTCGGGGCGGACGGTCCCGACGCGCCGACCGTCGCCGAACTACGGTGCCGGGTGGCCGACCACCTGGGCGACGAACCCACCGCCCGGCACTGGTACCAGCGGTGGGCCGGCACGACCGGCGGGCCGTCCGGTGGGTGTCCGGGCTGCGCCCCGGCCCGTCGTGCGGAGCTGCTCGCCGGCTGGGGTGAGTGGCGGGCCGCGCTGGCCGAGCTGGCCGAGGCCGCCGACGACGCGGCGGACTGCACGGACCAGCCCGAGCGGGCGCTCGTGGCCGGGCTGCTGCCCGAGCTGCGCCTCGGCGAGCCGGAACGGGCTGCTGCGGCGCACGTCCGGGCGTACCGGCGGCACCGGCACGAACGGGGGGCGTTCCCGTACCTCGCCGCGCACCTGCGGTTCTGCGCCCTGGGCGGTCACCTGGACCGCGGACTGGCCATCCTGGCCGAGCAGCTGCCCCGACTGGACCAGCCCACCGACGACCTCGCCGCGATGGAGTTCGCCGCCGCCGGCGCGCTGGTCTGTGCGCTGGCCGTCGAGGCCGGTCTCGGCGTACGCAGGGTGCCCCGACCGGCCTACGGCGGGCGACCGGCCACCGACCTGGACGTCGCCACCCTCGGTGCCCTCCTGCTCGCGATCGCCAACGAGTTGGCCGGCAGCTTCGACGCCCGGAACGGCTCCGGACACCACCTGGGCCGGGTGGCCGCCTGGCTGGCCGAACGCCCCACGGCGGCTCCGGTGCCCCTGCCCACGGACGACGAGCCCACCGACGACGAGCCCACCGACGACGAGCCCACCGACGACGACACCGACGGGCACGAACTGGCGACGCTGACCATCGACATGATCACCGCCGCGTTGGACCGACGCGGGGACGGGTACGTCGTCGACGAGGGCGCCACGGTGGTCGGCCGGTGGGGCGAGGTGGTGATCCAGTTCCGGCGGACCGGCGAACGCGGTGAGGTGCTGCACGCCCGCGCCATGGCCGCCCGCCGGCTCCCGGCCACCCGTCGCGCCGAGGTGTACGCCTTCTGCAACGCCTGGAACCACGACCGGCTGCTGCCCAAGGCGTACGCGCACGACCTCGGCGCGGAGCTGTTGCTGGCCGGTGACGTGGCCACCGACCTGGCGTACGGGGTCGCCCCTGAGCAGGTCACGGTGCTTGTCGACGCTGCCATCGCCACCGGCGTCGCCTACGCCGAGGCGGTCGCCGCGCTGCCCTGATCGCCGGCCCACCCCGCTGGGGTGGACCGGCGTCAGCGCGACGGGCTCAGACCTCGACGACGGTGGGCACGATCATGGGCCGCCGCCGGTACGCGTCGTTGACCCACCGCCCCACGGTCCGGCGGACGATCTGCTGGAGCTGGTGCGGGTCGGTGATGCCGTCCGAGGCGGCCCGGTTCAGCGCCTCGGTGACCAGGGGGATCACCGGGTTGAACGCCTCCGGGTCCTCGGAGAAGCCCTTCGCGGACAGCGTGGGACCGGCAACCACCTTGCCGGTGACCGAGTCGACGACAACGGTGGTGGCGATGAACCCGCCGTCACCGAGGATGCGCCGCTCGGTGAGCAGCGACTCGCTGACGTCGCCGACGGCGAGGCCGTCGACGTAGACGTACCGGCTCTTCACGTGCCCGACGAGGCTGGCGCGGCCCTCGACCAGGTCGACCACGTCGCCGTCCTCGCAGATCACCACCCGGTCGGCGGCGACCCCGGATTCGATGCCGAGCCGGGCGTGGGCGCGCAGGTGACGCCACTCGCCGTGTACGGGCATCAGGTTGCTGGGCCGGACCACGTTGAGCAGGTAGAGCAGTTCCCCGGCGGGGGCGTGCCCGGAGACGTGCACCTTGGCCACGTCCTTGTGCACGACCACCGCGCCGGCCCGGGCGAGCCGGTTGATCACCCGGTAGACCGAGGTCTCGTTGCCCGGCACCAGCGACGACGCCAGCACGACGGTGTCGCCGGGGGCGATGGTGATGTGCCGGTGGTCGCCGCTGGCCATCCGGCCCAGCGCGCTCATCGGCTCACCCTGGGAACCGGTGGACATCAGCACGATCTCATCCGGCGGCAGCGTGGTCGCCTCGTCGATGCTGATGACCAGCCCGGCCGGGATGTTGAGCAGGCCCAGGTCACGGGCGATGCCCATGTTGCGGACCATGGACCGGCCGATCAGGGCGACCTTGCGGCCGTGCTCCGCGGCGGAGTCGAAGACCTGCTGCACGCGGTGCACGTGCGAGGCGAACGAGGCCACGATGATCCGGCCCTTGGCCTTCGCGAAGATCGAGTCGAGTACCGGCCCGATTTCCCGCTCCGGGGTGACGAAGCCGGGGATCTCCGCGTTGGTCGAGTCGGACAGCAGCAGGTCGACGCCCTCGGCGCCGAGCCGCGCGAAGCCGGCCAGGTCGGTGATCCGACCGTCCAGCGGAAGCTGGTCCATCTTGAAGTCGCCGGTGTGCAGGACCAGGCCGGCCGGGGTACGGATGGCCACCGCCAGGGCGTCCGGGATCGAGTGGTTGACCGCGAAGAACTCGCACTCGAACGGCCCGAGCCGCTCCCGGCCACCCTCGCGCACGGTCAGCGTGTACGGCTGGATGCGCCGCTCGGCCAGCTTCGCCTCGACCAGGGCGAGGGTGAACTGGGAGCCGACCAGCGGGATGTCGGGCTTGTGGGCCAGCAGGTACGGCACCGCGCCGATGTGGTCCTCGTGGCCGTGGGTGAGCACGATCGCCTGTACGTCGGCCAGCCGGTCCAGGATCGGCCCGAAGTCGGGCAGGATCAGGTCCACGCCCGGCTGCTCGACGTCGGGGAAGAGCACCCCGCAGTCGACGATCAGCAACTTGCCGTCGTACTCGAAGACGGTCATGTTCCGGCCGATGGCGCCGAGCCCGCCGAGCGGGATGATCCGCAGGCCACCTTCCGGCAGCGGCGGGGGTAGTTCCGCCTCGATGTGCGCCTCGGTCACGCGTCCACCTCAATCTGGGACGCCGTCACCCGGTGCCCGTCGTGTCGTTCGATCATTTGGGTAGCTCCAGGCCCGCTGCGGCGAAGTCCGCGCGCAGCTGGGCGATCTCGTCGTCGGTGGCATCCACGAGCGGGGGTCGCACCGGGCCGGCCGGCAGGCCCAGCGATGCCAGGCCGGCCTTCACCAGGATGGTGCCCTGGGTACGGAAGATACCGGTGAACAGCGGCAGCAATCGCCGGTGCAGGGCCAGCGCGGTGGGCATGTCCCCCGTGTCGTACGCCTCGATCATCTGTGCGGTCAGCGCCCCGGTGAAGTGCGTGGAGGTGCCGACCACGCCCACACATCCGACGGCCAACGCCGGCAGGGTGAGCGCGTCCTCGCCGCTGTAGTAGGCGAGGCCGGTCCGGCTGGTCACCCAGCTGGTGGCGATCAGATCGCCCTTGGCGTCCTTGACCGCGACGATGCGGCCGTGGTCGGCGAGCCGGACCAGGGTCTCGGTGTCGATCGGCACGCCGGAGCGGTGCGGGATGTCGTACAGCATCACCGGCAGTCCGCTGGCGTCGGCCACGGCGGTGAAGTGCCGCAGCAGACCGCTCTGCGGCGGCTTGTTGTAGTACGGGGTGACCACCAACAGGCCGTGCGCACCGGCCTTCTCGGCGGCGGCGGCCAGCTCGATGGTGTGCCGGGTGTCGTTGGTGCCGACACCGGCCACGACCCGGGCCCGGTCACCGACAGCCTCGACCACCGTCCGGATCAGGCGTTCCTTCTCCGCGTCGGTGGTGGTCGGCGACTCACCGGTGGTGCCGTTGACCACCAGCGCGTCGTTGCCCTGTTCGTCGACCAGGTGGCTCGCCAGTCGGGCGGCGCCGTCGAGGTCGAGTGAGCCGTCGGGGGTGAACGGGCTCACCATGGCCGTGAGCACCCGCCCGAAGGGGCGGGACACCGGCCGGGCTGCGGCGTCGGGGTGGTCCTGCGTCATACCCTCCAACCTAGCGGACGACCAGCCGGAGCCCGCCGGGGAAGGGCTCAGGACGCCTCGTGCGGGCTGGCGGCCACCTCGGTGCCGTCCGCAAGCGTGGAGATCACGAAGTCGGCGAACACGTTCGGGGCGACTCCCTGGAGCTGACGCAGGCACTCCACGGCCAGCTCGCGGATCTCCACGTCGGCGTGCTCGGTGGCCCGCATCGCGACGAAGTGCCGCCAGGCCCGGTAGTTACCGGAGACCACGATCCGGGTCTCGGTGGCGTTCGGCAGCACCGCGCGCGCGGCCTGCCGGGCCTGCTTGCGGCGCAGCGTCGGGTTCGGCTCGTCGGAGAAACGCTGTTCCAGACCCTCCAACAACTCGGTGTACGCCCGCACGCTCGCCTCGGCGGCCTCGACGAACTTCTTGTGCAGCTCCGGGTCGTCGGCGATGACCGCCGGCTCGACCATTGCCGCGTCCCGCTCCGGGACGTACCGCTGGGAGAGCTGCGAGTACGAGAAGTGCCGGTGCCGGATCAGCTCGTGGGTGAAGGAGCGGGACACCCCGGTGAAGTAGAAGGTGACCGAGCCGTGCTCCAGCACGCTCAGGTGACCCACCTCGAGGATGTGCGCGAGGTAGCCGGCGTTGGTGGCCGTCGCGGGGTTCGGCTTCTTCCACGACTGGTAGCAGGCCCGACCGGCGAACTCGGCGAGCGCCTGGCCGCCCTCGGCGTCGGTCGACCACGGCACGTCGTCCGGGGCCGCGAACTGGGTCCACGCGATCAACTTGACCTGGGGCTGCACCATCTCCGGCATTCCTGGGACTGTAGTGGCCGGCGGCCCCTTGCCGAATCACCGGGGGCCGTTGGTGTTCAAGATCTCGACAGCCGTGCCGGAGCTCCGCCGATCCCTGGGTCTCCCTCGGACGAAGCGGCGCGGTCAGACGTAGAGCGAGGTGAAGGGCGCCCAGGGCAGGTTACGTATCACCGTGAACGCCAGCCATGCGCCCATGAAGCCGCCGATCACCTTGGGGCTGATCCGCAGCTCGGGCAGCCGCCAGCCGAACGCCTGGTTGCCTGCCCACGCCACGAAGAGGTACGCCAGGAAGGGCAGCGAGAAGACGAACAGGAAGTGGTGTCGGGCGGCGGCCGGCAGATCGGCGTGCAGCACGTACCAGAGCGCTCGGGTGCCGCCGCAGCCCGGACAGTCGAACCCGGTGGTCAGCTTGAGGATGCAGGTGGGCGCGGCGTCCGGGTCGGCGTGGGTCGGGTTGCTCAGCAGGGCGTAGGCCATGCCGAGCCCGACGCAGCCGACCGCGGCCAGTGGGACGGCCCAGCGCGGCGAACGCTCGTGGATCCGCAGGACGAGACGGGTCAGACGGTCGGGCTCGGGCGCCGGATAGTGGTAACCACCGGGCGGGCCTGCCGGCCAGCCGTTCTGGTCGGCGCCGGCGGTGGGCACCGTCTGGACGGCACCGGCGGCGGGCGGTGACTGGTCGACCGGTCCGGGAGCGCTCGTCACGCGTTCACGGTACACCCGACACGCTCGCCAGGGTGGCCGTGAGCGGACCGGCCAGGTCACCGGCGGTGGGTGGCGCGACCGCGTCCAGCCCGAGCCAGCCGGCGAGCCGGTACAACTCGGCGGCCAGCGCCACGGCGGTCTCCCCCGCGTCGGCACCGGGCTCGAGCCAGGCGGCCGGCACCAGCAGCACCCCGGCCTTGCGGTCGGCCTTCAGGTCGACCCGAGCGGTGAACCGGTCGCCCTGGAGGAACGGCAGCACGTAGTAGCCGTACACCCGCTGCGGGGCCGGTACGTAGATCTCGATCCGGTAGCTGAAGTCGAACAGCCGCTCGGTGCGGGCACGTTCCCAGATCAGCGGGTCGAACGGGCTGACCAGTGTGCTGCCCCGAACCCATCGGGGCAGCCGGGCGGACGCGTGCAGCCACGCCGGCTGCCGCCAGCCCGCGACGGTGACCGGCACCAGCTCACCGGCCTCGGCCAGCTCGGCGACCGCCTGGCGAGCGCCCGCGACCGGCAGCCGGAAGTAGTCGCGAAGCTCCGGTTCGGCGGCCACCCCGAGCGACCGCGCCGCCAGGGCCACGAGACCGCGGTACGCCTCGGCGTCGGCCGGTGTGGGCGCGGCCAGCACGGACGCCGGGAGCACCCGCTCGGGCAGGTCGTACCGGCGGGCGAACGAGGTGCTCCGCTCGGCGGCGGTCACCTCGCCAGCCCAGAACAGGTACTCCAGCGCCTGCTTGACCGCCGACCAGTTCCACCCCCAGTTGCCGGTCTGCCGGGGCGCGTCGTGCTCGATCTCGGCGGCGGTCAACGGGCCCCGGGCGGCCACCTCGTCGCGTACCCAGGCCACCAGGTCCGGCTGCTCCTGGGCGATGCGCCGCATGCCGCCCCAGGCCTCGCTGTGTGCCCGGGCCATCCGCCAGCGCAGCAGCGGGTGCAACCCGACCGGCACGAGGGACGCCTCGTGGCCCCAGTACTCGAACAGGTCGCGCGGACGGCGGTAGGCGGCCTGGTCGAGCAGGGTCGTCGGGTACGGGCCGAGCCGGCTGTAGAGCGGCAGGTAGTGCGCCCGTTGCAGCACGTTGACCGAGTCCATCTGGATCAGGGCGACCCGGTCGAGGACACGGCGCAGGTGCCGGCGGGTGGGCACGCCGGTCGGCGGCGGGTCGGCGAAGCCCTGGGCGGCGAGCGCCACCCGCCGGGCCTGGGCGAGCGAGAGTGATTCCGGTGCGGCCATCGTCGGCGACGATAAATCATCGGTACGACGCCGGTGCGGGAAGCTGGACTCCGACCGTCATCGGGGCATAGAACGGTGCAATGCTGACCATCCGCCGGGAGGAGCCGGACGACGCCGAGGCGATCGCCCGGGTGCACGTGCACGGCTGGCAGTCGGGTTACGCCGGTGTCATGCCGGACGAGGTGCTCGGGCGGCTCAACGTGTCGGCCTGGGCGCAGCGCCGTCGGGACGTGGGCACCGCCGACCCGGAGCACCCGTTCACCACTCTCCTCGGCGAGGTCGACGGACTGGCCGTCGGCTTCACGACGTTCGGGCCGTACCGCCGCAACCAGGACCGTGACGACCTGGACCCGAGCGTGGGCGAGCTGCTGGCGCTCTACGTCGAGCCGGCGTTCTGGGGCGACGGGACGGCCACCGCGCTGCTCGCGGCCGCCCGTGCCGGGCTCAGTGAGCGGGGCTGGACCGGCTACCGGCTGTGGGTGCTGGCCGACAACGGGCGGGCCCGCCGGTTCTACGAACGGGCCGGCCTGTCACCGGACGGTGAGCGGTCGACCTACCAGGTGCCGCTCGCCGGCGGGCGCGGGCCGGTCGGGCTCGTCGAGGTGCGGTACGCCGGACGCCTCGACGAGTGACCCGCCCGGCGTCAGCCACCGGCGGACCGGCAGGAAGGCCAACAGGGCCAGACTGATCCAGACGTACGCGTTGCTGCCCAGGAAGCCGTCGACGCCGGTGAAGTCCTTCTCCCAGAACCAGACGGTCCGGCTGATCAGCAGGACGTACCCGATGATCGCGGCGGTCAGCAGGACGCGCCGACGGCGGCCGGCCGGCGCGGCCATCGCGTTGTCGACCAGCAGGATCAGCGCGGGCAGCAGCCAGACCAGGTGGTGCACCCAGGTGACCGGGCTGACCAGGCACATCACCGCGCCGGTCAGGGCCAGGCCGGTCGCCTCGTCGCCGGCCGCCACGGCCGAGCGGGACCGCCAGACCCAGAGCGCCAGGGTGCCGAGCACCAGCAGCAGCCAGAGCAGGGTGCTCGGGTGCTGCGGGTCGAGGCGGGCGACCACCCCGCGCAGCGACTGGTTGGAGACGAACGCCAGTTCGCCGACCCGCCCGGTGTTCCACAGCGCCTCGGTCCAGAACTCCCGGGAGGCGTCCGGGAAGAGCGCACCGGCCAGCACGGACACTCCGGCGGCCGCGCCGCTTGCGGTGAACGCCGCCCGCCACCGCCCGGTGACGAGCAGGTAGACGATGAAGATGCCCGGGGTCAGCTTGATCGCGGTGGCCAGGCCGATGCCCACGCCGGCCCAGCGGTTGCCGGCCGGCAGCAGCCACAGCAGGTCCACCGCGACCAGGAAGAGCAGCAGGGTGTTGACCTGACCGAAGTTGATCGTCTCGCGCATCGGCTCGAACGCGGCGGCGAGGCAGAGGGCGACGGCGAGAGCGAACCAGCGGGTCCACCCGGCCCGCCGGGCGATCGGGTCGACGAACCACCAGATCAGCACCGTGGTGGTGGCCACGCTGGCGAGCACGCTCACCACGATCGCGGCCGTCCACGGCAGGTACGCCATCGGGAGCATGACCAGCGCGGCGAACGGCGGGTAGGTGAAGCCGTACTGGGTGCCGGGCTTGAGGTAGTCGTAGATCTCGCCGCCGTCGTGCACCCACCACGTCAACGCGCCGTAGTAGACCTTCAGGTCGAAGAAGCCGTGCCGTACCGCGGCGACGGCGAGGAACGCGGCGACCGCCGCGGCGAGCACCACCACCCCGACGACCTGCGCGGTCGTCCTGCTGGCACCCTGCGCCACCGTCGCCTCCCTGGCCCTTGAGTAGGCTTCCGTCCCATGGCTCTCGGGTACGTCCGCCCGGCGCGTCCCGAGGACGCCGGCGAGATCGCACGCATCCAGCTCGCGACCTGGCGGGTCGCGTACCGCCGGATCCTGCCCCGGCACGTGCTCGACAACCTGGACGAGGCGTTCCTCGCCCGGCGGTGGAGCGCCGCGGTGCTGGAGCCGCCCTCGGGCGCGCACCGGGTGCTGGTCGCCGTCGAACAGGCCGAGCAATCGTATCTGGTGGGGTTCGCCGCCTCCGGTCCGGCCGACGGCGAGGCGCTCGCGCCGGGTGAGCCGGCCGACGCGCTCGGCCCGGACGTGGCGGCGGTGACCGACCTGCTGGTCGAGCCGCGCTGGGGTCGGCGCGGGCACGGCAGCCGGCTGCTCGCCGCGACCGTCGACCTGTGGCGCGAGGACGGGCTGGGTCGGGCGGTGGCCTGGGCGTTCGACGGCGACGAGGCGACCCGCAAGTTCCTCACCAGCACCGGTTGGGAGCCCGACGGCGCGGCTCGGGCGCTGGACGTCGACGACATGCTGGTGCCTCAGGTGCGCCTGCACGTGGCCGTACCGGCCGAGAAGAGCGAGTGAACCGGTGCGGCGGCTCAGGGCCGCCGCACCGGCACGGTCAGCCCTTGTCCGAACCGTCGTTGGCGTCGCGGACGAAGTAGCGCTGGAACACCACGAAGATGATCGCCACCGGGATGGTGGCGAGCAGCGCCGCGCCCAGTTTGAGCGGGTACTGGGTGCCGCTGCCCAGTGAGCCGCTGACCAGGTCGGCGAGGCCGCGCGGCAGGGTGAACAGGTCCGGGTCCTGCACCGACACGAGGCTGTGCGGGAACTCGTTCCAGGAGCCCTGGAACGACAGGATGGTCAGGGTGATCAGCGCCGGTTTCGCCATCGGCAGCACCACCGACCAGAAGGTGCGGAAGATGCTCGCCCCGTCGATGCGGGCGGCCTCCTCGACGCTCACCGGGATCGACTCGAAGAACTGCTTCATGATGAACACGCCCGCCGCGTCGGCCAGCAGCGGCACCACGAGGCCGGCGTAGCTGTTGTAGATGCCGAGCTGGTTGAGCACCAGGAACTTCGGGATGAGCAGGACCACTCCGGGGACGGCCATCACCGCGATGACCGCCGCGAACAGGCCGCCGCGCCCGCGGAACCGCAGCCGGGCCAGGGCGTACCCGGCGAGCGAGTCGAAGAACACCCGCCCCGCGGTGACCAGCACGGTCACCAGCAGCGAGTTGCCCAGCCAGAGGGGGAAGTTGGTGCCCGCGAAGATCCGCTCGAAGCCGGCCAGGGTGAGGGGGTCCGGGAACGGCGAGAGCGGGTTGGCCGCCGCGTCGGGCTCGGTCTTGAGCGAGCTGGCGATCTGGATGACGAACGGGTAGAGGAACACCAACCCGAAGAACACCAGCGTCGCGTACCCCAGAAGGCGGGTGGCCAGTGTGCGGGCGCCGCGTCGGTCGCCGCGCGCGGGCCTCGCCGGGCGGTCGGTGAGCACGGCCATCTCAGGACCTCTCCGGTACGCGCCGACGCCGCCAGCCGCGGCGCGGCCGGTCACTGTCCCGCTCGGCCAGCGCACGGCGCTGGACCAGCGTGAGCACGATGATGATCAGGAACAGCACGAAGGAGATCGCCGCCCCGGAGCCGTAGTCGAAGTCCCGGAAGGCGGTCCGGTACGACAGGTACGCCGGAGTGAGGGTGGTCTTGGCCGGGTCACCCTGACTCATGACGTACACCTGGTCGAAGACCTGCCAGGAGCCGATCAGGCCGAGGGTGAGCACCAGGAAGGTGGTGGGCCTGATCATCGGCAGCGTGACGTAGCGGAACCGCTGCCAGCGGGACGCGCCGTCGAGGGTGCTCGCCTCGTCCAGCGTCACCGGGACGTTCTGGAGCCCGGCCAGGAACATCAGCATGAACGTGCCGGAGGTCGTCCAGACGACCAGCGTGATGATCGAGGTCATCGCCACACTCGGGCCGGCCAGCCAGTCCCACCAGCTCAGCCCGAACGGGCCGCCGTCGGTGAGCGCCGTCGGGGGCGTGTCGACGCCGACCGCGCCGAACAGCAGGTGCAGTACGCCCCGCGAGTCGGCGAACCACTCGGGTCCGTCGATCCCGACGAAGCCGAGCAGCGCGTTCACCGCGCCCGAGTTGGCGAACAGGAACAGGAACACCACGCTGATCGCGACCGAGCTGGTGACCGAGGGGAAGTAGAAGGCGCTGCGGAAGAAGCTCTTGCCCCTGAGCATCCGGTTGTTGACGACAAGCGCCAGCCCCAGCGCGAGCACGGTCTGCGCCGGCACGACGATCGCCACGTAGTAGATGGTGTTGCGGATGCTCGTCATGAAGTCACGGCGAGCCAGCCCGTCCTCGGTGAACAACTGGGTGTAGTTGCGGCCGCCGACGAACGGGACGTCGCCGGTGAACGGGCTGCCCTGACCGTTCCAGTCGGTGAGGCTGACCCAGAGCGCCATCAGGATCGGCAGCAGCAGGAACAGCCCCAGGATGACGATCACCGGTGCGACGAACAGCCAGCCGGCGACGTTCTCGTTGCCGCGGATGCCACCACGGCGGCGGCGGGGAGCCGCACCGGGCGCGGTGGCCGCGGCGGTCAGTGTCTCGGTTGCCATCTTCCCTCCCTTCCTTTCCTCGGGCCGACGGTGCGAGGGGCCCCGCTCGTCGTCGGGGCCCCCACCGTCACCTCAGCTGCCGCCGAGCGCCGCCTTGGCGTTCTTGTCGAAGTTCTGCAGAACGGCCTTCGGGTCACCGTTGGCGAGGCCCTGCAGACCGGTGTCCAGGTCCTTGAGGACGCTGTCCATCTTCGGAGCGTTGACCGGACCCTGGGCGTACGCGGCACCGTCGATGAAGACCTTGTCGCCCGGGGAGGCGGCGATGTACTGGTCGCGCACCGACTGCCGCGACGGCATAACACCGACCGCCTTGGCGAACGTCAACTGCTGCTCACCGGCGGTCATCGCCTCGACGAACTTGATCGCCTGGTCCTTGTACTTGCTCTTCGCCGCGATGCCCCAGCACTGGGTGAACGAGAGGGTGCCCTGACCACTCGGGCCGGCCGGCAGCGGCACCACCTTGTACTTCACGTTCGGGAAGTCGTTCTGCATGGCGCCCTTGATCCAGTTGCCCTCGATCGTCATCACGGCCTTGCCCTTGCCGAACGCCTCACCCGACCAGCCCGAGTCGAGCTGCTTCGGGTACTTCGCCAGACCGGAGGTGAGCAGGGTCTTGACGTACTCCAGGGCCGCCAGGTTCTTCGCGCTGTCGGCGGTCGGCTGCTTGCCGTCCTCGCTCATCAGCCAGCCACCGTTCTGCACCAGGAAGGCGCCGATCCGGTCCCGGGTGTCGCCGAGCGCCAGGGCGACCTGCCCCTTCGCCTTGATCTTCTGGGCGGTCGTCGTGAGCTGGTCCCAGGTGGTCGGCACGTCGGCGTCGGTCAGCCCGGCCTTCGCCCAGAGGTCGGTGTTGATCTGCAGGGCCAGGGTGGAGAAGTCCTTGGGCGCGCAGTAGAGCTTGCCGTCGTAGCTGAACGTCATCCGCAGGCTCTCGTAGAAGTCGCCCTTGTCCGAGATCTTGTCGCCGTACGGCTCCAGCGCGCCGACGCTGGCGTAGTCGGCGAAGCGGGCCGCGTCGACGTAGAAGACGTCCGGCGGGGTGCCGCCGGCGAGGGCCTGGCCGAGCTGCTGGGTGAGGTCCTGCGCCGGGGTGACCGTCGCGGTGTTGCCGGAGCTGTTGGCCCATGTGGCGGCGGCGTCCTGCACGGCCTTGGTCTCGGCGTCGCCCGAGGAGCCGATGAGGATCTGCAGGCTCGCCGGGCCGCTGGACTGGGCGGCGTCGCCAGAGGAGTCGTCGAAGCCGCTGCCGCAGGCCGCGGAGCCGAGCAGTGCGACGGCGGCGAGGCCGGCGACCGCTGCCCGGGTGAGGGTTCTGGGTGCCATGGGTTTCTCCTGGTGAGGGGGTGGGGTTACGCGGTGTGCCGCAGTGCCAGTGAGGGCGCGAGCAGCACGGGGGTGGGCGTCTGGTTGCCGTCGAGGACACCGGTGAGCAGGTCCACGCAGCGGGCGGCGGCCTCGCCGAGTGGTTGGCTGACGCTGGCCAGGCCGATCGCGGCGGCCACCGGCGTGTCGTCGAAGCCGATCACCGAGACCGGCGGGTCGAGGTCGCGGATCGCCTGGAGCGCGCCGAGGGCGAGCGAGTCGCTGGCGCACACCACGGCGGTCGGCGCCTCGGCGGCGAGCAGGTCACGCATGAGACGTTCCCCCTCGCTGACGCTGTCCTCGGTCTCCCGGTGCAGCCCCGCCGGGTCGACGCCGGCGGCGTGCAACGTGTCGTGCCAGCCGGCGCGCCGGTCGTCGCCGACACCGGAGCCGGCCGGCCAACCGATGAACGCGATCCGCCGGTGCCCGGCGTCCAGCAGGTGGCGGGTGGCCGCGGCGGTGCCGGCCGCACCGTCCACGTCGACCCAGGGGTGCGCGTCGAGCGCGTCCCACGGACGACCGAACGTCACGAAGGGCACCTCCCGCTCGGCCAGCCAGGCGGTACGTGGGTCGCCGTACTTGGTGCCGACCAGCACGAACGCGTCCAGCTCGTACGTGCCGAGCAGGTCGTCGTAGGTGGCGATCTCCCGCTCGTCGTCGGGGGCGGTGTAGAGCAGCACCCGGTAGCCGGCGGCGTCGGCGGTCTCGGTGAGGCCGTGCAGGAAGCGGTCGAGCACCGAGCCGTTGATGCCGTCGCGGGTCGGTTCGATCCGGGCGGCGATGAGTCGGGACCGGCCGGTGCGCATCTGCCGGGCGGCCTGATTGGCCCGGTAGCCGAGCGCGGTGATGGCGTCCTCGACCCGCTGGCGGGTCTCCTGCCGCACGATGTGGGGAGAGTTGAGCACGTTGGAGACCGTTTGGCGGCTCACTCGGGCGTGCCGGGCCACCGTCGCGATGGTTACCTTCTCGGGCACTTTATCCCTCTCGCCGTCTTGAACGATCCAATTTGGATAGTGCAGGATTAGATCGTTCAAGTTTCTGGAATGTTTCGCACTTTGCACCGCCGGGGGCGCGTTGTCAAGACGTCCGCCCCGCACCCTGAGGATCTGGAGCCGCACCGTGATCGAACGCCAGCTGCAACCCCTTCTGCACGAGTTGGTGGGGGTGGTGCTCGCCCCCACCAGCGCGCTGGGGGACGCGACCGGGCAGATCCGCCCGACCGGTGTCCAGGGGGTCTTCCACGCCGACGCGCGCGTGCTCTCCCGAGCCGAGCTGCGCGTGGACGACCAGGAGTTGGAGGGGCTGACCCACGGCGAGGACGGCCCGCACGGCACCCGCTTCGTGGGCCTGGCCCGCTGGCTCGGCGACCCCACGCCCGACCCCACCGTGCGTGTCGACCGCTCCCGCCGGGCCACCCGCAATGGCCTCACCGAGGAGCTGCGGATCGTCTCCACCGCCACGATCGGCGTACGGGCCACCGTCAGCGTCGACCTCGCCTGCGACCTGGCACCCATCGAGGTGGTCAAGTCCGGCGGAGTCGCCGCGCCGCTGGAGGCGAAGACCGGCCAACCAGGCGTGCTCACCTGGACTGCCGAGGGGACCACCGTCACCGTCAGCGCCCCGGACGCCGATGTCCTCGCCACCGGCGAGCGGGCCACCGCGCCCCGACTGACCTGGCCGATCGAGCTGCCTCCACGAGGCGAGACGGTGCTGCGCTGGCAGTTGACCGTCGCGGACCCGCGCGCCGTGGTGGTCGGCCCGGCCGGCGAACCGGAGTGGTCCCGGCCGGAGGTGACCGCCGACGACCGGCGGCTGGTCCGACTCCTCGACCGCAGCCTGGACGACCTGCGTGGCCTACGCCTGGCCGAGACCGGCGCACCCGGGGACGTCTTCCTCGGCGCCGGCGTGCCCTGGTTCCTCACCCTGTTCGGCCGGGACAGCCTCTGGGCCGCCCGGATGATGCTGCCGCTCGGCACCGACCTGGCCGCCGGCACCCTGCGCGTACTCGCTCGCCGCCAGGGCACCCACGTCGACCCGGCCACCGGGGAGGCCCCCGGCAAGATCCTGCACGAGCTGCGGCGGCACGAGTTCGCGCTGCCCGACGACGGGCTTCGGCTGCCGCCGGCCTACTACGGCACCGTCGACGCCACCATGCTCTGGGTCAACCTGCTGCACGACGCGTGGCGTTGGGGCCTGCCGGCCGAGCAGGTCGAGCCGCTGCTGCCGCACCTTCAGGCCGCGCTGCGCTGGCTCGGCGAGCACGCCGACCCGGACGGCGACGGCCTGGTCGAGTACGTCGACACCACCGGCCACGGACTGTCCAACCAGGGCTGGAAGGACTCCGGCGACGCCGTACGCTTCCACGACGGTTCGCTGGCCACCGCCCCGATCGTGCTGGCCGAGGTCCAGGGGTACGCGCACGAGGCGGCGGTGAACGGCGCCGCACTCCTGGACGCCTTCGGTCGCCCGGACGGGGACCGCTGGCGCGAACACGCCGCCGGCCTCGCCCGCCGGTTCCGGGACAACTTCTGGGTCGACGGCCCGTACGGCCCGCAGCCCGCGCTGGCCCTCGACCGGGACAAGCGCCCCGTCGACTCGCTGACCAGCAACATCGGGCACCTGCTCGGCACCGGCCTGCTCGACGCCGACGAGGAGGGACAGATCGCCCGCCTGCTCACCACGGACACGCTGGCCGGCGGTTTCGGACTACGGACGATGTCCACCGACGACGCCGGCTTCAGCCCGCTGTCGTACCACTGCGGTTCGATCTGGACCCACGACACCGCGATCGTGCTCGCCGGCCTGGCCCGGGGCGGGCACTCCGAGGCCGCCCTCGGCCTGGCCGAGGGACTGCTCTCGGCGGCGGAGGCGTTCGACTACCGGATGCCGGAGCTGTACGGCGGCGACGACCGGACCCTGCTGAGCCGCCCGGTGCCGTATCCGGCGGCCTGCCGTCCGCAGGCATGGGCCGCGGCCGGTGCGGTCCTGCTCCTCCAGGCCGCGACGGGCCTCTACCCGGACGTGCCGGGCGGCACGGTCCGGCTGACGCCGCTGGCCGGCCCCGAACTCGGCGCGCTGCACGTGGACAACCTCCGCGTAGCCGGCACACCGGTGAGTGTCACCGTCAACCAAACCGGAAACGCCCAGGTGAAGGGCCTCCCCACCCCCCTGACCCCAACCCTCCCCACCCAACGCAACCCCAAAACCCCCCTCCCGCGATAACCCCGCCCTCACCCTCGCCCTCGCCCCCGCCCTCGCCCTCGCCCCCCGCCCCCGCCCCCGCCCCCGCCGATCTTGCACTTTCTGCTGTCGATATGTACGGGACGCATGCTTATGTCCCCACCGAAAGTGCAAGATCGGCGGGGTTGGGGTGGGGTGTGGGGTGTGGTGGCGGGGTGGGGTGGGGTGGGGGTGTGGCGGTTGTTGAGGCCGTTAGGCGAGGAGGGGGTCCAGGCCGATGGTCAGGCCGGGGCGGTTGCGCACCGCGCGGACGGCCAGCAGCACTCCGGGCATGAAGGACGCCCGGTCGTACGAGTCGTGCCGGATCGTCAACGTCTCACCGGTGGTGCCGAAGAGCACCTCCTGGTGGGCGACGAGGCCGGTGGCGCGTACGGCGTGGACGCGTACCCCGTCGATGTCGGCGCCCCGCGCGCCCGGGACCTCGTCCTTCGTCGCGTCCGGAACCGGGCCGAGGCCGGCCTCGGCGCGAGCCTGGGCGATCTGCCGGGCGGTGTGCGTGGCGGTGCCGCTCGGGGCGTCCAGCTTGCGCGGGTGGTGCTGCTCGATGATCTCGACGGACTCGAAGTGCCGGGCGGCCCGCGCGGCGAACTGCATCATCAGCACCGCGCCGATGCCGAAGTTCGGGGCGATGACCACGCCGACCTCCGGCTTGTCGGCCAGCCAGCCGCGCACCTGCTCCAACCGCTGCTCGGTGAAGCCGGTGGTGCCCACGACCGCGTTGATGCCCTGGCCGATGGCCCACTCGAGGTTGTTCATGACCACGTCCGGCGTGGTGAAGTCGACGACCACCTGAGCGGCGGACGCGGCGTCGAGGCCGTCGCCCTGGTCGACCGCGGCGGCCAGGTCGAGATCGTCAGCCGCGTCGACGGCCTTGCAGACCTCGACGCCCATCCGACCACGGGCACCGAAAACGCCGACCCGGGTCTTCCCCTGCTCGTCAGTCACGGGGCACAACCTATCCCAATCGGGACGTGCCCTTCCGGCCGGTACAGATCCCGACGGGTCTCAGCCGGCGAAGTCGCCCTCGCCGAACGGGCCGACCACGGCCAGCGACATCGGCCGGCTCAGCAGCTCGGCGGCGAGGCTGTTCACGTCCGCGACGCTGACCTCGTCGACCCGGCGGAGCAGCTCGTCCACCGGCATCAGGTCGCCGTAGAGCAGCTCCCCCTTGGCCAGTCGGCTCATCCGTGAACCGGTGTCCTCGAGGCCGAGCACGAACGAGCCCTTGCTCATGCCCTTGCCCCGGGCCACCTCGGCCTCGGTCAACCCGTCGGCGGCCACCCGGGCCAGCTCGGCGCGGGTCAGGGCCAGCACCTCGTCCACCTTGCCCGGGGCGCAGCCGGCGTAGACGGCGAACAGGCCGCTGTCGGCGTACTGGCTGGCGTAGGAGTAGACCGAGTACGCCAGGCCGCGCTGCTCGCGGATCTCCTGAAAGAGGCGGCTCGACATGCCGCCGCCGAGCACGTTGTTGAGCACACCGAGGGCGAAGCGCCGGTCGTCGGTGCGGTCGATGCCGGGGCAGCCCAGCAGGACGTGCGCCTGCTCGGTCTCCTTCGGCTCCACCAGGGTGGTGGCCGGCTTGGTGCGTACCGCCGGGGTGGACGCGCGGTGTGCGGCCGGCGCGGCCGGGTCGCTGTCCAACGGCGTGCCGCGCACGGCCTGGCGGACCAGCTTGATCACCGCGGCGTGGTCGAGGTTGCCGGCGGCGGCGATGACGATCTGCGGCGCCGTGTAGCGACCCCGGTAGAAGGCCTGGATCTGCCGGCGGGTCATCGGCGTGACGGTCTCCTCGGTGCCGGAGATCAGTCGACCCAGCGGGTGGTCGCCGTAGACCGCGCGGGCGAAGAGGTCGTGCACCTCGTCACCGGGCTCGTCGTCGTGCATGGCGATCTCCTCCAGGATCACGCCACGCTCGGTCTCCACGTCGGCCGGCTCCAACAGGGAGTCGGCGACCAGGTCGCACATCACGTCGATCGCCAGCGGCAGGTCCTCGTCCAGCACCCGGGCGTAGTAGCAGGTGTATTCCTTCGTGGTGAAGGCGTTCGTCTCGCCACCGACCGCCTCGATCTGCGACGAGATCTCCAGCGCGGTCCGCTTGTGGGTGCCCTTGAAGAGCAGGTGCTCCAGGAAGTGCGCGGCACCGGCCTGCGGACGGGTCTCGTCCCGCGAGCCCACCGCCACCCAGATGCCGAAGGAGACGCTGCGCATCGTCGGGATCGCCTCGGTGAGCACGCGCAGACCGCTGGGCAGCACGGTACGTCGTACCGTGCCGCCCAGCGGGTCGTCGCTCAGCGTCCGGGTAACCGCGCGGGCGGTGCCGCCGGAGCGGACCGCCGCGGTGTCCCGAGACGGTGCCACCCCCCGTCGATCCGGTGGAAACGGCGCACTGAAGGCCCGACTCACGTGGTGCTCCCGGTTCGACGAGGGGTGGGTGTTACAGGTGCTGGTGGTCAGCTGTGCCGGGTCCGGCGACGCGGACGCTCGCCGCCCTCGCCACCACCCTCGCCGCCGCCGTTGCCGCCCTCGCCGCCGCGCTCCGGGCCACGCCCGCCGCGGTCACCGCCACGCTCGCGGTCACCCCGGTCACGCGGACCCCGGTCGCCCCGGTCCCGGCCGGACGGACGGTCGCCACCGGCGGCCTCACCGGCTGCCGGCGCCTCGGCGCCCTCCGGACGGACCTTGTCCAGGTAGATCTTGCCGCGGGCGTCGATGTCCGCGATCTCGACCTCGACCCGGTCGCCCACGTTGAGGAAGTCCTCGACGCGCTCGACCCGCTTGCCGTCGCCCACCTTGGAGATGTGCAGCAGGCCGTCACGCCCCGGCAGCAGTGAGATGAACGCACCGAACGCGGCGGTCTTGACCACCGTGCCGAGGAACCGCTCGCCCTGCTTCGGCAGCGTCGGGTTGGCGATCCCGTTGATCCGGTCCACGGCCGCCTGGGCCGACGGCCCGTTGGTGGCGCCGACGTAGATCGTGCCGTCGTCCTCGATGGAGATCTCGGCGCCGGTCTCGTCCTGGATCGCGTTGATGGTCTGACCCTTCGGGCCGATCACCATGCCGATCTTGTCCACCGGGATCTTGACGGTGGTGACCCGCGGCGCGTAGTCGGACATCTCGGCCGGAGCCTCGATGGCCGCCTTCATGACGCCGAGGATGACCTGCCGGGCCTCGTTGGCCTGCTGCAACGCGGCGGCCAGCACGTCCGACGGGATGCCGTTGAGCTTGGTGTCGAGCTGCAGCGCGGTGACGAACTCCGGCGTACCAGCGACCTTGAAGTCCATGTCACCGAACGCGTCCTCGGCACCGAGGATGTCGGTCAGCGTCACGTACTGGGTCTTGCCGTCCACCTCGTCAGAGATGAGCCCCATGGCGATGCCGGCGACCGGCGCCTTCAGCGGCACACCGGCCGAGAGCAGGCCCAGCGTCGAGGCGCAGACCGAACCCATCGAGGTGGAGCCGTTCGAGCCCAGCGCCTCGGAGACCTGCCGGATGGCGTACGGGAACTCCTCGCGCGACGGCAGCACCGGGATCAGCGCACGCTCGGCGAGCGCCCCGTGGCCGATCTCGCGCCGCTTCGGCGAGCCGACCCGGCCGGTCTCACCGGTCGAGTACGGCGGGAAGTTGTAGTTGTGCATGTAGCGCTTGCGGTTCTCCGGGGACAGCGTGTCCACCATCTGCTCCATGCGGAGCATGTTCAGCGTGGTGACGCCCAGGATCTGGGTCTCACCGCGCTCGAACAACGCCGAACCGTGCACCCGGGGCAGCACGCCGACCTCGGCGGTCAGCGCGCGGATGTCGCGCGGGCCCCGGCCGTCCATGCGGACCTGCTCACGCAGCACGCGGTTGCGCACCTCGGACTTGGTCAGCGACCGGAAGGCAGCGGACAGCTCCTTCTCCCGACCCTCGAACCGAGCGCCCAACTCCTCGGCGACCCGGGCCTTGACGCGGTCCAGGGCCTCCTCGCGGTCGGCCTTGCCGGCGATGGTGATCGCCTCGGCGACCTCGCCACGGGCCAGGTCGGCGACGGCGTCGTACACGTCGTCCTGGTAGTCCAGGAAGACCGGGAACTCGGTGACCGGCTTGGCGGCGACCTCGGCCAGCTCGGCCTGCGCGCGGCACAGCTCGCGGATGGCGGGCTTGGCGGCCTCGAGGCCGCTGGCGACGACCTCCTCGGTCGGGGCGGTGGCACCGGCCGAGATCAGGGCGACGGCGTTCGGCGTGGCCTCGGCCTCGACCATCATGATCGCGACGTCGCCGTCCTCGAGCGTGCGGCCGGCCACGACCATGTCGAAGGTGGCGCGGGCCAGCTCCTCCAGGGTCGGGAAGGCGACCCACTGGCCGTCGATGTGGGCGACGCGGGTCGCACCGATCGGGCCGGAGAACGGCAGGCCGGACAGCTTGGTCGACATCGAGGCGGCGTTGATGGCCACGACGTCGTACGGGTGCTGCGGGTCGAGCGCGAGGATGGTCTCGACGACCTGGACCTCGTTGCGCAGGCCCTTGACGAACGACGGGCGCAGCGGCCGGTCGATGAGCCGGCAGGTGAGGATCGCGTCCTCGCTGGGCCGACCCTCACGGCGGAAGAACGAGCCGGGAATGCGGCCCGCGGCGTACATCCGCTCCTCGACGTCGACGGTCAGCGGGAAGAAGTCGAACTGCTCCTTCGGGTGCTTACCGGCGGTGGTGGCGGAGAGGACCACCGTCTCGCCCAGCTGGGCGATGACGGAACCGGCGGCCTGGCGGGCCAGCCGACCGGTGGAGAAGGTGATCTCACGGGTGCCGAAGGCCCCGTTGTCGATCACGGCGGTGCGGGATTCGGTGCCGAGTTTGGTCTCGGTCATGTGCTGTCGTGCTCCTTCGCGTCGTGGGCCCGCGACGTCGGGGAGCTGCTCAGCCGGCCGGTCTTCGATCGAAGCGCCCGGGTGGCCGGCTTACTGCCGGGTTCCCGGGGGCCACTACCGGAGACCGGTACGCTGACCGGCTCCCTCTCGGGTGGTCGCGCGGCCCGTGTTTCTTTCAGGTGGGACGCCGATCGGGGGAGCGGCCGGTCGGCCACTCCCCCGTCACGTCACCGGCGCAGGCCGAGCCGCTCGATGAGCGTCCGGTAGCGGGCAATGTCCTTCTTCTGGACGTAGTTGAGCAGCCGACGGCGACGGCCGACCAGCAGCAGCAGCCCACGGCGGCTGTGGTGGTCGTGCTTGTGCACCTTCAGGTGCTCGGTCAGCTCGGCGATCCGCTTGGTGAGGACCGCGACCTGGACCTCCGGCGAACCGGTGTCGCCCTCGGCGGTCGCGTACTCCGCGCGGATGCTGGCCTTGGCTTCCTGGTCGAGCGCCATGTTCTCCCTGTTTCGATGGGTTGATCAAGTAGGTGTCCGTCGTCCCGATGAGACCGGGAACGGACCGGTACCTCGCACCCGCGGCGTCGAGCAGGCACGCGAGGCCCCACGCCGGTCACCCGACGTCCCCGCAAGACTACCAGCACCCGCGGGTAACACCCGGCCAAGGGCCCGCGCGGCCTCGCCGATGATCAGCTCAGCGCGCGCCGGGTGCGCTCGACGTCCTCTTCGATCTGGGCGATCAGGGGCTCGATCGAGTCGTATCGGACCTGCCCACGCAGGTGCGTCACGAAGTCCAGCGCCAACCGCTCGCCGTAGAGATCACCGGAGAAGTCCAGCGCGTACGCCTCCACCCGCCGCTCCCGCCCGGAGAAGGTCGGGTTGGTGCCGACCGACACCGCGGCCATCAGCGGCTCGGGCTGGCCGCGGCGGATCATGCGGGCCGCGTACACCCCGTCGGCGGGCACCGCCGCGTACCGGTGGCAGAGCAGGTTCGCGGTGGGGAAGCCCAGCACCCGGCCGCGCTGGTCACCACGGACCACGACGCCCTCGACCCGGTGCGCCCGACCCAGCGCTCCCGCCGCCGTCCCCACGTCACCCGCGTCGACGCAGGAGCGGATGTACGTGGAGGAGAAGACCGTCCCGTCCTCGGCGATCAGCGGGCTGCCCTCCACCCCGAAGCCGAAGGTCTGGCCCAGCCGTTCCAGCAACGCCACGTCGCCGGCCGCGCGGTGCCCGAAGCGGAAGTTGTTGCCGACCACCACCAGCGCCGCGTGCAGATTCTCGACCAGGATGTCGTGCGCGAACTGCTCGGGGGGCAGCCGGGAGAACTCGGGAGTGAACGGCACCACGCAGAGCACGTCCACGCCGAGCGCCTCGATCAACTCGGCCTTGCGGGCCGGCTCGGTGAGGATCGCCGGGTGCGAGCCCGGGCGGACCACCTCGGCCGGGTGCGGGTCGAAGGTGACCACCACCGACTGCACGCCCAGCTCCCGGGCCCGGGACACGGCGTGCCCGATGGTCGCCTGGTGCCCCTTGTGCACGCCGTCGAAGACGCCGATGGTGACGACCGAGCGCCCCCATCCTCCGGGCGCCGCGTCGTACCCCCGCCACCGCTGCATGCCAATCCTCTCCTGCTGTCCCGCGCATCGGCGGGTCGACTGCGCCGACCGGGGGGCCGGCGGACCTGCGTCCCGCCGTCAGGCCGGGGCGAGCACGATCTCCGCGCGAGCCCGGCCGTCCCGCTCGCTGACGATAGCGATGAGGCCACCGGTCGGCCCGAAGACGGCGTACGGCCCGGCGATGCCGGCCGGGTCCAACGGACCCCCGTGGCCGAGCACCTTGGCCTCGTCGGGGGTCGCGTCGCGGCGGGGGAAGAACCGGTCGGCCGCCGCGTCCAGCGGCAGGTTGACCACCTCCGGGGCGCGCTGTTCCAGGTCGTCGAGGGTGGCCGCCTCGGCGAGGGCGAACCCACCGACCGCGGTCCGGCGTAGCGCGGTGAGATGGCCGCCGACACCGAGGGCCAGGCCCGCGTCCCGCGCGATGGCCCGGATGTACGTGCCCGAGGAGCAGGTCACGTCGACGTCCACGTCGACCACGTCGGACTCGCCGCGGCGGATCGCCAGCACCTCAAGCCGGGAGATGGTGACCCGCCGGGCCGGCAGCTCGACGCTCTCGCCGTCGCGTACCCGCTTGTACGCCCGCTGCCCGTCGATCTTGATGGCGCTGACCGCGCTCGGCACCTGGTCGACCTCGCCGCTCAGGGCGGTCAGCGCGGCGCGGATGGCCTCGTCGGTGACGTGACCGGCCGGGGTCGTGGCGATCACGTCGCCCTCGGCGTCGTCGGTGACGGTGGCCTGGCCGAGCCGGATGGTGCCGGTGTAGCTCTTGCCCGCGCCGATCACGTAGGTCAGCAGGCGGGTGGCACGGCCGACGCCGATCACCAGCACGCCGGTGGCCATCGGGTCGAGGGTGCCGCCGTGCCCGACGCGCCGGGTCCTGGCGAGTCGGCGGATTCGCGCCACCACGTCGTGCGACGTCATGCCGCCGGGCTTGTCGACGACGATCAGACCATCGGTGCTCACGTCGCCCAAGCCTGCCAGACGCGGGCGTCGGTCATCGGACGGCCCCGACCACCGCCCAGCCGCCGGAGCGCACCCGCAGCAGCAGGGCGACAAGTCGAACCACCACGAACAGGGTGAGCCCCGCCCAGATACCCCCGAGCCCCAGGTCGAGCACGTACGCCAGCCAGATGGCGGGCAGGAAACCGCCGAGCGCCGCCACGATGGTGAGGTTGCGCAGGTAGCGGACGTCGCCGGCCCCGATCAACACGCCGTCGAGCGCGAACACCACCCCGGCCAGCGGCAGCATGGCGACGAACCACGGCCAGGCGATCATGGCCTGCTCGCGTACCTGCGTGTCGGAGCTGAACCAGGACGGCACGACGCCCGCCCCGGCGGCGATCACCAGGGCGAAGGCGATGCCGCAGACGCCGCCGAGCAGTCCGATCCGCCGGGCCAGCGCCCGCGCGCCCGCCGCGTCACCGGACCCGAGCGCGGCGCCGACCAGGGACTGCGCGGCGATGGCGAGGGCGTCGAGCACCAGCGCCGTGAAGAACCACAGTTGCAGGGCGATCTGGTGGGCGCCGACGGCGGCAGCGCCGAAACGGGCGGCGACCGCCGTCGCGGAGAGGAAGCTGGCCTGGAACGCCAGGCCCCGGATCAGCAGGTCCCGGCTGAGGACGAGCTGGTCGCGGATCAGGTGCGGCCGGGGTCGCAGCGACACCCGCTCGGCGACAAGCGCCCCGGCGAAGAGCACTCCGGAGAGGGTCTGCGCGACCGCGTTGGCGACCGCCGAGCCGGGCAGGCCGAGGCCGGCGGGGTAGACCAGCAGCGGGCAGAGCAGCGCGGAGACCAGGTTGGGGCCGAGCACGAAGTACAACGGGCGGCGGGTGTTCTGCACGCCGCGCAGCCAGCCGTTGCCGGCCGCGGCGAGCAGCAGGCCGGGAGCGCCGAGCGCCGCGATGCGCAGCCACTGAGCGGCGGCGCCGGCCACGTCGCCACCACCTCCGGCGAGGGTACGCGCCAACGCGCCCCCGCCGATCTGCATGCCGATCGCGACCAGCAGCCCGACGCCGAGCGCCAGCCAGGACGACTGCACTCCCTCGGCCACCGCCGCCGCCCGGTCGCCAGCGCCGAAGCGGCGGGCCGAGCGCCCCGTGGTGCCGTACGCGACGACTGTCCCGAGCCAGGCGGTGAGCGTCATCACGGTGCCGCCGACGGCGAGCGCGGCGAGGGGCACCCGACCGAGGTGCCCGACGACGGCGGTGTCGACGAGCACGTAGAGCGGCTCGGCGGCGAGCACCACGAGCGCCGGGAGGGCGAGACTCGCGATCCGGCGTGGTGAGGCGGATCGGTCGACGGTGGGGGTCTGGCTCATCGCCGCCGATCGTGGCACGAGCGCAGTAAGGACCGCAACCCTGCGGGATGCTTACCCCAAGTGCCGAGCCAACAGCAGCGCCCAATCTCGTCGATCTTGCACTTTCTGCTGGCGAAATGCGGCTTTGAGCCGGCTTTGGCACCACAGCATGTGCAAGATCGGCAGACCGGGTTGGGTGTGGGGTGTGGGGGTTTTGGTCTGCTTGGGCCGGGGAGGGGGAGGGAGGGGGTTACTGGCGGGTGTCCATTGACGTTTGCAGCGCGCGGCGGGCCTGCTCGCGGGCGTCGTCGGTGGTCTCGGGCTTGGGCTTGTTCGGCATGGTGGCGCTCCTTCCAGGGTGCGAGCCACCGGCGCGCGGCGGCCCTCACGGGCGGTCGTGCTGAGCGCCCCACGACGGTCCGGGGTTACCGGAGCAGCCGATCGGGCAGCTGGAGCCCGGGTCGGTCCGACCCTGGAGGGAGGCAGCGCGAGGTGTGGCACCACCGCCCACGACCTGCACCACAACGCGATGCGGGCCGTCTCCCAAGTTATCGTTCAGGTCCATATGCTGCCCACGGTTCCCGCCATGTGGACGCTTCGCAGCCCGCCTCAACGGGCCAGGAAGTGCCAGCCCAGCCACCACCAGAAACCGAACAGACCGATCCTGCCCACCGGGACCGGCCCGACCTCGTAGCGCATGACGTACGCGCACACGTCGCCCAGCGTGGGAACCCGGGAATCCTCCCGCCGGGCCAGCCACTCGACCACGACGAAGAGGGCCAGCGCGGTCAGGAAACCGCCGATCGCAAGGGCCCGCATCATCGCCGCACCAACCCCCAGAACGCGGCCAACCAGGCGAACCACGCCGCCGAGCGGGTCAGATGATCTTCCAACAGAGGATCGGCGAGCCGCGAGAAGGTAGGAAAGTCGTCGCCCACCGCCAGCACGAACGTCGCGCCCTCGAAGACCCCGAAGATCACCACCGGGAGAGCCCACCACGCCGCCTGAGCGCCCAGCCGGGGCGGCGCCGGACGCCGGGGCACCCGGTTGCTCAGACCGAGCCAGATCAACACCCCGCCGGTGCCGAGCGTGTAGAGATTCGCCTCGGTGGAGAACGACGCGAACCGACCGCCGACGAGGGACAGGCAGAGGAGAACCGGAACGGAGACGGCGGGCCGGTCCCAGGCTCGGGGGGCCTCCACGGTGAGGTCGTGCGGCTGCTCCATCCCGCAATTCTTCCCGGTCTCACGCAGCGCGGGAAGACCAACACTCCCCGGAGCTGACCCTGAACTTGCCGCCCCACGCGCAGCCCCGATCGACACCGCCACCCGAGCGGGACGGGCCGCGCACGGTCAGGCGACGCCAGCGATCAGCGCCGCGACCAGCTCGCCGCGGATCGCGTCCACGACCTGCTCGGCGCTCCCCCGGCCGGTGAACCCGGCCGCGAACGTGTGGCCACCGCCACCCAACGCGACCGCCACACGGCTGACGTTCACCGCGCCCTTGCTGCGCATCGACACCGCCCACTCGTCGGGCGCGGTCTGCTTCAACACGCAGCTCACGTCCGCCTCGGCGGTGCACCGCACCGAGTCGATGAGCGCCTCCAACACGTACGGCCGCTGGTCGTGGCGGGCCAGGTCGTCGAGGGTGGCGAAGGTCCAGACCAGCCCTCGACCGGCCGCGGCGGCCGGCTCCAGACGGGCGCGGCCGAGCACCTCTCCGAAGAGGCGGACCGCGCCGAAGGGCCTGGTGTCGAAGACCCGCCGGGAGATGTCACCGGGCGAGATGCCGGTGGCGAGCAGCCGGGCGGCCAACTGGTGTACGGCCGGAGTGGTCGCCTCGAATCGGAACGAGCCGGTGTCCGTGGTCAGCGCCACGTACAGGCACTCGGCGATGGCCCGATCCACAGTCACGCCCAGCCGCGCCAACAGCCGATCGGCGACCACCGACGTGGCCGCGGCCCTCGGGTCGACCAGGTTGACCGTGCCGAAGCCCGAATTCGAGGCGTGGTGGTCGAGCACCAACGCGGCACCTGCCGTCGACAGGCGGTCGGCCAGCTCGCCGAGGCGCGACTCGCTCGCCGCGTCGAAGCAGATCACCAGATCCGGTGCCGGATCGGCGGCGGCCGCCGGGACCAGCAGCTCCGCCCCGGGCAGACCTCGGAACGGTTCGGGCACCTCCGGCGGCCCGGGAAAGGTCGCCTGCAACCGGTGTACGCCGAGCTGACGCAGACCCAGACCGAAGCCGAGCATGCTGCCCAGCGCGTCACCGTCCGGGTTGACGTGACAGATCAACAACACCCGGCCGGCCGACGGAAGGGCGCGGATCAGCGCCTCGGCAGCCGCCCAGTCCGCCTCGGCCGGGCCGACGTCGACCGTCGCGGCGAGTTGGGCACCGGCGGCGCCCGTCACCGCGCTGCCCCACCCCGGGGGGTCTCCGTGACATCGGCGGCCCCGTCGGCCTCATCCGTCTCGTCGGTCTCTTCGGTCTCGTCGTCGACCCGGTACGGCTGCGCCTCGCCCGCGTACTCCGCCCGGGCGGCGATCCGCTGCACCTCCGCGTCGGCGTTGCGGGCGGCGGCGAGCAGGTCGTCGATGTGCTTGACCTGGTCCTGCACGTCGTCGAGGACGAACGTCAGCGTCGGCGAGTGCCGCAGCCCGAGCGCCTTGCCGACCGTGCTGCGCAGCAGCCCCTTGGCGCTCTCCAGGGCGGCTGCGGTGTCCGCCTGGGCCACCGCGTCACCCAGCACCGTGTAGAAGACCGTCGCGTCGCGCAGGTCAGCGGTGATCCGGGCGTCGGTAATGGTGATCATGCCCAGGCGCGGGTCCTTGATCTGGCTCCGCACCACCGAAGCGACCAGCTCACGCACCCGTTCCGCGTGCCGGCGTACCTTGGCCGGATCAGACATCTCGCCACCTCCACGGCGTCCCGCTCCCGGCCGGCCCGGCGACCCGCAGGCCGCCGGCCGACCGACCAACATCTCGAACACTACCTTCGTGGCGGCACCGGTCGCCGGGCACCGCCGGCCCGTGGGTCAGTCGTCGTCCACGCCGTACAACCGGCGTCGAACCGACAGCAACTCGACCTCGGGGCGCGCGGCCACCAGGTGCTCACACGAGTCGAGCACCTCGCGGACGTGCGCCGCCTCTGCGGCGACCACGGCCACCGCTACCTCCGCTCGACCGTGCAGGTCGAGCGCACCCACCTCGGCGGCCGAGACCTCGAAGCGGCGCAGCGCCGCCACGATCGGCCGTACATATGATCTCTTGGTTTTGAGCGACCGGGAGTCGCCCGGCAGCAGCAGGTCGAAGACCGCGGTTCCGGTGAACATCGCCTGGGACGATACCGCCAACCCGCCCCGCATGATCAAGGGGTTTACGCCAGACGGCGTAAACCCCTTGATCAGCGTGTCACTACCGGATCAGGCGCGAACCTTCTCCCGCATCTCGAAGGTCTCGATGACGTCGCCGACCTGGACGTTGTTGTAACCACCCAGGGTCAGACCACACTCGAAGCCCTCGCGGACCTCGGTGGCGTCGTCCTTGAACCGCTTGAGCGAGGTGATCGTGAGGTTGTCCGCCACGACCGTCCCGTCCCGAAGCAGTCGAGCCTTCGCGTTGCGTCGGATGATGCCCGACCGGACGATGCAACCGGAGATGTTGCCGATCTTGGACGAGCGGAACACGTCGCGGATCTCCGCGGAGCCCAGCTCGACCTCCTCGTACTCCGGCTTGAGCAGGCCCTTGAGCGCTGCCTCGATCTCCTCGATGGCCTGGTAGATGACCGTGTAGTACCGGATCTCCACGCCCTCGCGGTCGGCCATCTCGCGGACCTTGTTCGAGGCCCGAACGTTGAAGCCGATGATCGTGACCGGCTCGGACGACGCACTGGCGAGCATGACGTTGCTCTCCGTGATCGCACCGACGCCCCGGTCGAGGACCTTGAGCTGGACCTCCTCGGGGATGTCGAGGTTGAACAGCGCGTCCTCGAGGGCCTCCACCGAACCGGAGACATCGCCCTTGAGGATGAGGTTGAGCGAGGTCTTCTCACCCTCCTTGAGCTGCTCCATGAGCGTCTCAAGAGTGGCCCGGCCACGGGAGTTGGCGAAGGACGCCGCCCGCCGCCGTGCCTGCCGCTGCTCGGCGATCTGCCGCACCGTACGGTCGTCCGCCGCGGCGAGGAACGTGTCACCCGCACCGGGCGGCGCGGTCAGACCCAGAACCATGACCGGACGCGCCGGACCAGCCTCGGAGAGCTGGTTGCCGTTCTCGTCGAGCATGGCCCGGACCCGGCCGTGCGCCCCACCGGCGACGATCGAGTCGCCCGCCCGCAGGGTGCCCTTCTGCACCAGCACCGTCGCCACCGCACCGCGGCCCTTGTCCAGGTGCGCCTCGATGGCCACACCCTGCGCCGGCCCGTCGATCGGAGCGGTCAGCTCCAGCGACGCGTCGGCGGTCAGCAGGACGGCCTCGAGCAGTTCCTCGATGCCGATGCCCGGCTTGGCGGCCACGTTGACGAACATGGTGTCGCCGCCGTACTCCTCGGCGACCAGTCCGTACTCGGTCAGCTGCTGGCGGACCTTGTCCGGGTTGGCGTCCGGCTTGTCGACCTTGTTGACCGCGACCACGATCGGCACGTCGGCCGCCTTGGCGTGGTTCAACGCCTCGATGGTCTGCGGCATCACGCCGTCGTCGGCCGCGACGACCAGGATCACGATGTCCGTGACCTGGGCACCACGGGCACGCATGGCGGTGAACGCCTCGTGACCCGGGGTGTCGATGAACGTGACCGCCCGGTCCTCGCCCTCGTGCGGGACGTGGACCTGGTAGGCACCGATGTGCTGGGTGATGCCACCCGCCTCGCCGGCCACGACGTTCGCCTTGCGGATGGCGTCGAGCAGCTTGGTCTTACCGTGGTCGACGTGACCCATGACGGTCACCACCGGCGCACGGCTGACCAGACGCTCCTCGGCCACCTCCGCGTCGAGGTCGATGTTGAACTGCGCGAGCAGCTCGCGGTCCTCGTCCTCCGGGCTGACGATCTGGATGTCGAAGCCCAGGTGCTCACCCAGCAGGTGCAGGGTGTCGTCAGAACAGGACTGGGTCGCGGTGACCATCTCGCCCAGGTTGAACATCTCCTGGACCAGCGAACCCGGGTTGGCGTTGATCTTGTCGGCGAAGTCCGACAGCGAGGCGCCACGGGAGAGCCGGACGACCTGACCCTGACCCCGGGGAGCACCCGAGCTCATGGTCGGAGCCGACAGGTTGTCGAACTCCTGTCTGCGCTGCTTCTTGGACTTGCGACCGCGCGTCGGCCGACCACCCGGACGCCCGAAGGCACCCGCGGCGCCGCCGCCACGGCCACGACCGCCCGCACCCGGACGACCGCCGCCACCGGCCGGACCACCCGGACGGAAACCGCCACCGGGAGCACCGCCACCGCCGCCGGGACCGCCACGGTAGCCACCGCCACCGCCGGCACCCGCGCCGCCACCGGGGCCGCCGCGGTAACCGCCACCGCCACCGGCGCCACCGCCGGGACCGCCACGGAAACCACCGCCACCGCCACCGGGACGACCGGCGCCACCGCCACCGGGGCGACCAGCGCCACCGGGGCCGGGACGACCGGCGGCCGGACGCTGACTCGGCATGGACGCCGGGCTGGGCCGCGGCGGCATGGAGTTCGGGCTCGGCCGCGGCGGCATACCCGCCGGGCTGTTCGGCCGGGGGCCACCCGCACCGGCGGCCGGCGGCCGCTGCTGCTGGCCGCCCTGGATGCCGAACGGGTTGTTGCCGGCACCGCGCGCCGGCGGACGACCGCCGGGGCGGGCACCCGGACCGGGAGCCGGCGTGTTCGGACGAGCTGCCGGTGAACCGGGACGGGGCGGCATCGCCGCGGGACCCGGCCGAGGACCGGGCCGGTTGCCGTCAGCCGGAGGCTCCCGGCGGACGGGGTTGTCACGCTGCTGCTGGCGGGCGGCCTGCGCGGCCTTGACCGCGGCCTCCTGCTCAGCCTTCAGCGCGGCGGCACGCGCCTCCGCGGCCGCCACCTCGATGTCGTGAGCACTCGCCGGCTTGGCGACCGGGGCCGCCGACTGCGGCGCACCGGGCACCGGACCCTTGGGCTTCGGACCGGGTACCGGCGCGGCCGGCCGCCGAGGCGGCATCGGCCTGGCCGAGACCCGGGGCGCGCCCGGGGTCGGAGACGGCGTCGGGGTCGGCGTCGAAGCCGGCGTCGGCGCGGGCGCCGACGGGGCTGCCGGCGCCGAAGCACCGGCGGACGCGACGAATGCGTTCCTCAGCCGTCGGGCGACGGGCGCCTCGACCGTGCTGGACGCGGACTTGACGAACTCGCCCATCTCCTTGAGCTTGGCGAGAACGGTCTTACTCTCGACCCCGAGCTCTTTTGCAAGCTCGTGTACGCGGGCCTTGCCTGCCACTGCACTCCTCACTCCGAGGTCGTGCGGGCAGCACCCGCAGCGACCTCACTCGTGCACTTGAAGCCTGGTCATTTCAGGGACTTCATCGTGTGCTCATGTCGGTCGTCCTACCCTGCTAGCGACCCTCGCCCGGTCGGGCTGACCGGACGTAGTGGTTGGCGCATCGACGTGCTCTGCCAGCACACCGTGGTCGAGGACCTCGGTGATGCGCAGCGCTCGCCCGAAGGCGCGGCGCCGCACCGCCAGCGCGAAGCAGGCCGGATCCGGGTGCATGTTCGCTCCCCGACCCGGCAGCCTGCGGCGCGGATCAGGCCGGAGGCTGTGACCAGCCTCGTTTCCGATCGCGACGACCCGCAGCAATTCGCTGGCCGGCGCACGTTGCCGGCAACCCACACAGGTGCGCTCCGGCTGAGTGCGTCGTACCACTGGAAGAAGTCTACCCCTAGCTGCCCGAGATCGCGCCGCCCGGCTCCCGTACCTGATCCACGGCCCCGCGGGCGGCCGGCGCCGTCTGCTCCGCATCGGACCGAATATCGATCCGCCAACCGGTCAAGCGGGCAGCAAGGCGGGCATTCTGCCCCTCACGGCCGATGGCGAGCGACAGCTGGAAGTCCGGAACGGTCACCCGGGCAGCCCGTCCGGCCAGGTCCACGACCTCGACCCGCAGCGCCTTGGCCGGGGACAACGCGTTCCCGACGAAGGTGGCGGGGTCGTCCGACCAGTCGATGATGTCGATCTTCTCACCGTGCAGCTCGCTCATCACGGCACGCACCCGCTGACCCATCGGGCCGATGCAGGCGCCCTTGGCGTTCACACCGGGCGTGGTGGAACGGACGGCGATCTTCGTACGGTGACCTGCCTCACGGGCGATCGCGCCGATCTCGACGGTGCCGTCGGCGATCTCCGGGACCTCCAGCGCGAACAGCTTCTTGACCAGCGCCGGGTGCGACCGGGACAGGGTGATCTGCGGCCCGCGCATGCCCTTGGCCACGTGCACCACGACGCAGCGGACCCGCTCGCCGTGCGCGTACCGCTCGCCGGGCACCTGCTCGGACTGCGGCAGCACACCCTCGAGCTTGCCCAGGTCGACGCTGACGATGCCCTTCTCGATACGGGTCTCGTGCGCCTGCACCACGCCGGTGACCAGGTCACCCTCGCGGCCCACGTACTCGCCGAAGTGCACCTCGTCGGTGGCCTCCCGCAGGCGCTGGAGGATCACCTGCTTGGCGGTCATGGCGGCGATCCGACCGAAGTCGTGCGGGGTGTCGTCCCACTCCCGCACCAGCGAGCCGTCGTCGTCCATCTCCTGGGCGTACACCAGGGCCGCGCCGGACTTACGGTCGATCTCCACCCGGGCGTGCGGCTCGGCGCCGTCGGTGTGCCGGTAGGCGGTCAGCAACGCGGTCTCGATCGCCGCGAGGATCGTGTCGAACGGGATCTCCCGCTCGCGCTCGAGTGCGCGCAGCGCCGCGAGGTCGATGTTCACCTCTCCTCGTCCTCCACATCATCATCGTCGTCGATGTCGTCTGCATCGTCGTACTCGTCGGTCTCGTCGGTCTCGTCCGCGTCGTCGAGCTCGTCCGGCTCACCCAGCTCGGCGAGGCGGGTGAACTCGACCTGTACCCGTCCCGGGCCCAGCTGGTCGTACGCCCACCGGGCCTCGCCGCCGTCGGTCTCCAGTCGCACGCCCTCGTCGTCGGCCCCGACCACCCGGCCGGTCAGCTGGCGGTCCCCGGAGGGCTGCTCGCCGCGCTGGCCGGGCAGCGCGGCCGCGCCCCGGACGGTGACCTTGACCAGTCGGCCCACGTTGCGCCGCCAGTGCCGGGGCAGGGTGAGCGGCCGGTCCACGCCGGGCGAGCTGACCTCGAGCTGGTATTCCCCGGCCACGATGTCGCCGTCGGCCTCCTCGGCCGCGTCCAGCGCCTTGGAGACCGCGCGGGAGACGTCCGCGACGGCGTCCAGGTCGATCCCACCGTCCGCGTCCACGAGCACCCGCACCACGTGTCGGCGACCCGCCCGGGAGACCGACAGGTCCTCCAGGTCGTAGCCCACGTCGTTGACCACCGGCTCGATCACGGCCCGCAACCGGGTACGCCGGGCCGCGAGATCACCGCCGCCACGTGGACCGCGGGGGCCAGCCTCGTCGCGGGGTCGACCCGTCGACCTGGTGGCACGGCCACGCTGCGTCATCTGCGCACCCTCTCCCTGGTCGATGAGGGACGGTTGTCCCGCCATGCCGGCACGCCACCGGAGCGGACGCGCCGGTGGCTGCGCAGAGCGTAACGCGCCTGCCGGGCGGTGGACCGGGCGGCGCACCGACGCCCGTGGCCCCCACACCGGCCCCGATGGTGTTGACTTGCCCGGTGGGGATCGGCAGAAGGACATCGGGCGACCAAGTATCCGGACATTCTCGGCGAAAGATCCTGCGCGCCGGAATGCTCCTGGCGCTCGGCGGCGCGGCAGCGCCGCTGACAGGCTGTGATCTTTTCGACCGTGCGGACGAGCCGGAGCCGCCGCCGGACCCGTTGCGGCCGATGGTGGACGAGTCGCTGGGCCTCGCCGCGGCGTACCGGGCGAGCGCCCTGGCCCACCCGGACCTGGCCGACCGACTCAATCCCATCGCCGACACGCACACCGCGCACGCCACCGAGCTCGCCCGGATCGTCGGCGTCACCCTCGGATCCGCACCCGCCGTCGACCCGAGCGCCACTGCGGCGAGCGCGCCCGCCGCCGCGCTCGCCGCGCTGCGGGCGCGGGAGAAGGCCGCCCAGCAGTCCGCCACCGCCGCCTGTGCGGCGGCGCCCGCCGAGCGGGCAGCGTTGCTCGGGTCGATCGTCGCGGCGCGGGCCACCCACCAGGAGGCACTGAAGTGAGGCAGTCCACCGCCGAGGAGGCCCTCGGCGCCGCCCTCGCCGCCGAGTACGCGGCCATCTACGCCTACGGGCGGATCGGCGTCCGACTCACCGGCGCCGCACGTGACGCCGCCCATCAGGCGGAGGCCGCGCACCGACGCCGGCGCGACGCGCTGGTGGTTCAGTTGAGCACGTCGGGGGGCACCGTGCCACCGGGTCGGGCCGGGTACGCGCTGCCGTTCCCCGTCACCGACCGGGCGAGCGCGTTACGGCTGGCGGTCGAGGTGGAGGAGCGCACCGCGGCGCACTGGCGGGCCGCGTTGGCGTCCACCACCGGTGCCGACCGTGACCGGGCGCTGGCGGCGCTCGTCGAGTACGCCGTGCGGGCCACCCGGTGGCGCAAGACCGCCGGGGTGACCCCACCGACTGTCGCTTTTCCCGGTCGCCCGACCTGAACCGATCCGCCCCGGTTGCGGAGCCCATACCAGGTATGCATACTCCGTTGCCATGTCCATCCGTCACGGGCTGCTCGCCCTCCTCGAACGCGGCCAGATGTACGGCTACCAGCTGCGCGCCGCATTCGAGGAGTCGACCGGCTCGACCTGGCCGCTGAACATCGGGCAGGTCTACACCACGCTGGCCCGGCTGGAACGGGACGGTCTGGTGCGCCCGTTGCCGGAGAGCGAGGCCGGGCAGCGCCCGTACGAGATCACCGACGCCGGGCGGGCGGACCTCGCGCTGTGGTTCGCCACGCCGATCAGCCGCACCGACCGCCCGCGTGACGAGCTGGCGATCAAACTGGCCCTGGCGCTCACCACCCCCGGCGTGGACGTCCGCTCGGTGGTGCAGGGCCAGCGCAGCGCGACGATGCGCGCGTTGCAGGAGTTGACCCGGTTGAAGTACGGCAGCAACCGACCGGAGGACCTGCCGTGGCGGCTGGTCCTGGACTCGATGGTGTTCCAGGCCGAGGCCGAGGTGCGTTGGCTGGACCATTGCGAGAGCAGTCTGGTGCGGCACCAGCCCGGCGGCCCACCGCCGCAACCATCCCGACCGGCCGCCGGTGCGGCGTCCGACGCCGCACGGTGGGCCGACGAGGAGGCGCTACGGTGAGCGGATCGGACGACGCGGTGCTCGAGCTACGCGCCGTCCACCGCACCCACGGGGTCGGCCCGGCGGCGGTACACGCGCTGCGCGGTGTCAGCCTGGTCGTCCGGCCCGGCGAGCTGGTCGCCGTGATGGGCCCGTCCGGCTCCGGAAAGTCGACGCTGCTGGCCCTCGCCGGCGGCCTCGACCGCCCGACCCGCGGGGACGTCCGGGTGGAGGGGCAGCCGCTCGGCGCGCTGGACCGCCGGGGGCTGGCCCAGCTACGCCGACGCCGCATCGGCTACATCTTCCAGCACCTCAACCTGCTGGGCAGCCTGAGCGCGCTGGAGAACGTGGCGCTTCCACTGGAGCTCGACGGCGTCGGCGGCCGGCGGGCCAGGACGGCCGCGCTGACCGCGCTGACCGAGGTGGGTCTACCGGCGTTGGGGGACCGCTTCCCCGACCAGCTCTCCGGTGGGCAGCAGCAGCGGGTGGCCATCGCCCGGGCGCTCGTCGGCGAGCGACGGCTGGTGCTCGCCGACGAACCCACCGGGGCGCTCGACTCGCAGACCGGCGAGGCGGTGCTGCACCTCCTGCGCCGCCGTGTCGACGCGGGCGCCGCCGGCATCCTGGTCACCCACGAGGCGCGACACGCCGGCTGGGCCGACCGGGTGGTGTTCCTGCGCGACGGCGTGCTGGTCGACACGACGGCGCCGCTGGGCAGCGTCGAGCAACTCCTCTCCGGCAGCGACCGTTGACCCTGCGCCGGACGCCGGTGACACGCGGCCGCGTCGACGCGCCGGCCGGCCCGCCGACACCGCTCGAACCCGGACGACGGCGACGGCTCGCCGAGCTGACCGGCTCGTGGCGGGCGGCGCTGCGGATCGCCCGCCGGGAGTCGCGGCGGGCGCGGCGGCGTACCGCCCTGGTGCTGGCGATGATCGCGCTTCCGGTGCTGGTGCTGGCCTTCCTGGCGGCGAGCTACGACATGGCCGAGCTGACGCCGCAGGAACAGCTCGACCGCCGACTGGGCGTCGCCGACGCGGAGCTGCGCTGGTTCGCCGACACCCCGGTCGTGCAGGACGAGTGGGGTGACACCTGGCATCCCCGTGACGACGGCCGGTCGGTGCTGGCCCGTCCGACCACCGCCGACGAGGTGACCGCGTTGCTCGGCCCCGGCAGCCGGGTCACCGAGATACGTGCCGGCAGCCCGGTGACGGTGCGGGGTCCGCGCGGCGACGAGACCCTCCAGGCATGGATCCTCGACCTCACCGACCCGCTGGCCCGCGGCCTGGTGCGGTTCCGCTCGGGGCGGGCGCCGCAGCAAGCCGGAGAGGTCGCGCTGAGTCCGACAGCGCTGCGCCGGCTCGACGGACGCCTCGGCGAGGCGGTGCCCACCGCCGACCGGAGCCGGACGTACACGGTGGTCGGTGTGGTCGAGTTCCCTGACGACCTCGGCCCGGTGATCGCGCTGCACCCGGCGGCCGTCGGCCGGGCCGATACCCAGCCGGACAGTCGCTGGCTGATCGACGTGCCCGGCACCGTCGACGCGGCGATGGTCGCCCGCCTCAACGAACGCGGAGTCGTGGTGGCGCCTCGCCACGTGCCGGCTTCGACGACGTCCTCCCGGACCTTCATCGGGTACGTCGGGCCCGCCGACACCAGCGACCTGAGCACGATGGTGCTGATCGCCGGGCTGGGGTTGCTGGAGGTGGTGCTCCTGGTCGGGCCGGCGTTCGCGGTGGGGGTGCGCCGTCGACGCCGGGATCTGGCGCTGGTCGCGGTGGCCGGCGGGGACGCGGCCCACCTGCGTCGGGTCGTACTCGCCGACGGGGTGGTGCTGGGCGTGCTGGGCGCCGTGGCCGGCCTGCTGCTCGGTGTCGGAGCGGCGTTCGCCGGACGTCCCGTCATGGAGCAGTACGTGTTCGGAGCACGCTTCGGCGCGTACCGCTGCTGGCCGCTGGCCTTGGTCGTGCTCGGCGGGGTCGCGGTGCTGGCCGGGGTGCTGGCGGCGTTGGCGCCGGCCTGGACGGCGGCCCGGCAGGACGTCATGGCCGGGCTCGCCGGTCGACGGACCCCTCCCCCGCCCCGGGCCCGCGCGCTCGTCAGCGGACTGGTGCTGGTTGTCGGCGGGGCGGCGCTCGCGGCATTCGGGGCCACCCGGACGTCCCCCGCGGTGATCCTGGCCGGTCTGATCCTCGGTGAGCTGGGCCTGGTCTGTTGCACACCCACCCTGATCGGCGGGCTCGCCCGGCTCGGCCGGGTGCTGCCGCCGGCGCCTCGGATCGCGCTGCGCGACGCGAGCCGTAACCGGGCCGCCGCGGCGCCGGCGATCTGCGCCGTGATGGCGGCGGTGGCCGGCAGCGTCGCGCTCGGCGGCTACGTGGCCAGCGACGCGGTCCGCGACGCCCGTACCTATCAGCCGCTGCTGCCCACCGGTCACGTCCTGGTCAACCGCAATGACCCGGCCCTGCGACCGGAACCGACGTTGGAGCAGGTCAGCACCGCCGCCCGGGAACACCTCGGTGCCAGTGCCGTCGCCCTGGTGCAGGCCACGGCCTGCCCGTCGGCCGACGGCCCGGCCAGCTACTGCTCCGTCGTACCGGAACTTCCGCCGGATCGCGCCTGCCCCTTCCAACCCGGGGACAACCTGTCCGCGACCCAACGCCGGCAGGCGCTGGCCGACCCGCGCTGCCGGGACCGCGCGGCGGACTACTTCGGGAGCTACGTGCAGACGCTCGTGGACGACGGCAGCGCGCTGCCGCTGCTCACCGGCGCCGACCCGGCGGCGACCACCGCCGCCACCGCCGTGCTGCACGCCGGGGGCGTGGTGGTGACCGATCCGCGCTACCTGCACGACGGCCTGGTGACCGTGCAGGTGAACGAGGTACGGGCCGGCCGGGACGAGGCAACCACCAGGCGACGGGACCTGCCCGGGTACGCCCTGACGCCGCCGAGCGGCCAGCCTCGCCTCCTGCTGTCCGCTTCGGCGGCCCGGCAGCTCGCCCTGAAGCCGGTCTCGAACGGTTGGGTGGTCGACACCTCGACGCCGCCCAGTCAACGTCGCCAGGACCGGTTCACCGCCGACCTGCGGGCCTTCGGAACGTTCTCTCTCCAGGTGGAGGAGGGTGCCGCCCCCCGCGACGACTCACCTCTACTCCTGCTGCTCGCCGCCGCGGCAGGGGTGATCACGATGGGCGCGGCCGGGATCGCCACGGCGCTCGCCGCCGCCGAGGGCCGTGCCGAGCTGTCCACGCTCGCAGCGGTCGGCGCGGCCCCCGCCGTACGACGACTGCTGGCGATTTGCCAGGCCGGGGTGATCGCGGGTCTCGGTTCGGTGCTCGGCATCGTGGCCGGTCTCGGCACCGCGGCGATCGTGCTGTTCTCGGCGAACCGGGAGTACGCCACGGCCTGGCCGGCGCTGGAGCCGTACCCGTACCTGGTGCCGTGGCCGGCGCTGGGCGTCCTGGTGCTGGTGCCGGTGGTGGCGATGCTCGGCGCGGGCCTGTTCACGCGGGCGGGGCTGCCGATCGAACGCCGCCTGGACTGAACCGAGCCACCCCGGGGCCGTGGGGTCCTGGGGCCGGAACTGGACCGTCCGGGGGTGCCGTCGGGGCGGGTCAGCCGGCAGACTGATCCGCGTGTCAGCGCTCGCTACCCTCACCCGTCGGCTCGGCCACCACCGCTGGTTCGGCACCGCCGCCCGCCTGCTGGTTCCCGCCGACCGGATCGTCGGCCGGCTCACCCGAGGACGGGTGGTGGCCCTCGGCCTGCTCCCGTCGCTGGTGATCACCACGACCGGCCGGCGGTCCGGCAAGCCGCGCAGCAACCCCCTGCTCTACGTGCCCGACGGCGACGCGTACGTGGTGATCGGCTCCAACTGGGGGCAGACCCACCAGCCCGGTTGGGCCATGAACCTGCTCGCCGACCCGGCCGCCGAGGTGGACGTCAAGGGTCGCCGCCTGCCGGTGCGGGCCGAGCCGGCCACCGGAGCCGAACGGGATCGCCTGTGGGACCTGCTCGTCGCCCAGTGGCCGGCGTACCGCACGTACGTCGAGCGGGCCGGCGGCCGCGAGATCCGGATCTTCCGGCTGGTGCCGACCGGGCGCGGCGGCCCGGCCGGCCCGTCGTCGGCTGGCTAGGCTGACGCCAACCCCGACGGGGAGGTGTGACCTGAGCGCACAGAGGTGTGACCCGTGAGCGCGAGCAGCGAGCGGTCCGATGTCGACCGGGGCGGTGACGACCGGCGGTGGTCGGTGGCGGAGCGGGTCGCCGAGGCGATCCGGCGGCGGTTCCCGGCCGATGTGCTGGCGATCGCGGTCCACGGCCCTCTGGCGCACGGCGACGACGACGGTGGCGGGGACGGCGAGGTGGGGATGCTGGTGGTCACCTACCGGCCGGGTGGCGGTCCGCCGCCGGCGACCCGACGGGTGGACGGGGTGCTTGTCGACCTCACCGTGGCGGCCGCCGACGACTACCTCGGACAGGCCCGGACGCTCACCCCGTTGTGGCCGCTGACGGCTGACCGGTACGTCACCACCCGATCGCTGTACGACCCGACGGGCTGGCTGCGGACGTTGCGGGACGAGCACCTGAGCCGACTCGCCCGTGCCCGGCCGGCGGAGTTCAGCACGGCGGCGCGGCAGGCCTGGTACCGGGGCAGTGCGGCGCACTCCCGGGCCGCCCGCCTGGCCGAGTGGTACGAGACCGACCAGGCGCTGCTGATGCTCGGTGAGGCACGGTTGGCGGCCGCGACGGTGACCGGCCTGCTGGGCCGCACCTACTACCGGGATCCCGGTGACGCGGTCCGGCGCACGGGCCTGGCCGGCGCGGACATGACCGAGGTCGGTGTGGTGCTGGCGCGGCAGGCAGACGAGCTGGCGGCGCGTGGCCGCCCGGTCGACGGCACGATCGACGAACTGCTCGGCGGGTGAGCGGGCGTCACAGCCCGCCCTGCACCCCGATCAGAGAGCCGACGAGGTAGGTGGCCCCGGCCGCGGCGGCGCCCAGCACGAGTTGACGTAGGCCGCTGGTCCACCAGGGTCGGCTGGTGAACCGGGCCACCACCGCACCGGCGGCGAACAGCCCGAGCCCGCCGACGGCGAGTGCAAGCCAGAGTTCGGTGGCGCCGAGCAGGTACGGCAGCAGTGGGACCAGCGCCCCCACCGAGAAGAACACGAACGAGGAGACCGCCGCCGCCCACGGGCTGGGCTGGTCGTCGGGGTCGACGCCCAACTCCTCGCGGACGTGTACCCGCAGCGCCTCCTCCGGGTCGCGCCGTACCGCCTCGGCGACCTGCGTGGCGAGGTCGCGGGGCAGTCCTCGCGCCACCCAGGCGTCGGCCAGCTCGCGCGCCTCGGCCTCGGGGTGCCGTTCCAGCTCGCGCCGCTCCTTGGCGACCTCGGCGGCGACCTGCTCGTTGGCCGAGCGCACGCTGGTGTACTCGCCGAGTCCCATCGAGATCGCGCCGGCCACCAGGCCCGCGGTGCCGGTGAGCACGATGCTGTGCGGCGAGACGCCACCGCCACCGACGCCGGCGATCAGGGCGATGTTGGTGACCAGGCCGTCCATCGCGCCGAAGACGGCCGGGCGCAGCCAGCCGCCGGAGACGTCCGCGTGGTGGGCCTCGCGCAGCGCGGCGGGAGTGTCCGTCACGGCGTCTGCCCTTCGTTCGCGACTGCGGGACTCCGCTTCGCTGCGTTCCGCGCGCTCACGGCGCTTGCCCTTCGTTCGCGACTGCGGGACTCCGCTTCGCTGCGTTCCTCGCGCTCACGGAAGCGTCAGGATCTCGTGGCCGTCGTCGGTGACGACGATGGTGTGCTCGAACTGGGCGGTCCACCTGCGGTCCTTGGTGACCACCGTCCACCCGTCGTCCCACATGTCGTACTGGTAGGTGCCGAGGGTGATCATCGGCTCGATGGTGAAGGTCATCCCCGGTTCCATGATGTCGGTCGGGCGAGGGCTGTCGTAGTGCGGCACGTAGAGACCGCTGTGGAAGGTCTCGCCGATCCCGTGGCCGGTGAAGTCGCGGACCACGCCGTAGCCGAACCGCTTGGCGTACGACTCGATGACGCGACCGACCACGTTGATCTGGCGACCCGGGGCTACCGCGCGGATGCCACGCATCATCGCCTCGTGGGTGCGTTCGACGAGCAGCCGGGCTTCCTCGCTGACCTCGCCGACGCAGAAGGTGGCGTCCGTGTCACCGTGCACCCCGCCGATGTACGCGGTCACGTCGACGTTGATGATGTCGCCGTCGCTCAGGATGGTGGAGTCCGGGATGCCGTGGCAGATGACCTCGTTGAGGCTGGTGCAGCAGGACTTGGGGTAGCCCCGGTAGCCGAGCGTCGACGGGTACGCGTCGTGGTCGCAGAGGAACTCGTGCACCACGCGGTCGATCTCGTCGGTGGTGACGCCGGGCTTGCAGTGCTCGCCGGCGAGCTGCGTCGCCTGGGCGGCGAGCCGGCTGGCGATCCGCATCTTCTCGATGGTCTCCGGCGTCTGCACGTGCGAGCCGCGCCACGGCCGGGGGCCCTTCTTACCCACGTACTCCGGGCGGGGAATATGAGTGGGCACCGGTCGCGTCGGGGAGAGCGTTCCTGGGGTCAGCGGCGCACGGACGGTCATGCCGCAAGCCTATCGCCGCAGCGGTCGGTGACCTGTGCCACGGCCGGGCGGGAGCGGTTGTTGCCCTGCCAGGTCGGCTGTGCCATGGTGTCAGCGTGGATCAAGGGGGAGCACCACCCGTCTTCTCCGCCCGCGCGGAGATCGACGGGGAGCACCTCCACGTGGTGGTGACCGGCGAGGTCGACATGGCGACGGCCGACACGATGCTGCAGACCGCCCTGCGCGATCCGGCCAGCCGGATGACCCTCGACCTGCGCGCGGTGACGTTCTTCGACTCGGCAGCCATCCACGCCCTGGTCCGGCTCACCCAGCAGTTCTCGGGCGCGCTCGCCGTGCTGCCGTCCCGGCAGGTACGCCGCGTGCTGGAGATCTCCGGCCTGGGCGACCAGACCTGGCTCGACCCGGTCTGACCTGCGGGCGCGCGGGGTCAGCCCTGCAACTGCCGCCGCAGCGTCACCTCGGTGCCCTCGTCGGTACGCCGCACCATCAGGTCACCCAGTGCCTTGATCAGCGACAGTCCGCGCCCCCGGAACCCGGAGTCGGTGGACTCCCGCCACTGTCCGGTGTCGCGCACGGTGGCGATCACCGTCTGGTCCTCGATGGCGACCTCCACGGTGATCATCGCCTCGGCGGGGTGGACGGGGTGCTCGATGGCGTTCGCGGCGGCCTCGGAGACCGCCACGGTCAGGTCGAACAGGTCGGTCTCGCCGACGTCGTGCGCGACGAGGAAGTCCTCCAGACGCTTGCGGAGCACGCTCAGCCGCGTCGGGTCGGCCGGCAGCCGCAACACCAACCGGTTCAGCTCCGCCGCCTCCACGGCGAGCACCGCCACGTCGTCGCGGCGCGGTCGCCCGGCGACCCGCTCGACCACCGCGTCGATCAGATCCGCCACGTGCTCGCCGGGAACGGCCGCGTCGACGCGTAGCTGGGCCAGCGCGGCGTCGATGCCGAGCTGGCGGTCCTCGATCAACCCGTCGGTGTAGAGCAGCAGCCGGCTCCCCGGGGACAGCTCCCCCTCCACGGTCCGGTAGGTGGCACCGGGGATCGCGCCGACGGGCGGGCCGAGCGCGCGGTCGTGCAGGAACGCCACGTCGTCTCCTCGGATCAGCAGGGGGGACGGGTGGCCGGCGCTGGCGTAGCGCAGCCGACCGGTACGAGGGCTGAACAGCAGGCAGAGCACCGTCGCGAACGACGACTCCTCGGTGGACCCGACCAGCCGGTTGAGGCGGCTCAGCGACTCGCCCGGGTCGAAGCCCTCCAGCAGGTACGCCCGCAGCGCGTTACGCAACTGCCCCATCGCCGCTGCGGCCTGGACGCCCTTGCCGACCACGTCGCCGATGACCAGCACCAGGTTGTCGCCGTCGAGCACGAGCGCGTCGTACCAGTCCCCACCGACCTCGACGTCGGCGCTGCCCGGCAGGTAACGGCTCGCGACGACCGCGCCCGGCAGCTGCGGCAGCGACCTCGGCAGCAGACTGTGCTGCAACGTGGTGGCGATGCGGTGTTCGGCCTCGTAGAGCTGGGTGTTCTCCAGTCGGACACCGACCAGTCGGGCCAGCTGGGTGAGCGCCGCATCGTCGGCCTGCGCGTCGTCGTCCGCGGTTCGCCAGACCCGCAGCTCGCCGAGCTGCTCGCGGCCGGTCCCGGTCAACGGAGCCACGAACGTCGGCTCGGTGGGAGTGTCACCGCCGGCGTCGGCCTCGAACCGGGAGCCCGCCGCGCTCACCACGACCCGGGCCGCCTCGGCGAGGCTGAGCGCGTGCCGGGCGGCGACCTGGAGCACGTCGCCGGTCGAGCGTGCCGTGTTGACCGCCACCGCCGCGTCGGCCAGGGCCCGGAGGCGACGGATGATCTGCCCGCGCAGCTGGCCCAGCTCGACGTTGGACCGGACCCGGGCGATCAGCTCCTGTCCGGAGAACGGCTTGGTCAGATAGTCGTCGGCACCGGCGGCGAGGCCGGCGACCGCCTCCGCGGAGCCGGCGCGGGCGGAGAGCAGCACGATCGGCACATCGCGGGTACGAGGGTCCGCGCGCAGCGCGCCGACCAGACCGAACCCGTCCAACCGGGGCATCATCACATCGCTGAGCACCAGGTCGAACCCACCCGCACGGGCCAGCGTCAGCGCTTCCAGCCCGTCGCTCGCGGTGACCACCTCCCAGGTCGGCGAGAGCAACCGGGTGACGTGCTCGCGCAGGTCGACGTTGTCGTCGACGACCAGGATGCGGCCGGTGGAGGCGGCGGAAGCCGGCTGGCGCACGGCCTCGGTGAGAGTGCCCTCGTCGGCCCACCGGGCCGTCTCCGCCACGAAGAGCCGGGCCTGCTCGGGCTCACCCGTCGGCAGGGGGGCGAACGGGGCCACCCGGTCGGCCGGCAGGTGCGCCGACCCCAACGGAACGGTCACCGTGAAGGTGCTGCCCTCGTCGATTTGGCTGGTCAGCCCAACCTCACCGCCGTGCATCTCGACCAGCTCACGGACCAGCGCCAGCCCGATGCCGGTGCCCTCGTGGGTACGGGAGCGCGCGCCGGGCACCCGGTGGAAACGCTCGAAGACGTGCGGCACCTCGGCCGGAACGATCCCGACGCCGGTGTCGACGACATCCAGGCGGGCCAGGCCGTCGTCGGCCCGGACCCGCACCCGGATCTCGCCGTCGAAGGTGAACTTCACGGCGTTCGACACCAGGTTGAGGACGATCTTCTCCCACATGTCCCGGTCGACGAAGACCGGCGCGGGCAGCGGCGGGCAGTCCACGACCAGGCGCAGGCCGGCGCGCTCGATGGCCGAGCGGAAGGTGCTGGCCAGCCGGGCGGTGTAGCCGGCCAGATCGGTCGGCTGGTAGCGGGCGGCGAGCCGGCCGGATTCCAGCCGGGAGAAGTCGAGCACGGTGTTGACCAGCTTGAGCAGCCGCAACGCGTTGCGGTGCATCATCACGAGCCGCTCGGTGTGCGCGGCGGGCAGTTCCGGGTCGGCCAGCAGTTCCTCAAGCGGGCCGAGCACCAGGGTCAACGGCGTACGGAACTCGTGACTGACGTTGGCGAAGAAGTTGGTCTTCGCGCGGTCGAGCGCGGCCAGCTCGGCGGCCCGGGCGCGCTCCTGCTCGTACGCCCGCTGGGTGCCGACCGCCCGGGACACCTGCGCGGCCACCAGGTCGAGGAAGTCGCGGTACTCGTCGCCGAGCGGCAACAGCCGGGCCACGCCGACGACGAGCGCGCCGACCGTCTCGTTGGTCGCCTTGACGGGCAACACCAGTGCCACGTCGGCCGCATCGGCCGGTCGCCGCACGAGGAGGTCGCGCACCTGCATGGTGGCGGGAACGCCCTCGGCGACCAGCCCGGCGAACCTGTCCGGCGTGACGGCGACCGCCGCCGGGTCGACGCCACTGGCCCCGGTCAGCCGGAACGCGCCCGTGCCGTCGGCCAGATAGATCAGCGCGAAGGGCACGTCGGCGGAGTGCCGGCCGAGCACGTCGGCGGCCGTCCGGCCCAGCTCCCCTGCGCTGCTCACGTCGGCCAGCTCGGCGCCCAACTCCGACAACGTCCGCAGTCGGCGTTCACCGACCACCCGACCGGTGGTCTCGTTGACGATGCAGTACACGCCGCTGACCGAGCCGTCGGCGCCGCGGATCGGGTCGTACGAGACGTCGAAGTAGGTCTGCTCGACGAAGCCGGAACGGTCCAACAGGAAGGGGTGGTCGGCGCCACGGTAGGAGAGCCCCGTGCTGCGGACACCTTCGAGCAGCGGACCGAGGACGTCCCACGTCTCGGCCCAGTTGTGTCGGGCCGGCTGACCGAGCACCTGCGGGTGCTTGCTGCCGATGGTCGGCCGGTACGCGTCGTTGTAGAAGGCGAGATGGTCGTCGCCCCAGAACATGACGATCTGCGCGCTGGAGGAGAGCATCATGCCGACCGCGCTGGCCAGCGCCACCGGCCAGCGGGACGGGCTACCCAGTGGTGCGGTCGACCAGTCGAAGGCGCGGAGCCGTTCGCCCAGCTCGCCGCCGTTCGCGAAGGCGGCTGACAGCAGCGCGGGGACCTGCCGGCCGTCCGCGAAGGAATGCCCCGCGTCCGCGCCCCCCTGGGCCGAGCTCATGCAGCCTCCCCCGCTTCGGCCGTACCCCACAGCCGTTGATCTTCATGCGCCGTGCCCCGACTTGTACCCCGGCGGACCAGCAACGTAACGCATGACGACCCGCGGACGCTGGTTACGTGCACTCCGGTGGTCGACGACCCGACAGCACGGGGGCGGACGCGGACCACCCAAGGGGGCGCACAACGGCCCTGAGCACTTAGAAGACCGGCAATCCGTCGATGCTCGCGGCATTCCTGGTGGCCCGGTAGGTCACCAGATCGTCGGTCGTGCGGCGGGAGTGTGCGGTGAGTAACAGGTCGCGTTCCGCACGGTAGTCCATCAGGGGCACCGAGTAGCCGCAGGAGTCGCTGACCCGCTGGACGTCGACGGTGATGACGGCCCGCACGGCGTGCACGTCGGGTGGCGCGGGAAAGTCGGCGAGACGGTCGGCGAAGCCCGCCTCGGTCACCGCAACGCTGTGGCCCCTGCCGTGCAGACGCACGATCTTCGGCGGACCGTCGAACGCGCAGAACATCACCGTGATGCGGCCGTTGTCCCGCAGGTGGGCGATGGTCTCCGCACCGCTGCCGTGGTAGTCGAGGTAGGCCACCCGGTGCGGGCCGAGGACCACGAGCGTGCCCGCCATGCCCTTCGGTGAGACATTGACATGCCCCTCGGGACCGGAGGGCGCGGTGGCGACGAAGAAGACCGGCTGGGCCGCGATGAACTCCCGCAGACGATCGTCGATCTCCGGATAGACCTTACCCATGCGCTGATCCTCCCACTGGTCGTCCTACACGACGGGGGCGACCTGCGTCACACGGCCGTCGACCCGGTCGCGCGTACCCCCTCGTCGCGGTCACCCACCGACGGACCGGACGGCCCGGCGGCCCGGACCAGCGCGGTGATCGGGCGCGGGTCCGGCTCGTTCTCCGGATGCCACTGCACCCCGAGCACGAACGGACGGCCCGGGTCCTCCACCGCCTCGATCACGCCGTCGCCCGCCCAGCCGGTCACCGCGAGCCGGCCCGGGGTGGCGACCGCCTGATGGTGGTACGAGTTGACCTGCCCCACCCCGGCCATGGTGCGCGCCGCCAGGCTGCCCGGCGCGAACCGCACCGGGTGCGTGCCGTAGACCCCCGGTGCCGGACGGTGCGCCTCGGAGCCCAGCACGTCGGGCAGGTGCTGGTGGAGGGTGCCGCCGTACGCGACGGCGAGCAACTGCATTCCCCGGCAGACGCCCAGCACGGGCAGGTCGGCGGCGAGGGCCGCCGTCAGGAGGGTCAGCTCACCGGCGTCCCGGTCCGGCCGGTCCTCGGTCCGCGGGTGCGGCTGCTGGCCGTACCGACCCGGGCCCACGTCCGCGCCCCCGGCCAACAGCAGCCCGTCGAGGACCGCCAGCACGTCGGCGTCGCAGTCGTCCGGGGGCAGCACCACCGCCCGGCCTCCGGCGGCGGTCACCGCCCGCACGTACGCCGCAGGCACCAGGACCGCCCGCACACCACGCCAGACGGCCCAGTCGGCGGGCTCGACGTACGCGCTGATCCCGATCAGGGGCCTTCTCATAAGGGAGTGACGTACGCGCCGGTGATCCCGCCGTCGACGACGAACTGCGCGGCGGTCATGAAGGACGCGTCGTCGCTGGCCAGGAAGGCCACCGCGGCGGCGATCTCCTCCGGCTCACCGAACCGACCCATCGGCACGTGCACCAGCCGGCGGGCGGCCCGCTCGGGATCGGCGGCGAACAACTCCAGCAGCAGCGGCGTGGCCACCGGGCCGGGACAGAGCGCGTTGACCCGGATGCCCTCGCGGGCGAACTGCACGCCCAACTCGCGGGTCATCGCCAACACGCCGCCCTTGCTCGCGGTGTACGCGATCTGCGACGTCGCCGCTCCCATCAACGCGACGAACGAGGCCGTGTTGATGATCGAGCCCTTGCCCTGCCGCCGCATGTGCGGGATCGCGTACTTGCAGCACAGGTAGACGCTCGTGGTGTTGACGCGCAGCACCCGCTGCCACGCGTCCAGGCCGGTGTCCAGGATGGAGTCGTCGTCCGGCGGTGAGATGCCGGCGTTGTTGAACGCGATGTCGACCCGCCCGTGCCGCTCGGCCACCCCGTCGAACAGGTCACGTACCGCCGCCTCGTCGGCGACGTCGGCGCGGACGAACTCGCCGCCGCACTCCTGGGCGGCCTTCTCGCCCGCCGCCGCGTCGATGTCGACGCAGACCACCCGCGCCCCCTCGGCGGCGAACCGCCGGACGGTGGCCAACCCGATGCCGCTGCCCGCGCCGGTGACCACGGCCACCCGGTCCTGCAACCGACCCTGCACTGGCCTCACTCCTTCGTCGCGATGAACACGTTCTTGACGTCGGTGAAGGAATGCAGCGCGTCCGGGCCCAGCTCGCGGCCGAGTCCGGAGCGCTTCATCCCGCCGAACGGGGTCCAGTAGCGCACCGAGGAGTGCGAGTTGACACTGAGGTTGCCCGAGTCGACCGCCCGGGCCATCCGCAGCGCGCGCCCGACGTCCCGGGTCCAGATGGAGCCGGAGAGGCCGTACTCGGTGTCGTTGGCGAGCCGGACCGCGTCGGCCTCGTCGTCGAACGGCAGCACCGAGACCACCGGCCCGAAGATCTCCTCCCGCCAGTGCCGGTCGGCGGGCGAATCGGCCAGCAGCACGGTCGGCGCGTGCCAGAAGCCGGCGCCGTCGGGGCACGAGCCGGCGAAGGCGACAGTCGCGCCGGTCACGTAACCGGCGACCCGGTCCCGCTGGGCCGCCGAGATCAACGGGCCCATCTCCGCGGTGTCGCGGGACGGGTCCTCGACCCGCACCGCACGTACCGCTGGTTCGAGCAGTTCCAGGAACCTGTCGTACACCGGGCGTTGGACCAGGATGCGCGACCGCGCGCAGCAGTCCTGGCCGGCGTTGTCGAAGACCGCGCCGGGCGCGGTCGCGGCGGCGGTTTCCAGGTCGGCGTCGGCGAACACGATGTTGGCGCTCTTGCCGCCCAACTCCAGGGTGAGGCGCTTCACCTGGGCGGCGCAGCCGGCCATGATGCGCGTGCCCACCTCGGTGGAGCCGGTGAAGCAGATCTTGCGGACGGCCGGGTGGCTGACGAACCGCTCCCCCACCACCGAGCCCTGACCCGGCAGCACGGTGAACACGTCGTCGGGCAGGCCGGCCTCGCGGGCCAGCTCGGCCAGGCGCAGCGCGGTGAGCGGGGTCAGCTCGGCGGGCTTGAGCACCACGGTGTTGCCGGCGGCGAGCGCCGGGGCGAACCCCCAGGCGGCGATCGGCATCGGGAAGTTCCACGGCACGATCACGCCGACCACGCCGAGCGGCTCGTGGAAGGTGATGTCCAGGCCACCGGGTACGGGGATCTGCCGGCCGGTCAACCGCTCCGGCGCGCCCGCATAGTAGTCCAGCACGTCACGGACGTTGCCGGCCTCCCAGCGGGCGTTGCCGATGGTGTGCCCGGAGTTACTGACCTCCAACAGGGCCAGCTCGTCCAGATGCGCGTCGACAACCGAGGCGAATCGTCGCAGCAACCGCCCCCGGTCCCCCGGCCCGACCGCACGCCACGTCTCGAACGCGGCAGCGGCACGCGAGATCGCCGCGTCGACGTCCGCCTCCGAGGCCCCGGGAACCTCCCGAAACCCCTTTCCGGAAGCCGGGTCAACAATCACACTCACGCGCCCCACCCCTCGCCCAATCCCCGCGATCTTGCAGTTTCTGTGCCGACATAAGCCGCGAGTCATCCCAGACCAACGACAGAAAGTGCAAGATCGCGGCGGAGGGCGACCCGCGCTTACAGGCGTTCGAAGCCACGGGTCAGCTCCCAGTCCGTTACCGCCGCGTCGAATGCGCTCAGCTCGACCCTTGCCTGGTTGGCGTAGTGGGCCACCACCTCGTCGCCGAACGCCTCGCGGGCCACCTCGGACTTCTCCCACAGACTCAGGGCGTCGCGCAACGTGGTGGGGACGCGCTCGGCGTCCGGGTCGTCGTACGCGTTGCCGGTGCACTCCGCGCCCAACTCCAACTCCCGCTCGATGCCGTGCAGCGCGCCCGCGACCAGCCCAGCGATCGCCAGGTACGGGTTGACGTCGGCTCCGGGGACCCGGTTCTCCACCCGCATGCCCTGCCCGTGCCCGACCACCCGCAGCGCGCAGGTGCGGTTGTCCACGCCCCAGCGCAGCGCCGTCGGAGCGAACGAGCCCGGCTGGTAGCGCTTGTAGGAGTTGATGTTCGGGGCGAAGAGCAGGCTGAACTCCCGCATGGTGGCGAGCAGCCCGGCGAGCACCCGCTGGCCGGTCGGCGACAGGTGCGCCGGCCCGTCGCCGAGCATCGCCGACGAGCCCGACGCGTCGCGCAGCGAGAAGTGGATGTGGCAGGAGTTGCCCTCCCGCTCGTTCGGCTTGGCCATGAAGGTGATCGACATGCCCTCCTGGGCGGCGATCTCCTTCGCGCCGTTCTTGTAGATCACGTGGTGGTCGGCGCAGGCCACCGCCTCGTCGTACCGGAAGGCGATCTCGTGCTGGCCGAGGTTGCACTCGCCCTTGGCGCTCTCCGGCGTGAGCCCGGCGCCGGCCATCTCGGTGCGGATCCGGCGCAGCAGCGGCTCCACCCGGGCGGTACCGAGCAGGGAGTAGTCCACGTTGTACTGGTTCGCCGGCGTGAGGTCGCGGTAGCCGCGCTGCCAGGCGTCCTCGTACGAGTCGCGGAACAGGACGAACTCCAGCTCGGTGCCGGCGTACGCGGTCAGCCCGTGCTCGGCCAGCCGGTCGAGCTGCCGGCGCAGGATCTGCCGGGGTGAGGCGACCACGTCACCGGAGCCGTCCAGCCAGGCGAGGTCGGCCAGCAGCATCGCCGAGCCCGGTTGCCACGGCACCCGGCGCAGCGTGGCGAAGTCCGGCACCATGGCGAAGTCGCCGTAGCCGCGCTCCCAGCTCGACATCGCGTACCCGTCGACGGTGTTCATGTCGACGTCCACCGCCAGCAGGTAGTTGCAGCCCTCGCTGCCGCCCTCGACCACCTGGTCGAGGAAGAAGGGCGCGTGGAACCGCTTGCCCTGCAACCGGCCCTGCATGTCGACGAGGGCCAGCACCACCGTGTCGATCTCACCGTCGTCGACGGCGACCCGCAGTTGTTCCAGCGTGAGCGGCGCATTCCTCATGAGCGGGCCTCCATCACCAAGGTCTACTGGCAAACCGGATCACCGTCAATGCCCCCGGCGGTGGAGGCGGCAAACCCGGCGGGACGGCCGCGAGGACCATCCCGCCGGGCGCGGATCAGGCCGGGCCGTCGGCGGGCGCCGGGTCGGCGACCGACGCACGTTCCTCGACGGTACGGACCGGTCCGGTGAACCACCTGCGGGCGGACGCGTACCACCACACGGCGACGACCAGTAGCACCCCGCCGACGGCGAGCGGCGCGTAGTTCACGGCCGACCAGGTGAACTCGTCGTTGCCGGGCACCCCGGCGGGCACGATCGGCAGCACGAAGTAGACCGCGATGACGGCGATCTCGATGACCGCGATCCAGCCGAGCAGTTTGTACTTGCGGCCCAGCGTCCACGGCCCCGGGCTGAACCGGTCACCGAGACGCAGCCGCAGGGCGATCGGGATGAGGAAGGACAGGTAGAGCCCGAGCACCGCCACCGAGACCACCGCGTAGAAGGCGACGGGGATGCCGGCGGAGCTCTCGTAGAGCGCTGGCAGGGTGAGCACCAGTCCGGCGATCGTGGCGCCGATGATCGCGTTCACCGGCGTGCCGTTGCGGTCGACCTTCGACCAGAGCCGCCAGCCCGGCACGGCCCGGTCGCGGCTGAACGCGTACGCCATCCGGCTCATCGACGTCACGCAGCTCATGCCGCAGAAGAACTGCCCGATGGTGGAGATGATGATGACGACCTTGAAGAAGACCGGCGTCAGCGCCGACTCGAAGATGGCACCGGAGAAGCCGCCGGCGGCGTTGACCGCCTCGACGTCGGTGGCCGCGAACAGGAACGCCAGCAGCAGGACCCACCCACCGACGGCCGAGTAGAAGATCGACTGCCAGAGCCCACGGGCGGCGGCCTGCGAGGCCCCCCGGGTCTCCTCGGAGACGTGCGCGCAGGCGTCGAAGCCGGTGATCGTGTACTGGGTCAGCAGGAAACCCAGCGGCAGCACGTAGAACCAGAACGTCAACCCGCCGGTGTCCCCGTCGCCGAACCCGGAGTTGTTGAACCGCTCGGTGAACACGAACTGGAAGCTCTGGTGGTTGTCCGGGACGAACACCAGGATGGCCACCACGACGGCCGCGCCGGCCACGTGCCACCAGACCGAGACGTTCTGGAGTACGTCGATGATCCGGTGCCCGTAGATGTTGATGAGGCCGTGCAGCGCCAGGATGATCACGAAGAGCACGAACGCCTGCCGCAGCGTCCCCGCCCAGCCGTCGAAGAGCGCCGACAGGGTGAGGTTGAGGAAGGTCGCGCAGCCGTAGTCGACCGACGCGGTGACCGCGACCAGGCCGATCAGGTTCAACCAGCCGGTGAACCAGCCGTGCACCGGGCGACCCATGGTCGCCGCCCACCAGTAGATGCCGCCCGCCGTCGGGTACGCCGACACCAGCTCGGCCATGCAGAAGCCGATGATCAGGATGAACAGTGAGATCAGCGGCCAGCCCCAGGAGATGGCGACCGGACCGCCGTTGTTCCACGCCTGGCCGAACGTGGTGAAGCAGCCGGCCAGGATCGAGATGATCGAGAAGGAGATGGCGAAGTTGGAGAAGCCGCTCCACTTGCGGCGCAGCTCCTGCTTGTAGCCGAGTTCGGCGAGTCGCCGAGCGTCGTCGTCCATCGGTTGCTCTGCGGTCGGAACGGGCGTCGTGGCCACTGCGCACCTCCCTGAGGTGGTTCCGTCAACGAGTGCGCAAAGTGTCGTCCCGATGATCAGGGGCGGTCAATACGTCGCCGGTGCTTAAGTCCACGGCCCACGGCGCAATGAGTGTGATGCCTGTGAGTCATCTAGATGACTCACAGGCATCACGCTTTCCATGGTGGGTCCGCCCCGACGCCTCCGCGGCGCCGCCCACCCCGCGCGCGACATCCCGTGGAGCCGTGCACGCCACCACCGACGACGTCCCGCTAATCCCGTTGCCACCACACGTCGTGCGACAGCATGCTGTTACCCGTGGCCAGGCCCGATCGCGACGGGCTCCGCCGGGCGCTCGGCAAAACGCCCGGCAGACGGTGGCGCGGGGCGCCGCCTCTCTCTCGCGTACGGCCTCCCGCCGTATCCGACGAAGGTGCCCCGCGCCGCCGTCGCGTTTCGGGCCGAACGGTTCGTTCGGCACCGTCCCGAACAGCGTTCACCGTTGCCCCGGTTAATCCGTCGTCCCCCTACGTCGATACCACGAACGGTTCCGCGGCGGCGTACCTGGACGTCTACAACGCCTGGGAGTTGTCGGTCTGCGACGACGCGAAGGACGGCTACCGGGCGCGGGCGGAGATGAGGAACCTCACGACGGGCCGGGTCATCGCCACGGCCGAGGACGCCAACGGCTCCTTCAACGCCTGCGACGACGGCAACCACGCCTACCCCACCCCGAAGCTGAGCGACACCGTCCGGGTGACCGTGTGGGTGCAGGACGGCACGACGGGCAGCCGTCGGTACACCGCCTCGCAGGACTACTGAACGGACCTGCGACCACGACGGGGTGCCCGGCCTGCTGGCCGGGCACCCCTGTCAGGGCAGCCCTTGCTGTCCGGCGGGCAGATCGACCACCATGCCCGATCGGGTCACGGCGACCGGCCCCCCGTACGCCTGCTGCGCCGCGGTGACCGCCGCGTCGGGGTCCGTGCCGGGCCACAGGTGCGTCAGCAGGACCGCTCTGGTCCGTGCCGCGCTGGCGTAGCGACCCACCTCGGCAGCGCTCGACAGGAATCCGACGTGCCGGTCCGGGATCTCGTCGACGTACGTCGCGTCGGCGATCAGCAGGTCGGCGTCGCGGGCCACGTCGACAAGCGCCGGGCTCGGGCCGGTGTCCCCGGTGTACGCCAGCACCGTTCCCCCGGCGGAGATGCGGGCCCCCGCGCTCGGCACCCAGTGCGGCAACGACCAGGTCCGTAGGGAGAACGGACCGACGTCGAAGTCGTCGCCGGGGGTGAACCCGTGCAGGTGGTACGCCGTGTCGACGAGACCGGGCTCGTCGATCGCGAGCAGCGGGTCGAGGCTGCCGGTGGGCGCGTACACCGGCAGGGCCGGGGCGGGTCGGTCGGCCAGCGCCCTGACGCGCAGCAGTGGCTGGAGGTCGGCGCAGTGATCGGGGTGGCCGTGGCTGACGTACACCGCGTCGACCGCCGAGGCGGGCAGGCGGGTCAGCAGCGGTTGCAGGGTCGCGTAGCCAGGGTCGATCAGGAGCCGGAAGCCCCGGTGCTCGACCAGGAAGCCGGCACAGCCCTGGTCGGCGGAGGGCCAGGTGCCACGACCACCGAGCACCACGATGCGCACGGGACCGACCCTAGCCAGAGCGGTGGCACCGTACCGCCCTGAAGCCGTCCGACCGGGGGCGGGCGGATCACGTCAGCAGGAGACCGCCGACCCAGAGTGCGCCGATGGTCAGGCCGGCCAGGAACTCCACCAGCATGGACAGACCGGCGGCCTTGAGGGCCTGCACGGTGGACGGCCAGGCGAGCTTGTTGCTGCCCAGCCGCAGTCGCTCTGCCGCCCAGACCCCCGCGACGAAGCCCAGCAGCAGACCGACCACGGGGATCACGAAGAATCCCACCAGCCCGAGCACGCCCCCGGCCAGCAGGGACGACGTCGGCACACCGGTGCGCTTGAGGTTTCGCCCGGGCCAGAGGTATTTGACGACGATGCCGCCGACCGCGACGAGCGTGGCGGCCGCGAACACCGCCCAGCCACCGGGACCGGCGCCACCGAAGATCGCCCAGACCAGTACGCCACCCCAGCACAGCGGCAGCGCCGGCAGGCCGGGCACCACCACACCGGCCAGTCCGGCCAGGATGGCCAGCGCGGCCACCACCGTCACCACCGTCTGCGAGTCGTCCACGCTCACGCCGTCGCCTTCCGTCGGCACCACCCGGACCGGAGCGGTCCGCCGGTCACGCGTCGGCCGGCCGTCACCGGCCAGGACGCGCGCCTCACGTCGTACCCTGCCGGAGGCGAGTCGTGATGTCCTGCGCCGGAGCTGGCGCACCGAAGTACCGCCCCTGCCCGGTGTCGCAGCGCAGCGCCCGTAGTCGCTCCGCCTGCACCCCGGTCTCCACCGCCTCGGCCGTCACCCACAACTCCAACGCGTGCGCCAACCTGACCAACGCGTCGACGATCCGCTCGTCGCGGTGGTCCGCCGCCTCGTCGGTCCCGTCGGCGCGGATGCCCTCGACGAACGGGCCGGCCAACTTCAGACAGTGGATGGGCAGCCGGCGCAGGTAGGCGAGGTTGGAGTAGCCGGTGCCGAAGTCGTCGACCGCCAGCCGGATGCCCAGCGCCGCGAGCCGATGCAGGCTGCGTAGCGGCTCGCCCGCGCTGCCCATCACGGCGCTCTCGGTCAGTTCCAGTTGCAGCAGCTCGGCCGGCAGGCCGCTGGTGGCCAGCGCGTCGGCCACCGTCGCGACGATCGCCGGGTCGTCGGCCTGCCGGGCGGCCAGGTTGACGCTGACCACCAGCCGGGCCTCGGGGAACTCCCGCCACCAGCGTTCGGCGTCACGGCAGGACTGCCGCAGCACCCACTCGCCCAGCCGGACGATCAGACCGGTCTCCTCGGCGAGACCGATGAAGCGGTCCGGTCCGATCAGGCCCAACTCCGGGTGTTCCCAGCGGACGAGCGCCTCCACGGCGAGCATCGTGCCCTCCAACAGCGACACGATCGGCTGGTAGTGCAGCACGAACTCACCCCGGTCGAGCGCGGCCGGCAGCCCGGCGACCAGCGCCGACCGGGCGAGGTCTCGGGCGCTGCGCTCCGGGTCGTACACCGCCCACCGCCCCCGGCCCGCCGCCTTGGCCCAGTAGAGCGTCGTGTCGGCGGCCTTCATCAGATCCGAGGCGGTGGTCTCCGCGGCCGGGCAGTCCACGATCCCGACGCTGGCGGAGACCGCCAACTGCTGGTCGCCGACGTGCACCGGCGCGGCGACGGCGGCCAACGCGGCCTCCGCCACGACCACCGCGTCCTCGACGTCGCCACCGCCGTCGACCAGGATGACGAACTCGTCGCCGCCCATCCTGGCGACCAGGTGGCCGCGGTCGGCCACGCACTCGGCGAGGCGCTTGCCGATCGTCACCAACAGCCGGTCGCCGAGGTCGTGGCCGAGGCCGTCGTTGATCGCCTTGAAGCCGTCCAGGTCGAGGAAGCACACCCCGACCCGCTGGCCCGGCCCGGCGGAGTCCAGGACCCGGCCCAACGTCTCGAAGAACAACGTCCGGTTGGGTAGCCCGGTCAACGGATCGTGCAGCGCCTGGAAGCGCAGCCGCTGCTGGAGTTCGTACCGCTCGGTGATGTCCTCGACCATGGCGACGGTGAACCGGGGCCGGCCGTCGTCGTACCGGATCAGGGAGACGGCCAGATCCGTCCAGACGACGCTGCCGTCCTTGCGGTGGTAGCGCTTCTGGACCCGGGCCGAGTCCTGCTTGCCCTCGATCAGCTCCTGGTACAGCTCCCACATGCCGGCGGCGTCGTCGGCGTGGAACAGCGCCGCCACGTTCATCTGGCACAGCTCCTCGGCCGAGTAACCGAGCATGTCGGCGAACGCCGTGTTGACGTCGATGATCCGACCGTCCACCCCGGCGATGCCGATACCGATCGCGGCACCGGTGAAGACCGCCCGGAACCGCGCCTCGCTGTCGCGCAGCGCCTGCTCGACCTCGTCCCGCGCCTGCCAGGCCGAACGGGCGATGCGCTCCTGCTGGGCGAAGATGCGGTCGCGCAGCGCGCGGGCGAACCCGGCCGCCAGCCCGCCCTGCACCGCCGCGATCCGCTCGCCCAGATCGGCCGGTCGGCCGTCGACCGCCAGCACCCGGGCGGGGAAGTCGTCACCGAGGGCGCGCAACGACCACTCCAACGCCCGGGGCTCGGTCAGGTGCGCCTCCACCAGGGCCCGCCCGATCTCCTCGGCCGGGCGGGCGCTGAACGGCTCCGCTCGTACGACCTCCGCCAGCCGGACGGTGTGCAGCAGCAACAGCCGCTCGGTCTCGGCCGCGCTGAGCGGCACGAAACCGATGCGACGTACGGCACGGGCCCAGTCAGCGGCGTACGCCTCGACACCGGTCCGGCCGACGTCGACCCCGGTGGGGTCCGGCACGGCGGCCACCGGATCAGCCGGCGTGCTGGTCGTACCGGGCGACGCCCCCGAAGGCGCCGAACCGCTCGGGGTGCTCGTCCACGTCGTCGGGCGAGTCGGGCCGCCACAGTGGCATGTGCACCACGCCTGGTTCGAGGACCGTCCAGTCGCCGAAGAAGCCGGTGACCTGCGCGCGGGAGCGCAGTGTGATCTCGGTGTCGGTACGGGAGGAGAGGCGCTGGGCGTCCAGCATCTCCTGCGGCTGGTCCTCGAAGGTGGAGTGCGAGACCACCAGGAAGCTGCCCGGCGCGGCGGCGGCCCGCAGGGTCGCCAGGATCTCGTCGGGGCGGTCGGCGTCCGGAACGAAGTGCACCACCCCGGCCAGCAGGATGCCCATGGGCCGACTGAAGTCGATCAGCCCGAGCCGCCGCGTCTCGGTGAGGATCCGCTCCGGCTCGCGCAGGTCGGCGTGGATCACCCCGGTCAGGTCGTTGCCGGCTAGCAGTTCGCGGCTGTGCGCGACGGCCACCGGGTCGATGTCGACGTAGACCACGCGTGCCTTCGGGTTCGCCGCCTGGGCCACCTCGTGCACGTTGCCCACGGTCGGGATGCCGGAGCCGATGTCGAGGAACTGGTCGATACCGGCGTCGAGCAGCACCCGGACGGCCCGACGCAGGAAGTCCCGGCCGGAGCGCATGGTGGCGGCGAGGTTCGGGGTCATGCTGGCGATCTGCTCGGCCAACTGCCGGTCGATCTCGAAGTTGTGCGCCCCGCCCAGGAAGTAGTCGTACACCCGGGCCGCGCTCGGCCTGGTCAGATCAATCTCGGTCGGCAGTGCGTCCGGCATCGGTGTGCTCCCCAGTTCGCGGCGCGGGGCGGCACCGGCGTCGGCGGGCGCGCGCGGCCGCCGGCCGACCCGCGGGTCGTGTGGTGTGGACCACTCTAGGCCGCCGACCACGGCGTACGGGAGATCCCTTCACGTAACTTTCCGCCCTCAGGCGGCCGATTCCAGCAGCAGCGAGATGCCCTGACCCACACCGATGCACATCGTGGCGAGGGCACGGCGGCCACCGCGCCGGCGTAGCTCCAGGGCAGCGGTCAATGCCAGGCGCGCGCCGCTGGCACCCAGCGGATGCCCGAACGCGATCGCGCCTCCGTTGGGGTTGACGTGCTCGGCGTCGACGGGCAGCCCCAACTCGCGCAGCACCGCCACGGACTGCGCGGCGAACGCCTCGTTCAGCTCGACGACGTCCACCGAACCCAGGTCGACGCCGGCCCGGTCGAGCAGCTTGCGGGTGGCCGGCACCGGGCCGATCCCCATGATCCGCGGCGGTACGCCGGCCGTCGCCGCGCCGCCGACGCGGGCCAGCGGGGTGAGACCGTACCGCTGCACCGCCGCCTCGCTGGCCACCAGGAGCGCGACCGCGCCGTCGTTGACGCCCGAGGAGTTGCCGGCGGTCACCGTGCCGCCGTCGCGGAACGGGGTGGGCAGCGCGGCCAGCTTCTCCAGGGACGTCTCGCGGGGGTGCTCGTCGACCTCGACCAGCCGGGTCTCCCGCCGGCCGGCCGGCACGGAAACCGGCACGATCTCCTCGGCGAACCGGCCGCCGGCCTGCGCCTTGGCCGCGCGCTGCTGCGAGCGGTATGCGAAGGCGTCCTGCTCGGCCCGGTCGACGCCGTACTCGGCGGCCACGTTCTCCGCCGTCTCGGGCATCGAGTCGACCCCCCAGCCGTCGCGCATGAGCGGGTTGACCAGCCGCCAGCCCAGGGTGGTGTCGTACATCTCGGCCGCGCGGGAGTACGCCGAGGTCGCCTTCGGCACGACGAAGGGCGCCCGGCTCATGCTCTCCACCCCGCCGGCGATCACCAGATCCGCGTCCCCGGCCACGATGGACCGGGCGGCGGTGGCGAGGGCGTCCAGGCCCGAGCCGCAGAGCCGGTTGACAGTACTGCCCGGCACCTCCTCCGGCAGGCCGGCGAGCAGCGCCGCCATCCGGGCCACGTTGCGGTTGTCCTCGCCGGCCTGGTTGGCGCAGCCGAGGACGACGTCGTCGACGCGGGCCCAGTCCACCGACGGATGCCGGGCGACCAGCTCGCGGATGACGTGGGCGGCCAGGTCGTCGGGGCGGACGCCGGCCAGCGCGCCCGCGTACCGGCCGATCGGGGTACGGACACCGGCCACCAGGTATGCCACGGTCATCGCGAGTCCTTCAGGGGTGCAGACGGCGGGGGTGGGGCACACCCACCGGATCGCGGGGGCTGCCGGCAGCCAGGATATCCGCGTCGGCAGCGGATAGGTTGACGGCATGGCCCGGGCCCAGTTCAGCGCAGAGACCAGCCGTGGCGGCGAGTTCGTCCGTCAGCCCAACCGGTTCACCGGTCGGGTCACCGCCGACTCGACCGCACCTCCCGGTGGCGGTCCGGACGAGCAGGACCGCTGGCCGTTGGAGGCCGGCCGCTACCGGCTCATCTGGTGCCGCGCGTGCCCCTGGGCGCACCGGGCGAGGATCGTACGTGGCCTGCTCGGGCTGGACGACGCGATCTCGCTGGGCACCGTCGACCCGATCCGGGACGAACGCGGCTGGGCGTTCGCCCTCGACCCGGACGGCTTCGACCCGGTCCTCGGCGTCCGTTTCCTCTCCGAGGCGTACCTGGCCACCGACGCGGACTACACCGGCCGGGTGACCGTGCCGGCGCTCGTCGACACCCTGACCGGCCGGGTGGTGACCAACGACTATCCGCAGCTCACCCTCGACTTCTCCACCGAGTGGCGGCCGCTGCACGCGCCCGGCGCACCCGACCTGTACCCGGTCGCGCTGCGCCCCGAGATGGACGCGCTGATGGCCGAGATCCACCACGACGTCAACAACGGCGTCTACCGGTGCGGGTTCGCCACCTCGCAGGAGGCGTACGACGAGGCGTTCCAGGCGTTGTTCGCCCGGCTCGACGCGCTGTCCGAGCGGCTGGCCGGGCAGCGCTACCTGATGGGCGACGCGATCACCGAGGCCGACGTGCGGCTGTTCACCACGCTGATCCGCTTCGACGCGGCGTACCACGGGCACTTCAAGTGCAACCGCGACAAGCTGACCGAGATGCCGGTGCTCTGGGCGTACGCCCGGGACCTGTTCCAGACCCCGGGCTTCGGCGAGACGGTGGACTTCGACCACATCAAGCGGCACTACTACGGCACCCACCGGGAGATCAACCCGACAGGCATCGTGCCACTGGGGCCCGACGAGTCCGGTTGGACGACGCCGCACGGGCGTGGCTGACCGGGGTCGGGGCGGCACCGCGACGACGCCCACCGCCCGCGGGGACGTCGCCCGCCGGGTCGCCGCGTCCGCCGCAGCCGGGAGCGCGGCAGCCGGGGCTGCCGCGGTGACGGTCGCGGTGGTCGCCGGTCCCGGTCCGGGCTTCACCGGGTACGTGAGCGAGGCGGGCATCGCCGGCAGCGCGCACGCCGTGACGTACCGGATCGGGGTTCTCGCCCTGGCCGGCGCGTTGCTGTTGATCGCCGCGGCGCTGCCGCCAGGGGTTCGGGTGGCGGCGGCGCTGCTCGCCGCCGGTGCCGTGCTCACGGCGGTGTCGGGGGCGGTGACCTGCTCCGCCGGCTGCCCGCTGCCGCCGTTCGAGCGGACCACGGTGGCCGACCTGGTGCACGGTGGCGCGAGCATCGCGGCGACGGCGGCGGTGGTCCTCGCCATGGTCGCGTTGGCGGTGTCCGGGCCGGCCGGACCGGTGGTACGCCGGCTGGCGGCCGGTGCGGCGGCGCTCGCCCTGCCGCTGTGCGCCACGATCGGACTGGCCATGCTCGTGGTCGGCCGGGGTTCCCTGGTCGGCGTGGTGGAGCGGGTGGTCCTCGGGCTCGCGGTGCTCTGGGGCGTGGCGACCGGCACGGCTCTGGCCCTGACGTGCCGCAGGCAAAGCCTGTAAGGAGCGTTACGCGCATCGCCGCTTGCAGATGGGGCTGATCGGGTACCGTTGGCCGACGATGACCAATGTCTGGGGCCTCACCGTCCGCCTGTATGTCGATCTCCGACTGCAGGCCAGCGGCGTCTGTCCGGCGTAGCCGCCCTCCACACGCCTACCCCGCCCAGATAACGGACAACCGGACATCCCATGCCCTTCGGCCTGCGCAAAATCCCCTTCTCCGTGCGGATCCTGCTCGGCCTCGTGCTTTTCAGCGCCATCGTGGTCAGCGCGGTCAGCCTGCGCGGCGTGACCCGATCCTGGACATGATGCGCACGGTGGCCGCCGACACGCGACCGGAGCTGAACCCCGTACCCGCCTGACCCGTTCACCACGGCGACGGACCCCTCGTCAGCGGGGTCCGTCGCCGTACCGAGAGGATGACGTCATGAGTTCCCTGTTCACGCCACTGGCCCTGCGTGGGGTCACCCTGCCCAACCGCATCGCCATGGCGCCCATGTGCCAGTACTCCGCCGGCCCGGACGGCCTGCCCACCGACTGGCACCTCGTGCACCTCGGCACCCGCGCGGTCGGCGGGGCCGGGCTGGTGCTGACCGAGGCGACCGCCGTACTCGCCGAGGGTCGGATCTCCCCGCAGGACACCGGGCTGTGGTCCGGCGCACACGTCGACGCCTGGCGGCCGGTGACCGCGTTCGTCGCCGCGCACGGCGCGGTGCCGGCCGTCCAGCTCGCACACGCCGGCTTCAAGGCCTCCACCTACCGGCCGTGGGACGCGGGCAACGGCGGGGTGCCGGACGCCGAGGGCGGCTGGACGCCCGTCGCCCCGAGCGCCGAGCCGTTCAGCCCCACCTACCGGACGCCGACCGCGCTCGACGCGGCGGGCATCGCCGGCGTGGTCGACGCGTTCGCCGCCGCCGCCGAGCGCGCTCTCGCCGCCGGTTTCGCCGCCGTGGAGGTGCACGCCGCGCACGGGTACCTGCTCAACGAGTTCCTGTCGCCGCTGACCAACCACCGCACCGACGCCTACGGCGGTGACCGGGCCGGCCGGATGCGCCTCACGCTGGAGGTCGCCCGCGCGGTACGCGCCGTGGTCGGCGAGAGCGTGCCGGTGCTCACCCGGATCTCCGCCACCGACTGGGTCGAGGGCGGCTGGACCATCGAGGACAGCGTGGTGCTCGCCGGTGAGCTGGCCGCCGTCGGCGTCGACCTGGTCGACACCTCCACCGGTGGCGTCAGCACCGAGCAGCGCATCCCGGCGCTCGGCCCCGGCTACCAGGTGCCGCTTGCCGCCCAGATCCGCCGCGAGGCCGGTGTACCCACCGGCGCGGTCGGCCTGATCGTCGAGCCGGAGCACGCCGAGCAGATCATCGCCAGCGGTGAGGCCGATCTGGTGCTGCTCGGCCGGGAACTGCTGCGCGACCCGTACTGGCCGCGCCGCGCCGCCGGAAAGCTCGGCGTCGCGTACAACGGCCCCGCCCAGTACGCCCGCGCCTGATCGGGAACCCTTCGCGGGGGGGGGGGGGGGGCCCCCCCCCCCCCCCCCGGCGGGGCCCCCCCGGGGGGCGCCCCCCCGCCCCCCACCACCCCCCCCCCGACCACGGCGGCCCCCCACACCCCCCCCCC
>NZ_JBEXIJ010000030.1:77403-86217 GCF_040608495.1 Micromonospora sp. NPDC005174 | reverse complement strand
GCCCCGCGCCCCGCGCCCCGCGCCCCGCGCCCCGCGCCCCGCGCCCCGCGCCCCGCGCCCAAGATCCTCACAACATCGGGGAAGTTGCTGCATCCGCCCCGCCGGAGACAGCAACATCCCCGAACTTGCTGACTGAGATGCGCGCCAGGCACACCCGAGACGCGCCGATGCATCGCCCTCGGCACACCCCGGCACGCCAAAACGCGCGCCGGGCGCGCAGATGTGCACGCCTTCGGCAAGCCCGGGCACGTCAGGGCGCACGTCAAGCTTGCCGAGACCCACGCCAGGCAACGCCGAGATCCCGCCCAGCACGTCGAGACCCACGCCAGGCAACGCCGGAACCCACGCCAGGCAACGCCGAGATGCCGCCCAGCACGCCGAGACCCACGCCAGGCAACGCCGGAACCCACGCCAGGCAACGCCGAGATCCCGCCCAGCACGCCGAGATCCCGAGACGCCCGGCACGCCGAGATCCGCGCGAGGCACGCCGTCGGGGCGCCGGGGCACGCCTCGGTGCGGTCAGGCGTACCGAGGCGTCGTTTGCGGATCGGGGTTCGGAGCCCTCGGACTTCTTCTCGACATCGGCTATTGACGCTGCCGTAACAGGTGGCCTAGCGTCTGTCGAAACGTTTAGTCGAAACGCTTCGACGATCAATGGGAAGCGTTCCACCGCCGGGCCGGAGGAGGTGCGTGGTGGCCACGATGCACGACGTCGCCCGCCTCGCGCAGGTCTCGGTGAGCACCGTGTCGTACGTGCTCACCGGCACCCGGCCGATCTCCCAGGCCACCCGCGCCAAGGTGCTCGCGGCGATGGCCGAGCTGGACTACCAGCCCAACGCCATGGCCCGGGGGCTGGCCAGCCGGCGCAGCCGCATCCTGGGCCTGTTGATGCCGATGGACGAGCGTGGTCTGGGTGCCACCGAGACAGCGTTCGTCACTGGTGCCGCCGCTGCGGCCAGCGCGGTCGGTTACCACCTCGTGCTCTCACCTGTCGGCGGTGGGGACCTGGACGACCTGCGTCGGTTGGCCGCCCAGCGGATGCTCGACGGTGTGGTGCTGATGGAGGTGCAGCTCGCCGATGAGCGGGTCACGGTGCTCCAGGAGGCGGGTGTGCCGCTGGTGCTGATCGGACGCACCGGCGACGCCGCAGGGCTCTCCTTCGTCGACATCGACTTCGAGCAGACCGTCCGGGAGGCCGTGGCGCACCTGGTCGGCCTGGGGCACCGCCGGATCGTCTACGTCAACCACTCGGCGGCGACGCTCGCCAGCGGTTACGGCCCGGCGTTGCGTACCCGGGATGCCTTTGTCACGGCCATGGCCGGCCACGGCCTGGAGCCGATCATGATCCCGGCCGAGGACAGCGCGGCTGGCGGGCGGGCGGCCCTGGCCGCCGCGCTCGCCCGTGCCCCGGAACTGACCGCCGTGCTGGCGATGAACGAGACGGCGCTCTTCGGCATCCTCGGTGAGTTGACCGGGCGGGGGCTGTCGGTGCCCGACGACGTATCGGTGGTCTCGATGGTCACCTCGCCGCAGGTCGCCGAGTTGGCCACTCCGGCGCTGACCGCGATGACGTCGCCCGGCTCGACCCTGGGTCGGATCGCGATCGAGGCATTGGTGCGGCACCTGGACGGGCCCGGCGACGAGCGCCACCAGCAACTGCTGCCGTGCGTCCTGGAAATCCGGGGATCGACCGGCGCGCCGCGACCAGACCGACCACATAGGGGCTGACCAGTAAAAACGGCCCGCCGCCGCGCGGCAACGCGACGACGGGCCCAGTGAGATACCGGGCTCGATACTCAACGAGGAGGATAGCAATGCAGCGATTCCGCCGGATCGTCGCGGCGATCGCCCTGGCGGCGACAGCGACGACCACCGTGGCCGCCTGTGGCGGCGGCAAGAGCGAGGACGACAGCGGGGCCAAGACCCTCAAGCTCTGGCACTACGAGAGCGAGAACAGCGCGATGGGGGTCGGCTGGAACAAGGCGATCGAGATCTTCAAGGCCGAGCATCCGGGCGTCGAGGTGCGCTTCGAGCGCAAGGCGTTCGAACAGATCCAGCAGAACGCCGGCATGATCATCAACTCGTCCGAGGGCCCGGACATCATGGAGTACAACAAGGGCAACGCGACGGCCGGTCTGCTGTCGTCGCAGGGTCTGCTCACCGATCTGAGCGCCGAGGCCGACAAGCGCGGCTGGGCCGGCAAGCTCAGCGCCAGCCTCCAAACCACCGCCCGGTACAGCGACAAGGGCGTGATGGGGTCGGGCAACTGGTTCGGCGTACCCAACTACGGCGAGTACGTCACGGTCTACTACAACAAGGACCTGTTCGACCGCAAAGGCGTCAAGGTGCCGACCACGATGGCCGAGATGACCGCCGCGATGGACACCTTCGTCAGCAAGAAGATCACTCCGCTGGGCATGGCCGGGGCCGAGTATCCGGCCGGGCAGCTCTTCTACCAGTTGGCGCTCTCCAAGGCCGACCGGCAGTTCGTCGACAACTACCAGCTCTACAAGAACCCCGTCGCCTTTAAGGCCGACCCGCTGAAGTACGGCGCGGACACGTTCGCCGACTGGGTGCGCAAGGGCTACGTCGCCAAGAACTCGGCGAGCCTCAAGGCCGAGGACATGGGCACCGCGTTCATCGCCGGCAAGACCCCCATGATCGTCTCAGGTAGCTGGTGGTACGGCCGCTTCAAGACCGAGATGAAGGCCAACTGGGACACGTTCCTCTTCCCCGGCAACACCCTCAACGCCGGGTCGTCGGGCAACATCTGGGTGGTTCCGTCGAACAGCAAGGCCAAGAGCCTGGCGTACGACTTCATCGACATCACGCTGCGTCCGGAGATCCAGGACCTCATCGGCAACAACGGTGGTGTCCCGGTGGCCGCCGACGCGTCCAAGATCAGCGACCCGAAGGACCGCAAGCTGATCGAGGACTTCAACACCGTCAGCAAGCAGGACGGGCTGGCCTTCTACCCGGACTGGCCGGTGCCCGGCTACTACGACGTGCTGGTCGGCGGTTTCCAGGGCCTGATCAACGGGTCGAAGTCCCCGGACCAGGTGCTCGACACGATCGCCAAGCCGTACGCCGATGGCGTCAAGGAGATCACCGGCAAGTGACACGGCGAGCGGCGGGCGCGACCGGCACGACCGGAGCGCCCGCCCACCCCGCCGGGAAGGACCTTCCATGGCAGTCTCCGAGACCGTCGAGGCCGCACGCCCGACGGCGACGCCAACCCCGCCGGAGCCCCGCCGCCGACCGCGCGGCCGCGACGCGGCGTACTGGCTCTACCTGCTCCCCGGGGCGGTGCTGTTTCTCCTGGTGATCGGCGCGCCGCTGGTCGGCACCGGTTACCTGTCGCTGACCAAGTGGTCCGGCATCGGCGACCCCACCTTCGTCGGGTTCGACAACTACCAGCGCCTGCTGGACGACGAGGTGTTCTGGGCGTCGTTCCGCAACACCGTGGCGATGATCGTCGCGATGGTGGTGGTGCCGACCCTGCTCGGGCTGCTGCTCGCCTCGGTGCTCTTCGACGTCATCGGCCGCCGGTTCCAGCCGCGGACCGCCGCCGGCCTGCGGGCCGCCTTCTACCTTCCGCAGGTGCTGCCCGTGGTGGTCGCGGGCATCGTCTGGGGTTGGATCCTGCGGCCCGACGGCGCGTTCAACAGCCTGCTCGACGCGGTCGGCCTCGGCGCGCTGCGCCACGACTGGCTCGGCGACCCGGACACGGCCCTACCGGCGGTGATGGCGGTGATGATCTGGGTGCAGATCGGCTACCCGGTGGTCGTGTTCATGGCCGCGTTGCAGCGGGTGGACCCGGAGCTGTACGAGGCGGCCGAGGTGGACGGCGCGAACTGGCTGCACCGGTTCCGGGCGATCACCCTGCCGCAGATCCGGCCGGAGACTTTCGTGGTGGCCCTGACCTGCACCATCGCCGCGTTGAAGGTGTTCGGGCCGATCTTCGCGCTCACCCGGGGCGGCCCGGAGAACGCCACGAACGTGCCGTCCTACTTCGCCTATTACACCTTCTTCAAGAAGCTCCAGGTCGGCTACGGCTCGGCGATCTCCACCGTGCTCACACTGATCATCGTCGTGGTGGCCGGGGTCTTCATCTGGTGGCAGGCGCGCACCGAGCGCCGGGACCGGGGGTTCTGACATGGCCGTGACGCTCACTCCGGCGCCGACACCGGTCCGCCGGCCCGTCCGCGATCGGCACCACCGCGGCGTCAGCCGCTGGATCGTGCTCGCCCTGGTCGGTGTCGGGGCGCTCGTCATGCTGGTGCCGTTCGCGTTCATGCTGCTCAACGCGTTCAAGTCGCCCGGCGACTACTCGTCGGGCGGGCCGCTGAGCTGGCCGGGCGAGTTCTACACCAAGGGCCTGCGGACGTACTGGACCGAGGTGAACTTCCCCCTCAAGCTGTGGAACTCGGCCCTCATCGCCGGCACCGTGGCGGTACTCGGCGTCATCGTGTCCCTGCTCAACGCGTACGCCCTGGGCATCGGTCGGGTCCGCGGCCGACTGTGGATCGTCGGGCTGTTCCTGCTGGCCAACATGCTGCCGCAGGAGGCGCTGATCTACCCGCTGTACTACGTGGCGAAGGAGGTCGGCCTCTACAACACGAGACTCGCGGTGATCATCATCTTCACCGTCATCCAGAGCGCGTTCGGCACGTACCTGCTGGCCTCGGTCCTGGGCACCTTCCCCCGCTCGCTGCTGGAGGCCGCCGCGCTCGACGGCGCCGGCAAGTGGACGGTGCTGTGGAGGGTGGTCTTCCCCAACCTGCGACCCACCCTGGCCGTACTCCTCATCTTCTTCTTCATCTGGACCTGGAACGAGTTCCTCATCCCGCTGGTCATGCTGATCGACAACCAGACGCAGACCATCCCGGTAGCGCTCGCGTCGTTGCAGGGCGACCGTCTGATGGACGCCCCGACGACGAACGCCGGAGCGCTGATCAGCCTGGTGCCGGCCATTCTCTTCTTCCTCATCTTCCAGCGCACTCTGGCGCGCGGCATCACGGCAGGAGCCGAGAAGTGAAGTTCACCGACGGGTACTGGCAACTGCGCCCGGGGGTCAGCGTGCTGCGCCCCGGCGCGGTGGAATCGGTCGAGCCGGACGAGAGCGGCTTCACCGTCTTCGCGCCGGCCGGTCAGATCACCGGTCGGGGCGACACCCTCAACCGGCCCGTCGTCACCGTCCGGTTCTTCTCCCCCGCACCGGGCGTCGTCGGGGTGACAATCGGTCACCACAGCGGCGGACTGCCCCGCGAGCCGCGCTTCGCGGTGACCACCGACGGCACGCACCCCGTCAGCATCGACATCACCGGCATCACCGCGTCACTGACCGCCGGCGAACTGACCGCCCGGGTCGCGCTCGTCGACGGCTGGCGGGTCGAGTTCCGGCACGGCGACCGGCTGCTCACCGCGTCCACGACCCGCAGCGTCGGGATCGTCACCGACGGCCAGGGCCGTCGGTACGTGCACGAGCGGCTCGCGCTGGGCGTCGGCGAGACGGTGTACGGGCTGGGCGAGCGCTTCGGCCCGTTCGTCAAGAACGGCCAGACCGTGGACATCTGGAACGCCGACGGTGGGACGGCCAGCGAACAGGCGTACAAGAACGTGCCGTTCTATCTCAGCAGCGCCGGCTACGGGGTCTTCGTGGACCACCCGGAGCACGTGTCGTTCGAGGTCGGCTCGGAGGTCGTGGCCCAGAACCAGTTCAGCGTCGAGGGGCAGTCGCTCACCTACTACGTCATCGACGGGCCCACCCCGAAGGACGTGCTGCGCCGCTACACCGCGTTGACCGGCCGACCGGCCCGGGTGCCCGCCTGGTCGTACGGGCTGTGGCTGTCCACGTCGTTCACCACCTCGTACGACGAGAAGACGGTGACCGAGTTCGTCGACGGCATGGTCGAGCGGAATCTGCCGCTGTCGGTGTTCCACTTCGACTGCTTCTGGATGCGCCAGTTCCACTGGGTCGACTTCGTCTGGGACCCGGCGACCTTCCCGGACCCGGAGGGCATGCTGCGGCGGCTGCACGAGCGCGACCTGAAGGTGTGCGTCTGGATCAACCCGTACATCGCGCAGCGGTCGTACCTCTTCGAGGAGGGCCGCCAGGCCGGCTACCTGGTCCGCAACCCGGACGGCTCGGTGTGGCAGTGGGACAAGTGGCAGGCCGGGATGGCGCTCGTCGACTTCACCAACCCGGACGCGGTCGCGTGGTTCACCGGCAAGCTCAAGGTCCTGCTGGACATGGGCGTCGACTGCTTCAAGACCGACTTCGGTGAGCGCATCCCGACCGACGTCGTGTGGCACGACGGCTCCGATCCGCAGCGGATGCACAACTACTACTCCTACCTCTACAACAGGGCGGTCTTCGAGCTGTTGGAGACCGAGCGTGGGGAGGGCGAGGCGGTGGTGTTCGCCCGCTCCGCCACCACCGGGGGGCAGCAGTTCCCGGTGCACTGGGGCGGCGACTGCGAGGCGACGTTCGTCGCCATGGCGGAGTCACTGCGCGGCGGGCTGTCCCTGGCGGCGTCCGGTTTCGGCTACTGGAGCCACGACATCGGCGGCTTCGAGGGCACCCCCGATCCGGCGGTGTTCAAGCGGTGGATCGCCTTCGGCCTGCTCTCCTCGCACTCCCGGCTGCACGGCTCCGGCTCGTACCGGGTCCCGTGGGCGTACGACGCGGAGGCCGTCGACGTGCTGCGGCACTTCACCCGACTCAAGCTCCGCCTGATGCCGTACCTGGCGGCGGCCGCCCAGGAGGCGCACCGCGAGGGGACACCCATGATGCGTCCGATGGTCGTGGAGTTCCCGGACGATCCGGCTGCGGCGCACCTGGACCGGCAGTACATGCTCGGCTCCGACGTGCTGGTCGCGCCGGTGCTGAGCGCCGACGGCGAGGTCACCTTCTACGTTCCCGCCGGCACGTGGACGCACCTGGTGACCGGCGCGCAGCTCACCGGCCCGGCCTGGGTGACCGAGAAGCACGAGTTCGACAGCCTGCCGGTGCTCGTCCGGCCGGGCGCGGTGATCCCGTTCGGGGCGCGCGCCGACCGGCCCGACTACGAGTGGGCGGACGGGGTGGAGCTGCGCCTATACGCTCCGGCGGAGGGGCAGCGGCGGCGGGTACGGATACCGTCGCCCGGCCTGGGCGCCGGCGCGGAGTTCGAGGTGAGCTTCCGCGACGGGGTGGGCAGCGCGGAACTGGTCGCGGGTGAATCGTCGGCGTACCACTGTGTGGTCGTCGGAACGGAGGCAGCAGGACGATGACGGCGCGCACCTTCCCGGAGAGTTTCCTGTGGGGTTCGGCGACGGCGGCCTACCAGATCGAGGGTGCGGCCACCGAGGACGGCAGGGGTCCGTCCATCTGGGACACCTACAGCCACACACCCGGACGGACGTTGAACGGCGACACCGGTGACGTGGCAGCCGACCACTACCACCGCTGGGCGCAGGACCTCGACCACGTCGCCGAGCTGGGCCTGGGCGCGTACCGCTTCTCGATCTCCTGGCCGCGGGTCCAGCCGGGCGGGTCCGGCCGTTTCAACCAGGCCGGGCTGGACTTCTACTCCCGGCTGGTCGACGGCCTGCTCGAGCGCGGCATCCGCCCGGTGGCCACGATGTACCACTGGGACCTGCCGCAGGAGCTGGAGGACGCCGGTGGTTGGCCGGTGCGGGACACGGCGCTGCGCTTCGAGGACTACGCGTCGGGGATCGTCGCCGCGCTCGGCGACCGGGTGCACACCTGGACCACGCTCAACGAGCCGTGGTGCTCGGCGTACCTGGGTTACGGCTCCGGCGTCCACGCGCCGGGGCGCACCGAGCCGGCGGCGGCGCTGGCGGCGGTGCACCACCTGAACCTCGCGCACGGCCTGGCCGGTCGCGTGGTCCGGGAGGTGGCGCCGACCGCGGAGCTGTCGGTGACGCTGAACCTGCACGTGATCCGCCCGGCCTCCGACACGGCCCAGGACGTCGACGCGGCCCGCCGTATCGACGCGCTGGCCAACCGGGCGTTCCTCGGCCCGATGTTGAACGGAGCGTACCCGGCCGACCTGCTGGCCGACACGGCGGGCGTCACCGACTGGTCGTTCGTGCAGCAGGGCGACGAGAAGGTGGCCGCGGTGCCGCTGGACGTGCTGGGCGTCAACTACTACTCCAGCACCCTCGTCCGGGCCTGGGACGGCCGCTCGGCCCGCTCGGACGCCGACGGTCACGGCGCGTCGGCGCACTCGCCGTGGGTCGGCGCCGACGACGTCGACTTCCTGCCGCTGCCCGGCCCGTACACGGCGATGGGGTGGAACATCGACCCACCGGCCCTGACCGAGCTGCTGCTGCGGCTCAGCCGGGAGTACCCGGGACAACCCATGATGATCACCGAGAACGGCGCGGCCTTCGACGACGAGGTGGCGGCCGAAGGCCGGATCCACGACGTCCGGCGGATCGACTACCTGCGTCGGCACATCTCGGCCGTGGCGGACGCCCGCGAGCAGGGCGCGGACGTGCGGGGCTACTTCGTCTGGTCGCTGCTGGACAACTTCGAGTGGGGCTACGGCTACGACCGCCGGTTCGGGATCATCCGGGTCGACTACGACACCCAGGAACGCACCTGGAAGGACAGCGCACACTGGTACGCGCGCCTAGCAGCCACCGGCCGTCCCGACTAAGTCCAGCCCCCGCCCCGCCCTGCCCTGCCCCCGCCGCGCCCCCGCCGCGCCGATCTTGCACTTTCTGTCGCGACATAGGGGCCGTTTTCGCATATATCGACAACCGAAACTGCAAGATCGGCGCGGCTCAGGGGCGGCGCGGCCC
>NZ_JBEXIJ010000030.1:0-77305 GCF_040608495.1 Micromonospora sp. NPDC005174 | reverse complement strand
CCAAGGACGGCGCGGCCCAAGGACGGCGCGGCCCAAGGACGGCGCGGCCCAAGGACGGCGCGGCCCAAGGACGGCGCGGCCCAAGGACGGCGCGGCCCAAGGACGGCGCGGCGTGGCGCTGGTGCTACTAGACCTCGACGCGCTGGGATGGGACGGTCAGGCCGTAGAGCTCCATCAGCTCCGGACTGTCGACGCGGCTGCCGTCGGCGACCGAGTCGCAGGCGATGTCGACGATCTGGTCCTTGTGCGCCAGCAGGTACGGCCGGGCGCCCACGTCGGCGCTGGCCAGGGTGGCGATGCCGGGCCAGTGCCGGCGGCCGAACAGCATCGGGTAGCCGCGCAGCCCGTCGTAGGTGGCGCAGACCAGCACATCCGGGTACGGCAGCGCGGCCACCCGGCATACCGCTGCGGCGGTGAGCCCCGGCATGTCGACTGGCACCACCACCACCGCCTCGATTCCCTCGTCGTCCATGGCGGCCAGACCGGCGCGGATGGACGAGCCGACCCCGGTGCCCCATGCCTTGTTGACCACGACGGTGACCTTGTCCAGGTCGGCGGTCTCGCGGACCTGGTCGGCGGCGGCCCCCAGCACGACCACGATCTGCTCGCAGCCCGCCTCGGTCATCGTGTCGATCATCTGGTTGACCAGGGGTTTCTCCCCCTGGTGCAGCAGCGCCTCGGGCCCGCCGATACGGCGTCCCCCGCCTGCGGCGATGATCATTCCTGCGATCCGGTTCAGCTGCGCCCCCTCAAGCACGGGACCGACCGTGACCGCTCGGCCCCTCCTACGGACACTGCAACGAGGAGGGTCGTGCACGGGTGGCGGGGCGAAAAGGGAAAATAGTGCAACCGTTACGCAACGGACCGCCATCGAACCCGGCGGCCGGGCCGGTCAGGTGGCGTCGGCGTAGCAGTCGACTATGGACAGGTCCAGCGGGAAGCGCACCGGGGTGGCACCGAACAGCAGTGCGGTGGCCCGGTCACCCGCCCGGTGAACCGCCGCCGCGACGGCCTCGGCCTGCTCGGCGGGACAGTGCACGATCACCTCGTCGTGCTGGAAGAACACCAGTTCGGCGTTGGTGCCGGCCAGCTCGGTGCGCAGCGTCGCCAGCAGCGTGGAGGCCCACTCGGCGGCGGTGGCCTGGATGACGAAGTTGCGGGTGAATCGGCCCCGGGACCGGGCGGCGCGCGCCCGTGGGCTCTGCCGATCGGCGGCGGCATCCGGGTCGACCGGCCCCTCGTCCGGGTCGGCGAACCCGATCGAACCCGGTGGGCAGGTACGCCCCAGCCACGAGCGCACCAAACCGCCCGCCTCGCCGGTGCGCGCCGCCGCCTCGACGTAGCCGAACGCCGTCGGGTAGCTGTGTTTCAGCACCGCCAGCGCGGGCACCGCCGCCCCGCCGGTCTGCCCGTACATCGCGCCCAGCAGCGCCACCTTGGCCCGGGGGCGGTCACCGCCGAACGACTCCCGGGCCAGCGCGGCGTACAGGTCACCGGCGCCGCCCGCCGCCGCCAACCGGGCGTCCCCGGAGACCGCAGCCAGGACGCGGGGCTCCAACTGGCCGGCGTCGGCGACCACCAGCCGCCAGCCCGGGTCGGCCACCACCGCCCGACGGATCACCTTGGGGATCTGCAACGCGCCACCGCCACGGGTCGCCCAGCGCCCGGAGACGACCCCGCCCGGCACGTACTCCGGCTGGAACCGGCCGTCGCGCACCCACTGCTCACGCCAGGACCAGCCGTGCGCCGTCCAGATCCGGTACAGCTCCTTGTATTCGAGCACCAGGGGCACCGCGGGATGGTCCACACCGCGCAGCACCCAGGCCCGGGTGTTGGGCAGCTCCACCCCGGCCCGGGCGAAGGCCTTGAGCAGCTCGGCCGGGGAGTCGGCGTGCAGCCGGCGGACGCCGAACGCGTCGGCGATCCGGGCCGCCAGCTCGGCCAACCGGCGCGGCGGCCCACCCACCGGGGACGGCTCACCCAGCAGCTCGGCGAGAATCGCGTCGTGCACGTCGGCCCGCCAGGGCAGCCCGGCGGCACCCATCTCCGCAGCGATCAGGGCGCCAGCCGACTCGGCGGCCACCAGCAGCCGGAACCGGCCGGGGTGCTCGGTCCGCGCGGCCCGGGCGAGCTGGTCGGCGTACACCTGGGTCAGTGCCTCGATGCCCGGGCCCGGCGGGCCGGGCAGCGTGTCGAAGAGCGCGCCCTGGCCGTGACCGGGCGGCGCGACGGCACGCGGCGGCGGGTCGGCCGGCACGGGCCCGCCGGTCAGGCGGGCCCAGGCGGCGGCCAGCGCGCGGGGCTCGCCCCACCGGCCGGCGTGCCCGAGCAGCAGCGCCTCGGTCAACTCCACGTCGTGGCACCGCTCGACCCGCACGCCGGCCCGCAGCAACGCCGGGTAGATCGTGCCCGCGGTGGCCCAGACCCAGCGGGGACGCTCGGCCGCCTCCCGGGCGGCCACCGCGGCGGCGAGGTCGGTCGCCGTCTCGATCGGGCCGGAGGGACGGCCAGCGGCGTCGAGCGGGCGCAACGCTCCCCCGCCCTGCTCATCCGCCACCACCGCCACCAGCACGAAATGTGATTCTGCCTTCCCCCTGCGACAGGAAAACCGGTCGGTGGGTCGGCCCGGCGCTCGGTAGCGTGGCCAGGGTGCCCGTCCAGATTCCGCACCCCGACCCCGGCACTCCCGACACCCGCGGTCCGATGCGGTACCTGTGGTGGCTCGTCCGTCGGCAGCCCTGGCGGGTGCTGCGCGGCAGCCTGCTCGGCACGGCCTGGATGGTCGGGCTGTCGGTTCGGCCCTACCTGATCGCCCGTGCCGTCGACGACGGTCTGCGCGACCGCGACACCCGCGCCCTGGTCCTGTGGGTCGCGGCGATCGTCGTGGCGGGAGTGGCGTTGTCGTACCTGGGGATCATGCGGCACCGCACGATGACCTTCATCCGGGAGGACGCCAAGGCCCGCTCCGCGGAGGTGCTGCTGCGTCACCTGTCCCGGGTCGGCGCGGCGCTACCGCGTCGTTCCGCCGCCGGTGAGGTGGCCACCATCGGTGGGTCCGACATCGAGTGGACGGCGCAGGTGCTGACGTTGACCGGGCCCGGGGTCGGGGCGATCGTCGCGTACGGGGTCATCGCCGCGGTGCTCTGGTCGATCTCCCCGCTGCTCGCGCTCTGCGTGCTGGTGGGCGTGCCGGCGGTCGCGCTCGTCGTCGGGCCGCTGCTGCGCCGGCTGGAACGCGTGGAGTCGGTCTACCGCGGGCAGCAGGGCGCGCTGACCGCCCGGTCCGGCGACATCGTGGCCGGGCTGCGGGTGCTCGCCGGGGTGGGTGGTCGGGATCTCTTCGCCCGCCGGTACGCGAGCCGGTCGCAGGACCTGCGCGCCGAGGGCTACCGCGTCGGCGCGGTCGTCAGCTGGATCGACGCGGCGACGGTGGCCATCCCCGGCCTGTTCCTGGCGGTCGTGGTGTGGTTGACCGCCCGGATGGCGGTGACCGGTGACGTCACGATCGGCGAACTCGTCGCCGTCTACGGCTACGTGGCGACCCTGATCGTGCCGGTCTGGTTCCTGTTGGAGGGCGGTCACCAGCTCATCCGTGGTCGGATCGCGGCCGGCCGGATCGCCGGGCTGCTCCGGCTCACCCCGGACGACGTCGGCGGGCCGGGCCGCCGGTGGCCGGCCGTCGTCCCCGGCACGCGAGACCCGTACGCCGTGGCCGCGCCGACCGGGCCCGCCGACCTGCGCGACCCGGCGAGCGGGCTGACCGTACGCGCCGGCCGGCTGACCGCCGTCGCCGCCGACGACCCGGCGGACGCCGTGGCGCTTGCCGACCGGCTCGGCCGGTACGTCCTCAGCGACGCCACCTGGGGCGGCGTACCGCTGACCGCTGTCGCCCTGGACGAGGTCCGTGCCCGGATCCTCGTCGCCGACCACGACTCGTACCTCTTCGCCGGGACGCTGCGGGACGTGCTGAGCCCGGGGACCGACGACGACGTCCGTGCCGCTCTGCGGACCGCGTCGGCCGACGACATCGTCGACGCCCTGCCGGCCGGGCTGGACACCCCGCTGGACGCCCAGGCCCGGACGCTCTCCGGCGGTCAACGCCAGCGGGTACGCCTGGCCCGGGCCCTGCTCGCCGAGCCGGAGGTGCTGATCCTCGTCGACCCCACCTCCGCCGTGGACGCGCACACCGAGGCGCGGATCGCCGAGCGGCTGCACGCGGCGCGGGCCGGACGGACCACCCTGGTGTTCGCCACGTCACCGCTGCTGCTCGGCCGTGCCGACGAGGTCGCGCACCTGAGCGCGGGCCGGATCACCGCCACCGGCACCCACGACGGCCTGCTCGAATACGTCCCCGGTTACCGGCACCTGGTCGCCCGCGGCAGCGACGATCCGCTCGTCGAGCGCCGCGACGACGCCGAGGAGGCGCACCGGTGAGCCGGCTGCCGGTCGCGGACCGCGGGACCGTTCGCCGCGCCCTGCGGGACATGATCAGCAGGCATCGCCGGGCCGTCGGCGTCGTGCTGGTGCTGCACAGCGCCGCCGCGCTCGCCGGGCTCGCCCCGCCGTGGCTGCTGGGCACCATCGTCGACCGGGTCATGGCGGGCGCGGGCGTGGCGACCGTGGACCGGCTGGCCCTGGCGATCGCCGGCTGCGTCGTGGTGAGCGCGCTGCTCTCCCGGTACGCCCAGTACGCCGGTCACCGCTTCGGCGAACGCGCCGTCGCCGAGCTGCGCGAGCAGTTCGTCGACCGGACGCTCGCGCTACCGGTATCGGTCGTCGAGCGTGCCGGGGCCGGGGATCTGGCGACCCGCAGCTCGGTCGACGTGGCGACGGTCGGGACCACGGTCCGGGACGTGGCGCCCACCATCGTCATCGCCTCGGTGCAGTTGACGTTGCTGTTCGGCGCGGTGTTCCTGCTGCACCCCCTGCTCGGGCTCGCGGCGCTGGCCGGGCTGCCGTCGATCGTGACGGCGACCCGCTGGTACCTGCGGCGCGCCAGCTCCGCGTACCTCGCCGAGGGCGCCGAGGCGGCCGAGTTGACCGAGGCGTTGACCACCACCGCCGAGGGCGCCCGCACGGTGGAGGCGCTGCGGCTAACCGACGACCGCATCCGGTACGGCACCACCCGCGTCGCGCGTCTGTGGCAGGCCCGCCGGGCGACGCTCGCGCTGCGTACGGTGTTCTTCTCCATCGTCGAGGCCAGCTATCCGCTGCCGATCGCCCTGGTCCTGCTCGTCGGCGGCTATCTCCTCTCCGCCGACCTGGTGCCGCTCGGGTCGGTGGTCGCCGCCGCGCTCTACCTGCAACAGGCCATCGACCCGATGGACCGGCTGCTCCAGTGGACCGAGCAGGCACAGCGTGGCTTCGCGTCGTACGCCCGGGTGCTCGGCGTGGGCCTGGTCCCGCCCGAGCCGCCCGGCACCACGGCCACCTCGCGGGGCGAGCGGCTCGTCGTCCGCGAGGCGCGGTTCTCGTACGCCGACGGGCACGACGTGCTGCACGGCATCGACCTGGAGGTACGGCCCGGGGAACGGCTGGCCGTCGTCGGCCCGTCGGGCGCGGGCAAGTCGACCCTGGCCCGACTGCTCGCCGGGATCGACGCGCCACGGCAGGGCGTGGTCAGTATCGGCGGCTGCCCCGTCACCGACCTGGAACCGGCCGAACGACGACGGCGGATCGCCCTGGTCACCCAGGAGCACCACGTCTTCATCGGCTCGGTCCGCGACAACCTGGCGTTCGCCGCTCCGGACGCCACCGACGAGCAGATGCTCGCCGCGCTGGCCACCGTCGGCGCGGACTGGTTCGACGAACTACCCGACGGTCTGGACACCGCTCTCGGCGACGGCGCCCGGCGACTCGGCGCGGCGGAGGCCCAGCAGGTGGCGCTGGCCCGGCTGGTGCTCGCCGACCCGCACACGCTGATCCTGGACGAGGCGACCGCCGCGCTCGACCCGAGCACCGCCCGGCGGACCGAGCGGGCCCTCGCGGCCGTACTCGTCGGCCGAACGGTCATCGCCATCGCGCACCGGCTGAACACCGCGCACGACGCCGACCGGGTGGCCGTCCTGGCGGACGGCCGGATCACCGAGATCGGCAGCCACGACGAGCTCGTGACGGCCGGCGGGGCGTACGCCGCGCTCTGGCGCTCGTGGCACGCCCACGCCGACGGTCGCTGACCGGTGCTACTTCACCGCCCCGGAGGTCAGGCCGGCCTGGATCTGACGCTGGAAAACCGCGTACACGATGATCATCGGAAGGATGGCGATGGTCAGCGCGGCGAACAGCCCGGACCAGTCGGCCTCGTAGCCGGCGTTGACCGAGATGTCGGCGATGCCCTGGGTGAGCACCCACTTGTCCTTGGCATTGGAGAGCAGCACCAACGGGAGCTGGTACTGCGCCCACTGCCCGATGATGTTGAAGATCGCCACGCTGATCAGGCCCGGCTTCGCCATCGGCATCATGACCTGGAAGAACAGCCGGGTGTGCCCGCAGCCGTCGATCATCCCCGCCTCGGCGACCGAGGACGGCAGCGTCTTGAAGAACGCGGCCAGGAAGAAGATCGTGAACGGCAGCGAGTAGGCGATGTAGACCAGGATCACGCCCTGGTAGGTGTCCAGCATGCCCAGCTGCTTCACCACGAAGAACAGCGGCACCAGGGCCAGGAACACCGGGAACGCCAGCCCCGAGACGAACAGGTAGTAGATCGCCCGGTTGCCCCAGAACTTGTACCGCGCCAGCACGTACGCGGCCATCGAGCCGAGCAGCATGGTGCCGAAGGTGCTGCACGCGACCACGAAGACGCTGTTCAGGAAGTACCGGCCGACGTTCGCCTTGGTCCACGCCCGGCCGAAGTTCTCCCAGCGCAGCTCCGCCGGGAGCGTCCACGGGCTGCTGAAGATCTCGCTGGTGTTCTTGAACGCGGCGAGGAACGTCCACAGGATCGGGACGATCACGATCACCGCCCACACGGCGAGCGCGATGTGCCCGAGGCTGGCGAAGAGCCGTACCTCCGAGCGGGGACCCTTGTCACGCCGACCGCCGGTCGCGGACCCCTCGCCGGTCTTCGGAGGTAGCGCCGCCGGCGTCGGCGGCAGCGTCGACTGCGGGTTCATCAGTACTCCACGCTTTCCCGCTTGGTGAGCCGCAGCGTCAGCGCCGCGAACGTGAGGGTGAGGAAGAACAGCGCCACGCCCATCGCGGAGGCGTAGCCGTACTTCGAGTAGACGAACGCGTTGCGGTAGATCTCCATGGCCAGCACGGTGGTGGCGCCGTCCGGGCCGCCGCCGTCGACCGAGAGCACGGCAACGATGGCGAACGCGTCGAACGCCGCGATGCCCAGGTAGACCCACGCGACCTGGAGGGTGTCCCAGAGCAGCGGCAGGGTGACCCGGAAGAACAACGTCACCCTGCTCGCCCCGTCCATCTCCGCGGCCTCGTAGATCTCGCCCGGGATGGAGGCCATCCCGGCCGAGAAGAGCACCACGTAGAAGCCGACGGCCTGCCAGACCAGCACCCCGAGGATCGACCAGAGGGCCAAATTCGGCTTGATGAGGAAGAGGATCGGCTCCAGGCCGAACTTCATCAGCACGCCGTTGATCAGGCCGGACTCGTTCGGCCGGTAGACCATCTGGAACAGCACCGCGATGATCGCCACCGCCAGGACCTGGGGGAAGAAGAACACCACCCGGTAGAACTTCGCCCCCCAGACCCCCTGGCGTTGACCGCCACTGCTCTTGCCGCCCACGTTGAGCAGGAAGGCGAAGAACAACGCGATGGCGATGGTGATCAGCGGCAGGGCAAGCAGCAGTACGCCGTGGTGCTGGACCGCCTTCCAGAAGGCGCCGTCGTCGAGCAGCTTCCGGTAGTTGTCGAAGCCCACCCACTGTGGGGCGGAGAGCCCCCGCCAGTTGGTCATCGAGATCTGGAACGCCTGCGCGTACGGCCAGATCACGAATGTCACGTACAGCGCGACCGGGGGGAACAGGAACCCGATCACGAATGGATACTTGCCGTGCCGCATGACCCTAGCTCCGATCGATCAGCGCTTGAACTTGGCGACCGAGCTGTCCTTCTTGATCGCGTCGGCGCGCTTCTGGATCCGCTCCACGAAGGCGTCCGCGTTGATCCGGCCGAACATCAGCTCGTTGGTGGCGCTGCGCGCCTCCGTGTCGAGCTCCTTGTACCAGCCGTCGAAGTACAGGTTGAACACGTCCTGACCGGCCGCCTTGAGCGCGGCCTGCGAGCTGGCCACACCGGGCGGGAAGGCGAAGCCCTCCGAGCCGGCGGGGACCACGGTCGGGGCCTTGACGACCTCGGTGAAGCCCTTCGCACCCGCCACGGACAGCATCTGGCGCATGTACTCCAGACCGCCCTTGGGGTTCTTGCTCTTGGCCGAGACGAAGTAGCCCTCGCCCGCGGTGGCCCGCAGCGCGGTGGCCGGCAGCTTGTCCGACGCGGTGAGGCTCGGCACCGGCATGAGCTGGTAGTCGAAGCCGGCCGGGGTGTCCTGCTTCTGCTCACCCTCCAGCCAGTCACCGCTGGGGTACAGGGCCACCTTGTACTGGTTCTGCCGCAGCTGCACGTCGGTGTGCTTGAGGCCCTCGAAGCTCTTGTCGCTGAACTTCGCGCCGACCTCGGCCCACGCCGTCGCGGCCTGCTTGACCGCGTCCTGCTTCCAGGCACCGTCCTCCAGGTTGTCGATGTTCTTCAGCACGTCGACGCCGCCGATCTTGGCAGCCTGGGTGAGGATCACGTTCCACTGGTAGTAGGCCGCGTTCGCGCCCGCGTACCCGTAGGGCGTGATGCCCTTGGCCTTGATGGCGGTGAGCAGCTTGATGAAGTCGTCCCAGGTCTTCGCCGGGGCCCAGCCGTTGTCCTTGAACAGCTTGGCCGAGTACCAGATGCCGAAGACGGTGGAGACGTAGTACAGCACGTACGGCTTGCCGTTGAACGAGCCCGCCTCGACGGTGCCCGGCACCACGGTGTCCCGGACCTTCTTGGTGGCGTCGTCGACCGACGGGGCGTCCCACAGCTCGGTGAGGTCCTGGAGCTGACCGTCGGCGACGAGCGAGCCGAAGTCGATCAGCTTCTCGCCCGAGTTGTTCACGAACTCCGGCGGGTTGCCGGACGCGAACCGCGGCTGGAGCACCGTGGAGACGGCCTGCGTGGACTGGTGCTTGATCTCCGCCTTGGGGAACGCCTTCTTGTACAGCGGCTCGTGCACGTCGGTCGCGTACTTCTCGCCGTAACCGCCGTTGAAGATGATCACCTCGATGGGAGCGTCGTCCTTGACGCCCAGCGGGTTCTTCTCGCTCTTGGTACCTTCGGCGGCCTTCTCGTTGTCCTTGTCGCCGCCGCTGCTCGTCGCGCAGGCGCTGAGCAGGCCGATGGCCGGAGTGGCGAGCATGCCCACGGCGGCGGCGCGACGCAGCACCGTGCGGCGGTCGAGCGCGGCCGGGTGCTCGGGGGTAATCGACATCGTCGTCTCTCCTTGTGGAATTCGGGTCAGGCGGTACGCCGGAGACGCCCGGCGTACCGCGACTCGAGGGCGATGTTGTGCTCGTCCCCGCCGGGGACGTTGGCGGAGAGGTAGATAGGGGGCACCTCTCCGGCCTGGTGGAACCGTCGGACGACCTCAGCGGTCAGCAACTGCGCCAGCAGCGCCGTGGTGACCGAGGAGACCGCACAGACCGCGCCGCCGCCCTCGAGCGGCAGCAGTGCGTCACCGTACGGCGCGCCGTTGTCCAGCACGACGTCGGCAAGGTCGGCGAGCCGTTGACCGGACGGGTGCCGTGGCGCCACCCGCGCGGTGTGCTCGACCGAGGTGACCGCGATCAACGGGTGACCGCGTTCGGTGACCAGCGCCGCCAGCTCGACCACCGAGCCGTTGATGCCGGACTGGGACGCCACCACGAACACGTCGCGCGGCTGGGGCGCCGCGAGCGCGTAGATCTGGTGGGCGATGGAGGGATCACGTTCCAGCTTCGGGTCGGCGAGCACGTCGCGCGGGGCGTCGCCGTGCACCACCAGGTCCCGTACCGACAGCCGGTTCGTGGGGACCAGCCCGCCCGCGCGGGCGACCAGCTCGGCGGCGAACGCCTCGGAGTGCCCGGCCCCGAACGCCTGGAGCACGCCGCCGGAGCGCAGGCTGTCGGTGATCAGGTCGGCGGCCCGGGTGATCCCGTCGGCCTCCGAGTCGAGCAGCCGGTCGAGCACCGGGCGGACGGCGTCCGCGTACCCCTGTGCACTGATCATGAAAGGGTTCCCTTCGCTGCCTTGTGCCCGTCGACGGCCTGCGCGGTACGCCGGAAGGCCGCGTGGGCGCGGTCGTGGGTGCGCTGGGCGACGGCGATGTAGAGCAGGTCGAGCACCACCAGTTGCGGGTGGCGGGCGGAGAGCGCGTCCGGCCGGAAGGTGGTCGCCTGGCTGGCCGTGAGCAGCACGATGTCGGCCAGCTCGGCCAGCGGTGAGCGGGGGAAACCGGTGAGGGCGAGGGTCGTGGCACCCCTGCTGCCCGCCTCGGCGAGCATCTCGATGGTCTCCCGGGTCTGGCCGGTGTGCGAGATGCCGAGCGCGACGTCGCCGGCGCCGAGCAGCGCGGCGCTGGCCAGCCCCTCGTGCACGTCGCTCCAGGCCCAGGCGGCCACCCCGATGCGGTGCAGGCTGAACTGCATCTCCTCGCCCACCAGCGCGCTGCCGCTGGCCCCGAAGATGTTCACCCGGTTGGCGCCGGCGATGGCCACCGCGGCGCGCTCCACCTCGCCGAGGTCGAGCAGCGCGGCGGTGTCGTGCATGGCGCGGGTGTCGGCGGCCATGATCTGGTCGAGGACCCGGGCGAGGGGGTCGTTCGGCTGGATCTCGCGGCCGATGTCGACGGTCCAGCCGGCGGAGCGGGCCCGCCCGGTCTCGGCGGCGATCCCGAGGCGCAGGTCGGCGTACCCCTCGAAGCCCATCGCCCGGCAGAAGCGGGTGATGGTGGCCGGCGAGGTGCCGCTGCGCTCGGCCAGCTCCACGATGGTCGAGCGCGCCGCGGCCTCCGGGTCGCTGAGCACGTGCTCGGCGACCCGACGCAGCGCGCCGGTCAGCTCGCCGAGCCCGTTGCGTACCCGCGCCAGCACCCCGTCGGAGGCCGCACTCCTTCGGTCGATCGCGTAGGCGTCGACCACCGCGGTCCCCGCGGCGGTGTCCACCTCGTGATCAACCATGGGGCGCCTCAACTTTCCGAAAAGACTGTTAACTGTTAGTGGTAAAAGTTCTTACTGAACGGCCCTCCGTGTCAAGACTGTGGGCGAAGTTTTCAAACTGTTACCTCCCGCACAGCCCTCCAGTGCCCGCCCGGGTTGCCCCGGAGGGCGGCGCCGACCAGCATGAACAGGCCCATGACCGCGCAGAGCAAGGAGGCTCGTGCCGATGTCCGACACCGTCGTGGTCGGCCTCGACGTCGGGGGTACGTCCACCCGGGCGACCGCCCTGACCCTCGCCGGCGAACGCCTCGGCACCGGCAAGGCGGGCGGCGGTAACCCCACCAGCCACGGTGCCGAACGGGCCGCCGCCGAGGTGCTGAGCGCGCTGCGCGCCGCCCTCGCCGACGTCGACCCGAACCGGGTGGCCGCCGGCACCATCGGGCTCGCCGGCGCGCCCCGACTCCTCGCCGACCCCAACGGGCGCGCCGCCTTCGACCGTGCCTGGCACGACGCCGGCCTACGCTGCCCGTACGCCGTGCACGGTGACGCCCTCGTCGCCTACGCCTCGGGCAGCTCCGAGCCCGACGGGACGATCCTCATCGCCGGCACCGGCGCGATCACCGCCCAGGTCGTCGACCTGCGCCTGGACCGCGTCGCCGACGGACACGGCTGGCTGCTCGGCGACGCCGGATCGGGCTTCTGGCTCGGCCGCGAGGCGGTCCGCCGACTCCTCGCCGACCTGGACGCGGGGAACACCCCGGGCACCCTGGGCGCGGCCCTGCTCACCGAACTGGTGGGCAGCTCGGACGTCGCCCCCCGGCCCCGCGACACGGTCGACGCCACCGTCCAGGCCGTCACCCGTCGACCGCCGATCGACCTGGCCCGCCTGGCACCGCTGGTGGTGACCGCCGCGACCGACGGCGAACCGGTCGCCACCGCCCTGATCGCCGAGGCCGCCGCCCACCTGGCCGAGAGCGTCACCCGCATCCGCCCCGCGGAGTCGACGACGCCCGTCGTGCTCGGCGGCGGACTCCTCATCGCGGACACCCCGCTCGCCCGGGCCGTCCGCGCCGAGGTCGGTCAGCGCTGGCCGTCGGCACCCCTGCGCACCGCCGGCGACGGCGCCGCCGCGGCCGCCTGGCTCGCCGCCCGCGAACTCCCCGAGGTCACCGACCCGGCAGCCCTGCACGCCCTCCTCTTCCCCACCCCCTGACCCCCACCTCGAGGTGCCCGACCCGTCCCCAAGCCGCCCAAGATCCGCGCACTTACCCCGAAACTGCTGCCTCACGGCGTCGTGAGGCAACAGTTTCCGTGATGTTGTGCAGATCTAAGGGGGCGGGCGGCGCAGCCGGGTAATCGGTATCGGTCAGGTCTGGGTGGGGAATCCCAGGTTCACGCCACCGTGGCGCGGGTCCAGCCACCGGCTGGTGACCACCTTGCCCCGGGTGAAGAACCGCACCCCGTCCTCGCCGTGGGCGTGCAGGTCGCCGAAGAGGGACGACTTCCAGCCGCCGAACGAGTGGTACGCCATGGGCACCGGGATGGGCACGTTGATGCCGACCATGCCGACCTCCACCTCGTGCTGGTAGCGCCGGGCGGCACCGCCGTCGTTGGTGAAGATCGCCGTGCCGTTGCCGTACGGGCTGGCGTTGACCAGTTCCACGGCCTCGTCGTACGAGTCGACCCGGACGACGCTGAGCACCGGACCGAAGATCTCGTCGGTGTAGATCGACATGTCCGGGGTGACCCGGTCGAACAGGGTCGGACCGAGCCAGAAGCCCTCCGGATCGCCGTCGGGTGTCACGTCCCGCCCGTCGACGACCGGCACCGCGCCGGCGGCCACACCCGCGTCCACGTAGGAGCGCACCCGGTCGGCGTGCGCCGCGGTGACCAGCGGTCCCATGTCGCAACCCCGCCGGCCGTCGCCGGTACGCAGCCCGGCCATCCGGGCGGCGATCCGCTCCACCAGGGCGTCCGCCACCGGCTCCACGGCCACCAGCACGGAGATGGCCATGCACCGCTCCCCCGCCGAGCCGAAACCGGCGTTGACCGCCGCGTCGGCAGCCAGGTCCAGGTCGGCGTCGGGGAGCACGACCATGTGGTTCTTCGCCCCACCGAGCGCCTGTACGCGCTTACCGGCGGCGGTGCCGCGCTGGTAGACGTGCCGGGCGATCGGGGTGGAGCCGACGAACGACACCGCGCGCACCTCGGGGTGGTCCAGCAGCGCGTCGACGGCCTCGGCGTCGCCGTTGACCACGTTGCACACCCCGTCGGGCAGGCCGGCCTCGGCGAACCACTCGGCCAGCAGCAGCGCCGCACTCGGGTCCTTCTCGCTCGGCTTGAGCACGACAGCGTTGCCGCAGGCGACCGCCACCGGCACGAACCACAGTGGCACCATCACCGGGAAGTTGAACGGCGAGATCACCGCCACCACACCGAGTGGCTGCCGGATCGTGTACGAGTCGACCTCGGTGGAGACGTTCTCGCTGAACGCGCCGCGCAGGGCCGACGGCAGGCCGCAGGCGTACTCGATGACCTCGAGGCCGCGCTGCACCTCGCCGGCGGCGTCGGCGAGCACCTTGCCGTGCTCGGCCGTGATCACCTCGGCGAGCCGGTCGCGCCGGGCGTGCACCAGCTCGCGGAACGCGAACAACACGGCCGACCGCTTCGCCAGCGACGCGTCGCGCCAGTCGCGGGCCGCGCGGGCGGCGGCCCGCACCGCGACGTCGACGTCCGCGGTCGAGGCCAGCTCGACTTCGGCGGTACGACGACCCGTGGCCGGATCGAACACGTCACCGCGCCGCTCGGACGTGCCGCCGACCCGCTTGCCGTCGACGAAGTGGCCGATGCTCGTGCCGCCCGGACCGCCGATGCTCATGCCGCCACCTCCGCCGACGAGCGGATTGCGTCGACGAGGATCGCCAGGCCCTCGCGGGCCTCCTCCTCGGTGAGTGTCAACGGTGGACCCATCCGCAGCACGTTGCCGTACAGGCCGCCCTTGCCGGTGAGCAGACCACCGTCGCGGCACGCCTCGAAGACGCGGTTGGTCAGGGCGACATCCGGCTCACCGCTACCCGGTCGGACGAACTCGACGCCGAGCATGAGCCCCTTTCCGCGTACCTCGGCGACGCAGTCGAGACCGCCCACGGCGGACCGCAGGCCGTCGGCGAGGATCGCGCCGACGCGGGCCGCGTTCGCCTGGAGGTCGTGTGCGATCAGGTAGTCGAGCACCGCGTTACCGGCCGCCGTCGAGATCGGGTTGCCGCCGAACGTGGAGAAGCTGATTCCCTGCACCGCCTGGAGCACCTCGGCCCGGCCGACCACCCCGGCCAGCGCGAACCCGTTGCCGATGCCCTTGGCGAAGGTGAGCAGGTCCGGGGTGACGCCGTGCGCCTGGTAGCCCCAGAAGTGCTCCCCGGTACGCCCCCAGCCGGTCTGCACCTCGTCGGCGATGAACAGGATGCCGTGCTCGTCGAGGACCTTCTTCCAGCCCGCGAAGAGCCCGTCCGGTGGGTGGACGAAGCCGCCCACGCCCTGGATCGGCTCGGCGATCAGCGCGGCCACGTCGCCGGAGGTCTGGGTGGCGAGCACCTCGCGCAGGTCCTCCACTGCCGCGTCGATGAGCTCCTCGGCGCTGAGCCGCGCCAGCAGACCGCGTACGCGGTCGCCGGAGTGCAACCAGGCCACCTGGAGCGGGTTGAGCGCGCTGGCCGACCAGGTGCGGTTGCCGGTCACGCCCATGGTCGCGTACGACCGGCCGTGGTAGCTGTTGCGCACGGCCAGGACCTGGTGGGATCGGCGATAGTTGGTGGCGACCAGCAGCGCCGCCTCGTTCGCCTCGGTGCCGGAGTTCGTGAAGAACACCCGGGCGTCTCCGATGCCGGAGCGCTGCGCGATCTTCTCGGCCAGCTCGACCTGGTGGCGGATCAGATAGAGGGTCGAGGTGTGCACGATGCCGGTGGCGAGCTGCCGCTCGACGGCCTCCCGGATCTCCGGGATGTCGTACCCGATCATGTTGGTCAGTACGCCGCCGAAGAAATCCAGGTAGGTGCGGCCCTGGGCGTCGGTGACCCGGCGACCCGAGCCGGACACCAGCTCGATCGGCTCGGCGTAGTAGAGGGGCATCCAGGGCGGGAGCACGGCCCGGTGCCGGGCCAGCAGGTCATCGGTCATCGTGGCAACCCTCCAGCGGCGTTCGTGGATACCGCACGCTCCCACCGGCGGCCGGTGCGGACAACTGTCAGGGTGTAGCGCAAGGCCGTTCCGGCCTGACAGCACGTCAACGGTTTTCACTGCCATGGTCGTGGTTGACCGCTGATTTCCGTAGCGAACGTGCTCTTGCTCCGCTCGATCCGCAGCCTGGCCGGGCCCCGTTACCCTGGGTCCGTCCACTGTCGCCGGGGAGGCACGCGGTGCGCATCGACGAGACCATCGCCGCACTGGAACGCGTCGCCGCACGAGAGGTGGGCCGGGGCAGCGCGGCGCTGGCCGCGCCGGCGGCCGGCGGGCTGCTGGCCGCCGCCCGGTCGCTCGCCGCGGGTGCGCCGCAGGCCGCGGTGTTCACCGGGTTTTTCATCCCCGGCGCCGAGCCGCCCGCCGCGGAGACCGACGGCCCACTCGGCGCGGTCCAGATCGCCGCCGCGCTGCGCCTGCTCGGTGGCCGGTGCCGGCTCGTCACCGACCAGCCCTGCGCACCGGTGGTCGAGGCGGCCGTCGCCGCCGCCGCGCCGGGCCTGCCGGTGGATGTCGCGCCGCTGGCGGGGTACGACGAGTGGGCCGCCACCCTCCTGCCCCGCTACGGCCGCCTGACCCACCTCATCGCCTGCGAACGGGTCGGGCCAGCAGCGGACGGTCGACCCCGCAACATGCGCGGCGAGGACATCGGCGCGCACACGGCACCTCTGGACCGGCTCTACCGCACCGGTTCCGCGTTTCGGATCGGCATCGGCGACGGCGGCAACGAACTGGGAATGGGCCTCCTGCCGGCGGAACTCGTCGGCCGGGTGGTCGCCTCCGGCGAGCGGATCCGCTGCGTGGTGGGCGCGGACGCCCTGCTCGTCGGCGGCACCTCCAACTGGGCCGCCGCAGCCCTCGTCGGCGCGCTGTCGCTGCTGCGCCCCGAGGTGCCCGAGCTGCGGACGCTGCTGGAGCCCGCCTGGTCGTCCGACCTGCTGACCGCGATCGTCTCGGCGGGCGCGGTGGACGGGGTCCGCCGCCGGCCCACGCTCAGCGTCGACGGCCTCGACTGGCCCTCGTACGCCGAACCGCTCATCCGCATCGCGGACCTGGTCAGGAGCGCCCGGTAGGCGGGCTCACCGCACGGTGGGTGGCTCGGCCGCCGGCCGCAGAGGTCTCGACACGCGTCCCGACGCGCTGGCCCGGGCGGCTCCGCGGCGGCCCAGGGGCAGGTGTAGGGCAGTGGCGAGCACCCCGAAGGCCGCCCAGCCGGCGCCCAACGCGACGGCCGACGAGACGTCCTGGAGGTAGTGGTACGCGGTGAGGAAACCGACCAGCGCGAGGCTGTTGCGAGAGAAGTGCCAGCTGAACTCGAACAACTGCCGGCGGGCCTCGACGGCGACCAGCACCCCCGAGTACGGGAATGTCACCACCATGCCGCGCAACACCGCGCCGAGCACCGCGGTGAGGATCGCGCCCACGAAGATGACCAGCAACTTGAGCAGCGCCGGCAGGCCGTCCGAACGGCCTCCGGTCGGCGTCTCCGCGCCGGAGCCCGCGTCGTCGACTGCGGTCGGGCCGGCAGCGACGGCGTCCCCTCCGCCGGCAGCGGCGGCGTCCGCTTCTCCGGCGTCGGAGGCGACCCGCGTACGGGCGCGATGGCGCAGCAGGAGCATGGCCGCCAGCCAGAGCACGAGCGTGGCGGCGAGGGCCGCCTCGAACGGGATGTCGACGGCCAGCAGACCCGCGCTCAGCGCCACGTAGACAGCGATCCCCGCGCCGTCGGCGAGCAGGATGGGCCAGCGCAGCCGCTGGTGAGTGACCGCCACGGTGACGAAGAAGAGGTTGAGCCCGAGCACGCCGAGCACCTGCGCGCCGCCCACCCCGTAAGGCGTGCTGACCAGGGCGAGCGTCATCGGCAACGGAAGGCTGTAGACCAATGCCCGGAGCCGGATCGAGCGGATCACGCTGACCGCCCAGACCACGGCCGTCACCAGCAGGACCGCACCCACCGTCATGGCTTCCCCGTCCCGGCCGTCAGTCCTGGAAGGTCGCGGCGTTCACGCAGACGTCGAACACGCGGGTGAGGCGCTCGACGTCCGTCCGGTTGACCGAGAACTGGTTCTCGCCGATCTCGCCGTGCGCGGTCATCCGGGCCTCCCAGCAGCTCGCCCCGTCCCAGACCGTCAGATTGACGAGGAGCTGTGGACTGACCACACCGAAGGGCAGCAGACCCACCCGCGCCCCGGCCGCGCGCTGCCGCTGCACGAGCGCGGACAGCTCATCGGTCAGCGTGGCGTGGACGAAGACCCGGGTGATCCGGACGCCCCGTTGCAGGGCCGCGACGTTCGCCTCCCAGTAGCGTCGGCCGACCTCGCTGCGCCACCAGCTCAGCTCCCCGCTCGCCCGGGGCATCACGTTCGTCAACGCATCCAGCCGGTGCACGCAGCCGCGGGTCGCACCGACCAGGTCTTCGTCCTCGTCGCCACGCCGGATGATCCGCCCCTGCGCGAGCTGCTCGGCCTCCAGCCGGAACTGCTCGTAGCGGCGCTGCGCCTCCGCCGCGACCCGCGTGCCCGCGTGCTGCTCGGCCGCCTCCCGCATGGCCCCGGCCAGCTCCGTGGTGGTGTGGACGAGCCACGGCGGCCCGTCCAGCAACGTCCGCAGGTGAAACCGGCGCTCCGCGCGGGCCAGCGAGTCCACCAGCAGCGAGATGGTGATGCCCATCAGGCCGGCCAGCAGCGACTCCACTCCGGAGGCGGCGTTGGTGAGGTCGAGCATGACGCTGAGGCTGATCGACAACGTGATGCCGACCAACGCCACCGGGTCGGTGTGCGCCACCAGACGCGCGAAGCCGTCGGAGGCGCCGCCGCGCTCCCGGGGCCGTCGGCGGGCCATGTCACGGACCATCGAACTCCCCCAATCCGCCGGTTCTGCCAGGGTAGATGCCAGCCACAACCCGCGGGCCCCGCCGGTGGAGAGCGGTAGCATCCGGCAGGTGCAGAGCGCGGATGCGGCCCCGTCGACTTCGACGGTCGCCGAGCAGATCACGGCGGACGTCCGGGCCTGGGTCGACTCCACTGCGCTCCGCGGCCTGGTCCGGCACTTCGGCGGCGGCTGGCCGACCGGCGACCTCGCCGAGGTGCTGCGCTTCCTCGACGACTTCTCCGCCCGGCACTGGGACTTCCGGCAGGGGCGCGAACGCCCGGACGCGCGGGAGCCGACCTTGGACGCGCTCACGTGCAGGCTGGTCCTCGACGCGGCCGCCGCGCTCGGCATGGTGCGTGCGGTGCCGCCGGCCCGCCCGGCGTACGCCCACCTGGTCGTGCTGGGCGGCCTGGCGCACGCCTGCGTGCGTCGCGTCGCGTACGCCGCGCATCTGCTGCGCGCCGGCCTGCGGGTGACCGGCGAGGTCGCCGTGCTGGGCAGCTTCCGACCACTGTCCGAGTGGGAACGCGCCACCCTTGCCGACGCGGGCCTGCCTCCGGACGAGACCGAGGTGAACGTGCTGGACACGGCGGTCCGGCAGGTGTTCGGGGTGACCGCCCCGACCGAGCAGGACGGCGTCGACGCCGGCCACCCCCACCAGTCCTGGTCGTCGCGGACCTACCGGCCGGCGGGCCTGCCACCGGTACGGGTGCTGGCCGCGCCGTCCAGCGACCCGGACCGGCGGCGGGCACACACCGCCGACACCCAGCGGTTCTGGGCCGGGCACGTCCGGCTCGCGCCCGGCGACGAGGTGCTGACGGTCACCGCGCCGATCTACGTGCCGTTCCAGCACTGCGACGCGCTGCGCACCCTGGCCGTGCCCTACGGCTGCGACATCGACACGGTCGGCGTGGACCCGGCGGTGGCCGACGTGGCGGTCCTGCCCGAGCAGACCCTCACCCCGGGCCGCTATCTCCAGGAGATCCGCTCGGCGATCCGCTCGATGCGCGCCCTGCACGAGAGCCTGGGCTGAGCCGGCGGCGCGGGGTTCAGCCGGCGGTGGCGGTCTGGTGGACGGCCTGGGCGAAGACCTCGGAGCGGTGCTCGAAGTTGCGGAACCGGCCGTAGCTCGGTGCGGCCGGGGACAGCAGCACCACGCCGCCGGCCGGGGTGACCTCCCGGGACAGCCGTACCGCCTCCACCAGGTCGTCGACCAGTTCGGTCCGGACCTTCGGCAGGTTGGCCAGCACCTCGACGATGCGGGCGCCGCTGTCCGGAATCCCGATCACGGTCAGCTCCCGCTCGGCCAGGTGCTCGGCCAACGGCGTGTAGTCCAGCCCCCGGTCGTTGCCGCCGACGATCACCGTCAACGGTCGCCCGTCGTACGCGTCGATGGCGTGCATGGCCGCGTACGGGCTGGTGGCCAGGGTGTCGTCGACGAAGGTCAACCCGGACGGGTCGGTGATCTCGGTGAGCCGGTGGGCGAGCCCCTGGAACTCGGCGACGGCGATGGCGAGGTGGTCCTTCGCGGTCACCACGTCGACGCCGAGCGCGTCGAGGACGGCGAGCGCGACGCACAGGTTGCCCTCGTTGTGCCGCCCGACCAGCGGCAGCACGGCACGCGGGAAGAGCGGCTGGTCACCGAGGTGGAACCAGGGCGTGCCGTCGGCACCGGTGGCGACGTGGGTGGTGTCGGGACGGCCGGCTCGCACCGCCGGCAGATCCCCCAGCTCGGCGGCGAGCCGCGGGTCGGTGCCGTTGACCACGATCGTCTGCGGGTCGTGGGCCAGCAGGTTGAGCTTGTCGCGGTAGTACTCCCGCTCCCCGCCGTGCGCGTCGAGGTGCTCGGGGAAGAGCGCGGTGACCACGGCGACCCGGGGCGAGTCGGTGAGATCGCTGCACTGGTAGCTGGACAGCTCCAACACGTACAACTCGGCCTCGGGCAGGTCGAGCGTGGGCACCCCGATGTTGCCGCCGAAGACGTTCGACCGGCCCATCGCGGTGAGCAGGTGGCTGATCAGGCTGGACGTGGTGCTCTTGCCCTTGCTGCCGGTGACCCCGACGGTGCGCGCGGCGTGGTCGGCCATCCACAGGGCGGTGCCCTGGGTGACCAGGACGCCATGTCGCCGCAGCTCGACCAGCCACGGGTGGGTCTGTGGCACACCGGGCGAGCGGACCACCACGTCGGCGGCGGCCAACCTTGCGAATCCCGCCTCGCCGGTCACCAGCGGCGCCGCCTCGGCCAGCGGGCCCTCCCACGGCAGCGAGAGGAAGTTGGCGCTGTCGTCGACCGCGACCAGTTCGGCGGGGCCGTGCGCGGCGATGGCAGTCACAGCGGCCCGGCCCTCCCGGCCGGCACCCCAGACGGCGACGGTACGTCCGCGCAGGTCAGACAGGCGCACGGGGCTCTCCTCGGGGGTCACGGCGGCGGCTGGCGGGGCCCGGTCCGGACACGGCCGGACGAACCAGGGCCTAGTATGGCGTGTGCCTAACGAGCAGCTCCGGCGGATGGACGCCTTCACCTTCCCGTCCTACTCGATCGACTTCGCCACCGGCGAGGCGTTGTTCGACTACGCGCTGACCGGCCCGGCCGGTGAGCAGCGGTTCACCGAGGTGATCACGCTTCCCCTGCCGGCGGAGCCGCCGTCCGACGAGACGGTGGCCACCCTCGACCGGGTGCTGGAGGTGCTGCACCTGGTCGCCGGGGTCAGCTACTACAAGACCGCCGCGCCGGCCCGGCTGGTGCTGCCGGCGCCGCTGGGCGCGGCCACCGTCGACTACGTCACGGCCGTCTACACCAAGGGCCTCGCCGAGTACGCGTACCGCAACGAGCTGCCGCACGTGCTGGAACTGCGTCCGGAGGTGCCGGCCGGCATCCCGGAAACACCCCGGGTGTACGACAACTCGGACCGTCGCCCGCTCTCGGCGGTCGGCGGCGGCAAGGACTCGATCGTGAGCCTGGAGGCGTTACGGCGCGCCGAGCTGGACCCGGTGCCGTTCTCGGTGAACCCGAACCACGTGATCGTCGCGGTGAATGAGGCGTCCGGGCTGACCCCCCTCGCTGCCCGCCGACGGATCGACCCGGTGCTGTTCGACCTGAACACCGCCGGCGCGCTGAACGGCCACATCCCGGTCACCGCCATCAACTCCCTGATCGCGGTCGCCACCGCCGTACTGCACGGGCTGGGGCCGGTGGTGATGTCCAACGAGCGTTCGGCGTCCGACCCGAACCTGATCTGGAACGGTCACGAGATCAACCACCAGTGGTCCAAGGGTGTCGAGGCCGAGGGCCTGCTGCGGGGCGCGCTGGCCGAGCACGCCGGGCTGACCGAGCCGTACTTCTCCCTGCTGCGTTCGCTGTCCGAGCTGCACATCGCCCGACTGTTCGCCGAGTTCGACCGGTACGACGACGTGGTGACCAGCTGCAACGCCGCCTTCAAGCTGCGCGACGCCTCCGAGCGCTGGTGCCGCAACTGCCCCAAATGCCGGTTCGTCTTCCTGGCCATGGCGCCGTTCATGCCCCGGGAGCGGGTCACCCACATCTTCGGCGGGGACATGCTCGCCGACCCGGAGCAGATTCCTGGCTACCGGGAGCTGCTGGGCGTGGACGGGCACAAGCCGTTCGAGTGCGTGGGCGAGGTCGAGGAGTCGGTGGTGGCCCTCGGCCTGCTCGCCGAGCAGGACCAGTGGCGCGACGCCCCGGTGATCAAAGCCCTGGTGGAGGCGGTCCCCGCCACAGCGTGGTCCGCGGTGGCGCAGACGGACGTCTTCACCCCCGGCGGCCCCAACCACATCCCCGCAACCTACGCAAAAGCCCTAACCGCCCTCTCCTAACCCCCGCCCCCTAACCCCCCCACCCCACCCCCACCCCCACCCCCGGGCCCAGCACTCGGTTGATCATGAAGTTATTGCCACGACACGCCGAGGCGACTGGCAATAACTTCATGATCACCGGGGCGGGGCGGGGCGGGGCGGGGCGGGCCCGGGAGTGGGGTTAGGGGGTTCGGACTGCTTCTAGGGCTAGGAGGGCCACGTGTAGGGAGAGGCTTGCCTCTACCGAGTCGAGGTCCACGTTGAGGATGCGGGCTATCCGGGCCAGGCGTTCGTAGAAGGCCGGTCGGGACAGGTGCGCGGCGGCAGCGCCGGCGGACTTGTTGCGCCCCTGCTCCAGGTACGCGCGCAGGGTGTCGAGCAGCCGCTCCCGGGGGTGCTGGGCGTCGTACTCCAGGAGTGGGCCGAGTTCACGCTCGACGAAGGTCTGTAGTCGGGGCTCGTCGCGCAGCAGGTGCAGCAATCCGGCCAGGCCCACGTGCGGCAGCCGGAAGACGGGCAGGTCACGCCGGTCCCGGCGGGCCGCCTCGGCGATCTGCCGCGCCTCGACGAGCGACCGCCGGGCCTCGCGCAGGCTGCTCACCCCGGAGCCGGCAGCCACGATCACCCCGGCGGAAGCGTTGGACGTGGCCCGGCCCGTGGCGGTGTCGACGCGTACCCGACGGAGGGCGTCGGCGAACGCGGACAGCGCGCGGTCCTCGGCGGCCGGGTCGGTCAGGGCCAGCAGCGCGCCCACCGAGTTGTCGTCGACCGCGCTGGTCAGCGCGGTCAGCCTGGCCTCCCGCAGCGCCTGGCCGACGGCCTCGGACAGGTCCCGTAGCCGGGCCTGGCCGGCTTCGGGGCCGCCCTCTCCGGCGGGGTCGTCGGCCCGGTGGCGGACCAGCACGCCGACGAGGTGCCGGCGCTCCAGCGCCACACCGAGCGCCTTGGCGCGCAGCGCCACCTCGTCGACCGGCCGGGTGTGGTCGAGCAGGGCGGTGAGCAGGGTGCGGTGGAGCTGCCGTTCCAGCCCTTCGGCGTCACGGCGGATCAACCGGCCCAGCGCGAGGGTGGAGGCGGCCCGCTCGACGAGGATGCTCAGCCGGTTGGGGGGTGCGGTGTTGGGTGGGTCGCCGCTGGCGGGCCAGCGCAGCAGCAGCCGTCCCCAGTCCTGGCCCCGGGCGCCGACGACGGTCACCAGCCAGCCGCTGTCCGGGTCGTACGCGGTGCGCCCGGCTGGCCGGATCCGCCGGGAGTGCTGCTCCCAGCCGTCCAGGAGCAGCTCGGCGCTCTCCCCCGCCGGGTCGTACCCGAGGACCTGCCGGGACAGGTTCTCCAGCACGACCGGGCAGCCGGACAACTCGGCGGCCTGCCGGATGACCTCGGCCGCGTCGGCGCCCTCGACGGAGAGGTCGGTGAACCGCTGGTGGATCTCCTCCGCGGCCCGCAGCTCGGTGAGCTGCGCGTCGACGATCAGCGCGTGCACGGCCTCGGTGATCCGCACGAACGGGGTGGCCCGGCGCAGCTCGACCAGGGGCAGGCCGCGCCGCTCGGCGGCGGCGGTCATCACGCGCGGTACGCCGCTGACGTAGCGGCGGCCCAGTTCGACGACGAGCCCGGAGACGCCGACGTCGGCGAGGTCGCCGATGAACGCGCGCAGTCCCGCGTCGTCGCCCGGCAGCCCGATTCCGGTGGTGAGCACCAGCTCGCCGCCACCGAGAAGGGTGGCGATGTCGGGTACCTCGGCGACGTGCACCCAGCGGACCGGTCGGTCCAGCCCGGCGTCCCCGGCGACCACGCGCGGAGCGCCGTGGCGGACGGGGTCCAGGGCCAGGACCTCACGGACGGTAGGGAACACGGCCGACACGCTACCGTCCGTGACCCTGAACCCCGACCTGCCGGGTACCGATAAGTCAGTCGACGCCGAACTCCATCGCCGCGCGGTCGAGCGCCTCGTCCTCGGCGGTGGCGACGCCCCGGGAGGCGATGGCTTCCGCGCCACCCTCGGGCATCGCGCCGATCAGGCCGGTGGAGGCCGCCTGCGCTGCCCCGATCATCCGGTCGGTGGGCGAGCCGCCGACCATACCGAGGGACGCGTACTGCTCCAGCTTCGCGCGCGAGTCGGCGATGTCGAGGTTGCGCATGGTGAGCTGGCCGATCCGGTCCGACGGACCGAACGCCGAGTCCTCGGTACGCTCCATCGACAGCTTGTCCGGGTGGTAGCTGAACGCCGGGCCGGTGGTGTCGATGATCGAGTAGTCCTCGCCCCGGCGCAGCCGCAACGTCACCTCACCGGTGACCGCCGTGCCGACCCAGCGCTGCAACGACTCGCGCAGCATCAGGGCCTGCGGGTCCAGCCAACGGCCCTCGTACATGAGGCGGCCGAGACGGCGACCCTCGCTGTGGTAGTTGGCCAGGGTGTCCTCGTTGTGGATCGCGTTGACCAGCCGCTCGTACGCGGCGTGCAGCAGCGCCATCCCGGGCGCCTCGTAGATGCCCCGGCTCTTGGCCTCGATGATCCGGTTCTCGATCTGGTCGGACATGCCCAGGCCGTGCCGGCCGCCGATGGCGTTGGCCTCCAGCACCAGGTCGACGGCGCTGCCGAACTCCTTGCCGTTGATCGTCACGGGGCGGCCCTGGTCGAACCCGATCGTGACGTCCTCGGTGGGGATCTCCACCGACGGGTCCCAGAAGCGGACGCCCATGATCGGGCTGACGGTCTCGATGCCGGTGTCGAGGTGCTCCAGGGTCTTCGCCTCGTGCGTGGCGCCCCAGATGTTGGCGTCGGTCGAGTACGCCTTCTCGGTGCTGTCCCGGTAGGGCAGGCCGCGCTCCAGCAGCCACTCCGACATCTCCTTGCGGCCACCCAGCTCGGTGACGAAGTCGGTGTCGAGCCACGGCTTGTAGATGCGCAGCATCGGGTTGGCCAGCAGGCCGTACCGATAGAAGCGCTCGATGTCGTTGCCCTTGAAGGTCGAGCCGTCGCCCCAGATCTGGACGTCGTCGGCGATCATCGCGCGGACCAGCAGGGTGCCGGTCACGGCCCGACCCAGCGGGGTGGTGTTGAAGTACGAGCGTCCGCCCGAGCGGATGTGGAAGGCGCCGCAGGTCAGGGCTGCGAGGCCCTCCTCGACCAGGGCGGCACGGCAGTCGACCAGTCGGGCGACCTCGGCGCCGTAGCTGAGCGCACGGCCGGGGACCGACCCGATGTCGGGCTCGTCGTACTGGCCGATGTCGGCGGTGTACGCGCAGGGGACGGCGCCCTTGTCGCGCATCCACGCGACCGCGACCGAGGTGTCGAGGCCGCCGGAGAAGGCGATGCCGACACGTTCGCCGATGGGCAGGGAGGTGAGAACCTTGGACACGGGAAAGATTATTCAACAGAACGCATGGTCATGCAAGCGGATCGCCGCGTCCGAGTTCCCAGAACGCCACGGCCGCCGCGGCGGCGACGTTCAACGAGTCCACCCCGCGCCGCATCGGAAGGACCACCCGCACGTCGCTGGCCGCCTGCGCCGACGCCGTCAGGCCGGGACCCTCGGCGCCCAGCAGCAGCGCGGCCCGCGCGCGCTGCGCCGGGGTCAACAGCTGCATGGGTACGGCATCCGGCGCCGGCGTCATGGCGAGCACGGTGAACCCCGCCTCGCGTACCTCGTCGAGACCGGCGGGCCAGCGGTCGAGCTTGGCGTACGGCAGCGCGAAGACCTCGCCCATGCTGACCCGCACGCTGCGCCGGTAGAGCGGGTCGGCGCAGGACGGCGACAGCAGCACCCCGTCGATGCCCAGCGCGGCGGCGCCCCGGAAGATCGCCCCGAGGTTCGTGTGGTTGTTGACGTCCTCCAGGATCACCACGCGGCGCGCTCCGGCGAGCACCTCGGCCGCCGTCGGCAACGAACGGCGGTGGAACGACGCCAGCACCCCCCGGTGTACGTGGAAGCCGGTGGCCCGTTGCAGCACGTCCTGGGTGGCGGCGTAGACGGGCGCGTCGCCGGTGTCCAGGTCGGCGAGCTGGTCGACGCGCTTGGCGTCGACCAGGTACGACCGGGCCGGGTAGCCGGCGCGTAACGCGCGGCGCAGCACCAACTCACCTTCGGCGATGAACAGTCCGTGCGGTGGCTCCCAGCGGGTGCGCAGCTCGACGTCGGTGAGCGCGCGGTAGTCGGCGATCCGGTCGTCGTCGGGGTCGGTGATCTGGTGGACGGGCACCCGACGATTCTGCCGGACGGCCGTCAGCCGCCCCGACGTCCGCCCAGCGGCGGTGTTTTGTCCGGTCCGGAAGGGGAACGACCGGTGGTGTACCGGACGCGACGGGAAGGACCAGCCAGGTGAGCGCAGAGCACACGGCACCGGCCGAAGGGGGCACCCTGCCCCGGCGTCCGACCGTCGCGGACCACATCGTCTCCCGCCTGTTCAGTTGGGGCGTACGCCGGTACTTCGGCTATCCCGGCGACGGCATCAACGGCCTCACGTCCGCCCTGCAACGCACCAACGAACGCGCCCAGTTCGTCCAGGTGCGGCACGAGGAGACCGCCGGGTTCGCCGCGTCCGCGCACGTCAAGTACGGCGGCGGTCCACTCGGCTGCGCGCTGGTCACCAGCGGTCCCGGCGCCATCCACCTGCTCAACGGCCTGTACGACGCCAAACTCGACCACCAGCCGGTGGTCGCCCTGCTCGGGCACACGGCGGTCACCGCCGAAGGCGGCGGCTACTACCAGGAGGTCGACCTCCTGGCCCTCTACAAGGACGTGGCGGCGGCGTTCCTGGCCCAGCTCGACCATCCCGCGCAGGTCCGCCACCTGGTCGACCGGGCGTGTCGGACGGCGCTGTCCCGGCGGACCGTCACCGCGCTGGTGCTCCCCTCGGACATCCAGGACGAGCCCGCCATCCCCGACCCGCCGCAAGAGCACGGTTACTACCACACCAGCAACGTGCCGAGCAGCACGCCGACCGTCCCGCCGACGGCGGACCTGCGCCGTGCCGCCGAGGTGCTGCGCGGCGGCGAGCGGGTGGCGATGCTGGTCGGGCAGGGTGCGCTCGGCGCGCAGGACGAGGTACGCGAGATCGCCCACCGGCTCGGCGCCGGGGTGGCCACCGCGCTGCTCGGCTTCACCGTCGTCGACCATCGCGAGCCGTGGGTCACCGGCGCGATCGGGTTACTCGGCACCCGCCCGAGCTGGCAGCTCATGACCGGCTGCGACCGGCTGCTGATCGTGGGCAGCAACATGCCGTACTCGGAGTTCTATCCGCCACCCGGGCAGGCCCGCGCGGTGCAGATCGACCTGGACGGCACGCAGCTCGGCCTGCGTTACCCGACCGAGGTGAACCTGACCGGCGACGCCCGCCCCACCCTGCGGGCGCTGCTGGACGAGCTGGGCCCCGGCCCCGGGCCGACCGCCTGGCGGGCGCAGATCGCCGAGTCCACCTCGGCGTGGCGGCGCGCCCAGCACGACCTGGCCGGCCAGAGCGCCGACCCGGTCAACCCGCAACTGCTGTTCAGCACACTCAGCGACCGGCTCCCCGACGACGCGATGCTCGCCGTGGACTGCGGCACCGCGACCGCCTGGTACGCCCGGCACGTGCAGGTCCGACCCGGCATGCTGGCCAGCCTCTCCGGCACGCTGCTGTCGATGGGCGGTGCCATGCCGTACGCGCTGAGCGCCAAGTTCGCCCACCCGGACCGCCCGCTGATCGCCATGATCGGCGACGGGGCCATGCAGATGAACGGCGTCAACGAGCTGATCACGGTGGCGAAGTACTGGCGCGGCTGGGCCGACCCACGGTTCGTGGTGCTGGTGCTCAACAACCGGGACCTGGCGTTCGTCAGCTGGGAGCAGCGCTCCTCGGAGGGGACGCCGATGTTCCCAGACAGCCAGCAACTCCCGGACATCGGCTACCACCGGTGGGCCGAGGTGCTCGGGTTACACGGTGAGCTGGTCGACTCGCCGGAGCAGGTGCCGGGCGTCTGGGAGCGTGCGCTCAGCGCCGACCGGCCGGTGGTCATCAACGCGCTCGTCGACCCGGCCGAACTGATGCTGCCGCCGCACTTCACCGCCGAGCAGGCCCGCAAGACCGCTGCGGCGGTCCTGCGCGGCGACACCGACTGGGCCGGCATCATCCGCCGCGGTCTCCCGGCAACGATCGCGAGCTACCGCCCCCGCCGCCGCGAACACTAACCACCCCCACCCCCACCCCCACCCCCACCCCCAACCCCCGGCCCCCGGCCCCCGGCCCCCGGCCCCCGGCCCCCGGCCCCCGCGATCTTGCACTTTCTGTGGCGACATAGCCGCACAGAAACGGCAAATAGACAACCGAAAGTGCAAGATCGGCGGGGTCGTTGAGGGCGGGGCGGGCGGGGCGGGGCGGGGCGCTGGAGGGCGGGGCGGGCGGGCACGGCTGGGTGGGGCGGGCGGGCACGGCTGGGTGGGGTGGGTGGGGGCGGGGTGGGGTGGGGTGGGTGGATCAGCCTCGGCGGTTCAGCCAGCGTTCCAGTGGGGACAGGGGGTCCTCGGTCGGGGGTTGTTCGCGCTTCGGGACCGCCGGGCGCTCCACCGGGCGGCGGGGGTCGCCGGCCAACTCCTTGCTGGGCGCGGCGAACGCCTTCTCCGGCTGACCCTTCACCGCTGTGGCGATGACGCGGGCGACCGCGTCGATCACCTTGCTCTGCACCGCGGAACCCACCGAGTCGGCCGGGTCGTCGGGGTTGGCCGCGATGCCGGCGACGGCCACCTGCGGAGTGAAGCCGACGAACGTCTCGGTGGCGTTCTCCTCCGAGCTACCCGTCTTACCCGCCACCGGCCGGCCGTCGAGGATGTCGTTCACACCGGTGGCGGTGCCGCCGTTGCACTGCCCGTACGGCGACTGCTGGCCCACCGGGCAGCGGGCCGCGTCGGTCGCGGCACGGGCCACGTCGGGGTCGACGACGCGCTTGCAGGACGGCTGGCCGACGGGCACCTTCACGCCCTTCGCGTCGGTCACCGAGACCACCGGCACCGGCGTGCAGTAGGTGCCCTCGGCGGCCACCGTGGCGTACGCGTTGGCGAGGTCGAGCGGGGTGGTGGCGGCCACGCCGAGGGTGAACGATCCCCAGTTCGCGGCGTTGTTCTTCGCGAAGGCGGCGTCGGTGTCGGCGCGGAACGTGATGCCGAGCCGCTGCGCCATCTCGACCACCTTGTCCTGGCCCACCTGCTCGGCCAGCCAGACGAAGTAGGTGTTCACCGAACGGCCGAAGCCGTCCCACATCATCCGGTACCCGTCCATCCACGCCGGGTTGGCGTTCGCCGGGCACCAGTGGCCGTCACAACTGCCCGGCCCCTCGGCCGGGTAGCGGGTGGGCAGCTTGGCGGGGGCGTCGAAGCCGGTGGAGAGCGTACGGCCCGACTCCAGCGCCGCGAGCATGGTGAACAGCTTGAACGTCGAGCCCGCCTGGTACCCGTCGACGCTGGCCCCACCGGAGATCAGCGGGTTGACGGTGTTCGGGTAGTTCGCCTGCCCGGCCGGGTTGTCGGCGAGGCTGTAGTGCCTGTTGACCGCCATCGCCAGCACCCGACCGGTGCCCGGCTGGACGGCGGCGATCGGCAGGGCGTGCTTGTTGTCGTACCCGTAGACCTTGGTGGCCTGCTGCTGCGCGGTGGCCTGGATCTTCGGGTCGAGCGACGTGACGACGGTGTAGCCGCCCGAGCGCAGGGCCTGCTCGCGCTCGGCGGGGGTCGCGCCGAAGGCCGGCTGGGTCAGCCACCACTGACGCAGGTAGTCGCAGAAGTAGCCCCAGTCGTCGTGGCCCTGCGCGACGGCGGTGCAGCCGTTGGGCTGCGCGGTGGGGTGCAGGGCCAGCGGCTCGACCTTGGCCTGGGCGGCCTGCGCGGCGGTGATCGCGCCGGTGGCGACCATCGAGTCCAACACGTACGAGCGACGGGCCAGCGCCTCGTCCTTGTCGCCGCCGATGGGGCTGTACGCGTCCGGGGACTGCACCAGTCCGGCGAGCAGCGCCGACTCGGCGAGGGTCAACTGTGCGGGGGGCTTGCCGAAGTAGCGCTGGCTGGCCGCCGCGATCCCGTACGCGCCAGCGCCGAAGTAGGCGATGTTCAGGTACCGGCCGAGGATCTCGTCCTTGCCGAGGCTCTTGTCCAACGCGCCCGCGTACCGGATCTCCTGGAGCTTGCGCCCGACGGTGGGGTCGGTGGCGGCGGCGCGCTCCTGGGCGGTGCGGGTCGGGTCGGTCTTGAGGACGTTGCGGACGTACTGCATGGTCAGCGTGGAGCCGCCCTGCTCGGTGCCGCCGCCCTTGACGTTGGCGATGAGCGCGCGGGCCAGGCCCCGCAGGTCCGCGCCGCCGTGGTCGTAGAACCGCCGGTCCTCGGCCGCCACGATCGCCTGCCGCATGACCGGGGCGATGTCCGCCAACGCGACGTCGGTGCGGTTCACGTCGTAGAACGTGGTGAGCAGCGTCTTGCCGTCGTTGGCGTAGAGGTAGGAGCGCTGCGGCGTGGCCGGGGTGCGCAGCGCGTCGGGCAGCGCGGCGTACGACCCGATCGCGGCGCGCGCGGCCAACCCGACCAGCAGGTTGCCCGGCAGCGCCGCGACGGCCAGGACCAACCCGGCCAGCAAGCCGGCGAGCAGCACGGTGAACAGCCGCGACAGCGGCGAGCGAGGGGCGGCCATGCAACCCAGGATTGCCACAAATAACGCCAACCGACCACCCCCGCAGCCCGATTGTCAGCAACTTCACGGCCCCCCATCAGCCAACTCACCCACGCCAGACCGCGTTGATCATGAAGTTATTGCCACGCCACGCCGAGGCAGAGCGCAATAACTTCATGATCAACGGCATCGGCGCGCGGGGCGGCGCGGGGCGGGCGGCGCGGCGGGGCGGCCGGCCGGGTTAGGGGGTTGGGGGTGTGGAGAGGCTGGCGTTGGCCGCGTCGTGGACGGTTTCGCGGGGCATCAGGCGGCCGCTGCGGTAGCCGATGCCGATGCCGGCGATCAGCACGAAGATCGCACCGAAGGTCTGGAGCGACCCGATCAGCGCGCCACCCAGGCCGAGCAGCGGCGCGGCGATGATCAGCATTACTCCGTCGCCGAGGCTGAAGGTGCCAGAGCGGGCCACCGCCCATCCGGTGAGGAACCACCCGACGCTGTAGAAGGTCGCGCCGAGCAGGACCAGCGACCGCGCGGTGGTGCCGAAGACCGGCGTCTGCTCCTCGAACCCGGCGAACGGCAGCATCAGCACCGTGCCGGCGATGCTCACCAGCAGGCCGGCGGCGGCCACCCGGCGGCTGCGCGTCGCGGCCAGCAGGCCGGTGAGGGCCAGCAGCGCGAGCAGGCCGAGCCAGACCGCGGCCACCCAGCCGATCAGGTACACCGCCTGGCCGTCGGCGGGATAGGGGTCATTGCCCATGCCGCCGTCACTGGCCATCGCCACCGCGCCGTAGAGGATGGCGTACGCGGGCAGCAGCCACACCGCGGCCCGCGCGAACCGGCGTACCGACCAGGCCCAACTGGCGTTCGTGGCCGGTGCGAGCGGGGTGGGCTCGCCGACGAAGGGCAGCACACCGAAGCCGCCGCCGCTGCGCCGGGAGCCCAGGGGTGCGACGGGATCGTGCGCGCCGGGCACCGGGGCCGAGGACCACATCCGATTCGCCGGATCCTTCATGCGTCACCTCGCTCGTCCACGAGCGGTGCGAGACGCGCCGGGGCGCCCCGATTGCCTGGTCACCACCCGTCCTAGGACCGATCGTGGCAGGCGTCGGAGCGCCCCATGAGCCTTTCTCGCATTTATCCGGCCGGGCGGCTGACGACCGCCGTCGACCGAGCGCCGCCTCCGCGCCGCGCGGCCGGCGGCACGTACCGGATCAGCCGCGCTCGCGCTGGTCGGTCGGGTCGTTGACCAGGCTGTCCGGGGTGACCGGCTCCGGCGCGGGCAACCCCTGCGGCTTGTTGCCGCCGGTGGCCTGCGCCTCGGCGACGCGTACCTCGTCGTGGATCTGCTGGGCGGCGTCCGCCGCGGCCTGCGCCGCCTCCGCGGCCTCGCGCTCCACCTGGCTCGCGTGGTCGGCAGCCTCCGGCGAGGGCAGATCCCCCACCATCTGGCTCAGCCCACCGAGCGCGCCACCCATGCCCTCCAGGGCCTTGGTCAGCTCGGCCGGGATGATCCAGACCTTGTTGGCGCTACCCTGGGCGATCTGCGGCAGAGCCTGCAGGTACTGGTAGGCGAGCACCTTCTGGCTCGGGTTGGCCTGGTGGATCGCGTCGAAGACCGTCCGGATCGCCTTCGCCTGACCCTCGGCCTGCAGGATCCGGGCCTGCCGGTCACCGTCGGCCCGCAACACCGCCGACTGCTTGTCACCCTCGGCGGTGAGGATCACCGACTGCTTGTGCCCCTCGGCGGTCAGGATCGCCGCGCGGCGGTCCCGCTCGGCGCGCATCTGCTTCTCCATCGAGTCACGGATGCTGGCCGGGGGCTCGATCGCCTTGATCTCGACCCGGGTCACCTTGATGCCCCAGCGGCCGGTCGTCTCGTCCAGCACGCCGGACAGGTGCCGGTTGATCTCGTCCCGGCTGGTCAGCGCCCGCTCCAGGTCGAGCGAGCCGATCACGTTCCGCAGCGTGGTGACGGTGAGCTGCTCGATGGCCTGCAGGAAGCTGGAGATCTCGTAGGTCGCCCGGACCGAGTCGACCACCTTGAAGTAGAGAACCGTGTCGATCGAGACCACCAGGTTGTCCGAGGTGATCACCGGCTGCGGCGGGAAGCTGACGACCTGCTCCCGCATGTCGACCTTGGTGCGTACGGCGTCGATGAACGGCACCAGCAGGTTGAGGCCGGGGTTGAGGGTGCGCTTGTACTTACCGAGCCGTTCCACCACGTCCTGGCGCTGCTGCGGCACGATCCGCACCGCCTTGGCCAGCGTTATCACGGCGATCAACGCCACCGCGATGATCAGCACCCCGACTATCGTCATCCCGTTCACCCTCTCGCTTCCGGCAGCTCGCCGGCGGAAGAAACATCGTCCTGCCACACCAGGGCGGTAGCGCCCCGGACCTTTATCACCCGAACCCGCTCACCGGGCTCGAAAGTCTGCGTCGTGTCGTACGGCCGGGCGCTCCACATCTCCCCGTCGATCTTGACGAGGCCGTGGTCGGCGTCCACCCGCTCCAGCACCAGGGCCGTGGAGCCCTCGATCGCCTCCACGCCGAACGGCTGCTCGCCGCTCTCCAGCGCCGACCGGCCGTGCCGCTTGATCACCGGCCGGACCACCACCAGGCTCAGGGCGGACACCACCGCGAAGACCAGGGCCTGCACGGCGACCGGTGCTCCCAGAGCGGCAGCGCCCGCGGCGGCGAACGCGCCGACCCCGAACATGATCAGAAACAGGGTCGTCGTGAAGATCTCGGCGACCGCCAGCACCACACCCAGAACGATCCACATTACGGCGTCCACACCACGATCGTGACACGCAAATGCTCGCGCGGCCTCCCCGCGAAGATCAGTAGGCTCGGCGAGACCCTTTCCGGCCCACCGGAACACCACCCGACGGTGGCCCGACCCGAGGAGATCCCGTTGACGCTGCTAGCCGAGACCGCCCGACAGATCGACACCCGGGTCGCCCAGGCGCAGGCCGAGGGCCGTGCCCCGTCGCTGGTGCTGGGCGTGGTCCGCGACGGCACGCTGGTGCACGTGGCCCCCGCCGGCGAACACCCCCGCCCGGCCGTCGACCTGCAGTACCGGCTGGGCTCGATCAGCAAGACCATGACCGCGACCCTGATCATGCAGTTGCGCGACGCGGGTCGGCTCACCGTCGACGACCCGTTGGAGGAGCACCTGCCGGGCACGGGGGTCGGCTCGCTGACGCTGCGCCAACTGCTCGGGCACGCCAGCGGCATCCAGCGTGAACCCGAGGGCGACTGGTGGGAGCGGGCCGCGGGCGTCGACCTCACCACCCTGCTCGCCGGGGTCAGCCTCGACAAGATCGCCTACCCGCCGCACGCCACATACCACTACTCCAACCTGGCGTACGGGCTGCTCGGCGGCCTCCTCGAACGGCTCACCGGCACACCCTGGGCCGATCTGCTCAACACCCGCGTCCTCGACCCGCTCGGCATGCGGCGCACCACGTACGCGGCCACCGAGCCGTACGCCCGCGGCTACGTCGTCCACCCCTGGCACGACACGCTGCGCGAGGAGCCCCGCACCGACACCGGCGCGATGGCCCCCGCCGGGCAGCTCTGGTCGACGATCGAGGACCTGGGCCGCTGGGCCGCGTTCCTGGCCGACCCCGACCCGTCGGTGCTGGCCGCCGAAACGCTTACCGAGATGTGCACCCCCGTGGTGATCAGCGACCTGGAGGCGTGGAGGCACGGTCACGGTCTCGGACTGGAACTCCTCCGCGAAGGCGACCGCGTGTTCGTCGGGCACGGCGGATCGATGCCCGGCTACATCGCCTCGTTGGCCGTGCACCGGCCCACCCGCACCGCCGTGGTCGGCTTCGCCAACTCGTACGGCCTGCGCACCGGCGGCCTCGGCGCGCTCAGCCGGCGACTGCTCACCCTCGTACTGGACCGCGAACCCGCACCGCTCACCCCGTGGCGGCCGGCCGCCACCGCCCCGCCCGCCGAGTTGGCTGAGCTGACCGGCCGCTGGTGGTGGATGGGCACCGAGATCGAGGTGACCGCAGACCCCGCCGGGGACCTGCACGCCGGCCCGATCGGCGCGCCGGACCTCCGCTTCGTCATCGAAGGCCCGGACCGCTGGCGGGGTCGGGCGGGTGACCAGGACGGCGAGATCCTCACGGTCCGACGCGACGAGCGGGGCCGGGCGGTCGCCCTGGACATCGCCACCTTCGTCTACACCCGCACCCCCGACCAGGAGCCCTGAGCCACGCGCCCGCCCACCACCGGTCCAAGATCCGCGCAATATCACTGATGTTGCTGCCTCGTCGCGCGGTGAGGCAGCAACATTACCGAAACTGAGCGGATCGTGCGGGCGGCTGGGCCGGGCGGTGGGTCAGGCTGGCTCGGTGACGAAGTCGATCAGGCGCTCCATGGCGTTGATCAGCGGGGTCTCGACGTCGGCGAAGCTGTTCACCCGGGACAGGATGTGCCGCCACATGTCGGCCGGCTCGGCCACCCCGAGGGCCGCGCAGACCCCCTCCTTCCACGGCCGCCCCGGCGGCACCACCGGCCAGGCCGCGATGCCCAACGCCGCCGGCTTGACCGCCTGCCACACGTCCACGTAGGGGTGGCCGGTCACCAGCACGTACGGCGAGGTCACCCGGGCGACGATCCGGCTCTCCTTGCTGCCCGGCACCAGGTGGTCGACGAGTACGCCGAGTCGTCGGGTCGGGCCGGGGCCGAAGTCGCGAACGGATGCGTCCAGATCGTCGATGCCGTCCAGCGGCTCCACGACCACGCCCTCGATCCGCAGGTCGTCGCCCCAGATGCGCTCGACCAGCGCGGCGTCGTGGATGCCCTCGACCCAGATCCGGCTGGCCTTCGCCACCTGGGCGCGGACGTTGTCCACGGCCACCGAACCGGACGCGGTCCGTCGGCGGGCCGCCGGCACCGGCGCGCGGCTCGGGCGGCGCAGCGTCACCGGCCGGCCGTCGAGCAGGAATGCCGCCGGCAGCAGCGGGAAGTTGCGCCGCTTACCGTGCCGGTCCTCCAACACCACCGCGCCGGCCTCGAAGCCCACCACCGCTCCACAGAACCCGGAGTCGGCATCCTCGACCACGAGATCCGGTTCGGCGTCCACCTCGGGGGTGACCTTTCGTCGCCGCCAGTCTCCGGCCAGCACGTCCTCGCCGTATCGCCCCGCCATGTCGATCACGCTAACCCCCACCACCGACGCGCTCACTCCGACACACCGTCCCCGCGTGAGCACAGCGGGGACCGGCGGGGCAGGACGGGCAGCGGATGGGGCGAAGGGGGCAGTTCGGGGCAGGCAGGGCGGCCGGAGCGGCAGCCGAGACAGGGCCACCGATCACCACGTACCCTTTCGGCATGTCCACCCCCGCAACGGGCGCGGCCACGCTTGCGCCGCGCCGGTCGAGCCGGTTCGTTGCCTGGGTGCGCGCGTGGCGCGCCGGGCTGGTGCCGTACGACGAGGTCGCCGACGCCATCGCCGGTGACGAGGAGCACCTCGTCGCGGACGCCCCCGGCACCTGGACCGACGTCCCGCTGGGTGCCGCGCTGCCCACCCTGGCCAAGCTCTCCCCCGACGAGATCCGGCTGGTGCTGCCCGCGCCGGGTGACCCGCGGGGCCTTCCCGGTCCCGGGGACTTCGCCGGGGCGGCGCTGGTGGCGGGTGAGGCGGTGGTGGCTGGCGGGCTGGGCCTGATCCCACACGTGCGTAGTCACACCTCCGGCTCCGGGGACTGTTTCGAGACGGTGCTGTGGCGGGTGTACCCGCTGCCGGCCGACGCTCCGGCCGCCTCGTTGTCGCTGCCCGGCGCCGCCGAGGCGGAGGCCGAGCTGGCCGCCGCTCTGGCCGAGACGACGGCCGCGCTGACCCGGCTCGACGTGGCGCAGTGGCGGCCCGAGTTGGCCGGCGCGCTGGCCGCTCTGCGCCGCCCCGACGGCGCCACCGACCTGCCGCCCGGCTTCGACCCACGGGCGCGCCGGCTGTTCGCCCGGGCCGCCGTGCTGGACCGGGTGCTCGCGCTGGCCGGGCACGCCGCTCCCGGTGGCGCCATCAACAACTACGAGGCCCAGCAGCGCGACGCCGCGCTCCGCCCTCTCACCACGGCCTGCCGCCAGGCACTGGTAGCCGCCTGCAACGCACCCCTACGTCCCTGACCCGGTCCGGCGACGCTGCGGCTCCGCCGGTCGCTTGATCCAGAAGGCCATCACGTCGGGGCTGGGGTACGCCCGATCTCAGCCCTGGTCGCGTCCGGAGACGCCCATGGCTCTGCTCGCGTCCTGCGCTCTGCACCCGGCCTGCCGCTCTGCCACCCGCCCAGCGCTCTGCACCCGGCCTGCCGCTCTGCCACCCGCCCGGCGCTCTGCACGCGTCCTTTGCTCTGCTTCAACCAAGGCGACACCGGAAGGCCACGAGCGTTTCCTCCGCTGAAGCAGAGCAAAGGACGTCTCACCCACCCACGCCCCCGCCGCCGTCGGACCGCACAGCCGTCGGACCGCACAGCCGTCGGACCGCACAGCCGTTGGACGGCACGGCCGTCTGGCCGCACGACGCCGCCGTCGGACCGCACGGTGCGCCGCCGCGCGGCGCGGTCGTCAGATCTCGTCGAGCAGGTCCGCGACCGAGTTGATGATGCGGGACGGGCGGTACGGGTACCGCTCGGCCTCGGTGCGGCTGCTGATGCCGGTGAGCACCAGGATGGTCTCCAGCCCGGCCTCCAGGCCGCAGAGGATGTCGGTGTCCATCCGGTCGCCGATCATGGCGGTGGTCTCCGAGTGCGCGTTGATCGTGTTCAGCGCCGATCGCATCATCATCGGGTTGGGCTTGCCGACGAAGTACGGCTCCACCCCGGTCGCCTTGGAGATCATGGCGGCGACCGAGCCGGCGGCCGGCAACGCGCCTTCCACGGACGGGCCGGTGACGTCGGGGTTGGTGCAGATGAAGCGGGCCCCGTCGTTGATCAGCCGGACCGCCTTGGTGATCGCCTCGAAGCTGTAGGTGCGGGTCTCGCCGAGCACCACGTAGTCCGGGGCGAAGTCGGTGAGCACGTACCCGACCGCGTGCAGCGCCGTGGTCAGGCCGGCCTCACCGATGACGTACGCGGTTCCACCCGGGCGTTGGTCGGCGAGGAACTGGCCGGTGGCCAGCGCGGACGACCAGATCGACTCCTCCGGAACGTCCAGCCCCATCCGGCTCAACCGGGCGGTGAGGTCACGCGGCGTATAGATCGAGTTGTTGGTCAGCACCAGGAACGGCTTGCCGGAGGCGCGCATCCGGTTGATGAACTCCGGCGCTCCGGGCACCGGCTGACCCTCGTGCACCAGCACGCCGTCCATGTCGGTGAGCCAGCTCTGCACGGGCTTGCGGTCATGCATCGGTGCCCCCAGCAGGCGTCGGTCGACGGGTCGGTACACAGCAGACGGTGGGGCAGGTGTCCCACATTGGCAGGTCGCCGAGGCGACGGCGCAGCTGCGCGCCGTCCGGGTCGGTGCGTTCAATGACCAACTCACGGATCATGGTCACGAAGCGCGGGTCGGTGCCCGGGGTGCCGGCCCGGACGAAGTCCAGGCCGAGCTGCTTGGCGGTCTCCAGGGCCTCGGTGTCGAGGTCCCACACGACTTCCAGGTGGTCGGAGACGAACCCGATCGGGCTGACCACCACGCCGGTGGTGCCGCCCTCGGCGAGCACGCCGAGGTGGTCGTTGATGTCGGGTTCGAGCCACGGTACGTGCGGGGGGCCCGACCGGCTCTGCCACACCAGGTCGTACTCCAGGTCGGGGGCGGCGGCCTCGGCCACCAGCCGGGCGGCCTCGCGCAACTGCGCCTCGTACCGGCCGCCGCGCGGGCCGGCGTTGGCCGCCATCGAGGTGGGGATGGAGTGGGCGGTGAACACGAGTCGGGTCGTGTCCCGCTTCGCGGGGTCGAGCTGGGCGAGGGCGGCCCGGACCGCGTCGACGTGCGGCTCGATAAACCCGGGGTGGTCCCAGAACTGCCGCAACTTCTCGATCACCGGCGCGTCCGGCCCGACGGCGGCGCGGGCGGCGGCGATGTCCTCCTGGTACTGCCGGCAGGACGAGTAGCCGCCGTACGCGCTGGTGACGAAGGCAAGCGCCCGGGTCACGCCGTCGTCGCGCATCCGGGTCACGGTGTCGGCGAGCATCGGGTCCCAGTTGCGGTTGCCCCAGTACACGGGCAGGTCGATGCCGTTCGCGTCGAAGTCGGCGCGCAGGGCCGCCAGCAGCTCACGGTTCTGCTGGTTGATCGGGGAGACCCCGCCGAAGTGCTGGTAGTGCTCGGCGACCTCGGCCAGCCGCTCGGGCGGCACGCCGCGGCCGCGGGTCACGTTCTGCAGGAACGGCATCACGTCCTCGGGCCGTTCGGGCCCGCCGAAGGACACCAGCACCACCGCGTCGTACACCATGGGGTCATTCTTGCCCCTCGCCCACGACGGCCCGGCGACGCCCCCTGGTCCGGACGCGTAGGTCACGCGCGCGGCCCTCGGGGGCGTCGCCGATGAGAGCGTCAGGCGCCGATGGCGTGGTAGCCGCCGTCGACGTGCACGATCTCGCCGGTGGTGGCCGAGAACCAGTCGGAGAGCAGCGCCAGGCAGGCCCGCGCGGCGGGCTCCTGGTCGGTGAGGTTCCAGCCGAGCGGGGCGCGCTCGCTCCAGGCGGTCTCGAACTGGTCGAAGCCGGGGATCGACTTGGCGGCGATGGTACGCAGCGGTCCGGCGGCGACCAGGTTGCTGCGGATGCCCTGCTTGCCCAGGTGCATCGCCAGGTAGCGGGACGTGGACTCCAGGCCGGCCTTGGCCACGCCCATCCAGTCGTAGACCGGCCACGCCTTGCTGGCGTCGAAGGTCAGGCCGACCACCGCGCCGCCGGCCGACATCAGCGGCAGGGCCGCCATGGCGAGGGACTTGTACGAGTAGGTCGACACGTGCAGGGCGGTCGCCACGTCCTCCCACGGCGCGTCGAGGAAGCCGCCGCCGAGGCAGCTCTGCGGCGCGAAGCCGATCGAGTGCACGACGCCGTCGAGCCCGTCGACGTGCTCGCGGACCCGGTCGGCGAGGCTGGCCAGGTGTTCGGCGTTGGTCACGTCGACCTCGATCACCGGCGCGGGCTCGGGCAGCCGCTTGGCGATCCGCTCGACCAGGGAGAGCCGGCCGAAGCCGGTGAGTACGACCTGAGCGCCGTTCTCCTGGGCGATCTTCGCCACCGAGAAGGCGATCGAGGCGTCGGTGATGACACCGGTGACGAGCAGTCGCTTACCAGCGAGCAGTCCGGACATGCAGGGTTTCCTCCGTAGTCAGAGAAGGTCAGTGGCCCATGCCGAGGCCGCCGTCGACCGGGATCACGGCGCCGGATACGTACCCGGCGCTGTCCGAGGCCAGCCAGGTGACGACGGCGGCCACTTCGTCCGGGCTGGCCATCCGGCCGGCCGGGATGGACTTGCGGATTTCCGCCTTGCGGTCGTCGGACAGGCCGGCGGTCATGTCGGTGTCGATGAAGCCCGGCGCCACCACGTTCGCGGTGATGTTGCGGCTGCCCAGCTCGCGGGTGATCGAGCGGGCGACGCCGACCAGGCCGGCCTTGCTGGCGGCGTAGTTGACCTGACCCGCGCCGCCGGAGAGGCCCACCACCGAGGAAATGAAGATCATCCGGCCCCACTTGGCTCGCAGCATCTTGCCGGAGGCGCGCTTGGCGACCCGGAAAGCGCCGGTGAGGTTGGTGTCGACCACGGTGGTGAACTGCTCCTCGGACATCCGCAGCAGCAGCGTGTCGTCGGTCATGCCGGCGTTGGCGACGACCACCTCGACCGGGCCCAGCTCGGCCTCGACGGCGGTGAACGCGGCGTCGAGCGAGGCCGCGTCGGTGACGTCGGCCCGTACACCGAACAGCCCGTCGGGGGCCTCGCCGCTGCGGTGGGTGACCGCCACCCGGTCGCCCTGCTTGGCGAAGGCCTGCGCGATGGCCAGGCCGATTCCCCGGTTGCCACCGGTCACCAGCACGGTACGGGCCACGGTTCCTCCTTGCGAGTGCACAGCACGGACGGCTCGGAGCCTAGGCGTTACCCGCAAGTAAGCGCTAACGGGTGTGGCGTCCCACCAAGGTACGACGTGGGGATCAACCTGCGGGGGCACGCCTGGTGGCGCCCTCGGCCCGTAGCCTCCGGGTGGTGAGCCGGCAACCGATCGCCGTGACCCTCGGCGCCCTGCGGCAGACCCTGTGGGGCCTGGACGCCCCACCCGAACGGTCGGTGCTGGCCCGGTGGCCCAGGCTGGCCCGCTACGCCGCCCCGGTGGGGCTGCTCGCCGCGCTGGGCCTGTTCCTCATCACGCTGACCGTGGAGAGCGAGTGGGGCCTGCCGACGCCGGTCGCGCTGCTGTTCGCGGCGATGACCGTGGCGCCGCTGCTGGCGCTGCCCCGGTTTCCGCTGCTGGCCTGGCGGCTGACGGTGGTGGCTCTGCTGGTGTGCACGTTCAACGCGCCCGCCGACCAGGCCTGGCCGTGGACCCCGCCGCTGGCGCTCGGGTCGGTCGCGGTGCTGGCGGTGGTCGTCGCGCGGGTCGACCGGCCGGTGCTGGCCTGGGTGGTGGCGATCAGCACGGTGCCGGTGTTCACTCTGGTCCACCCCGACAACCGGGTGCCTGTCCTGCTGCTGTTCGGCGCGCTGGCGATCGTCGGCGACCTGTACCGACACAACAGGTTGTCCCGGCGGGCTCTGGCGGCGCAGACCGAGCTGAGCGAGCGGGAGCAGGAGCGTCGCGCCGTCCTGGAGGAACGCACCCGGATCGCCCGCGAGCTGCACGACGTGGTGGCGCACCACATGTCGCTGATCGCCGTGCAGGCCGAGACCGCGCCGTACCGACTCGGCGACGTGCCCGCCCCCGCCGCCGCGGAGTTCGTCGCCATCGCCGGCTCGGCCCGCGACGCGCTGACCGACATGCGGCGGCTGCTGGGGGTGCTCCGCAGCGAGGCCAGCGGGCCGCAGACCACCCCGCAACCCGACCTGGCCGACCTGGGCGCGATGGTGGACGCGGCCCGTCGTGCCGGGCTGCCGGTCACCCTGGAAGCCGGCCCGTCGGGGCCGGTGCCCGCACCGGTCGGCCTGGCCGCGTACCGCATCGTCCAGGAGGGCCTGGCGAACGCGGCCCGACACGCGCCCGGCGCCGCGGTGCGCGTCACCGTCCGTTCCGGTCCGTCCGGTCTGGGAGTACGCGTCGACAACTCCCCGCCCGACGTCCGACCGACCGTCGACGGCAGCCCGGGACACGGGCTGACCGGCATGCGGGAGCGCGCGACCTCGCTGGGCGGTACGTTCACCGCCGGACCGTTGCCTAACGGCGGGTACGCCGTGGTGGCCGAACTGCCGTACGAGGTGGGGAGCGCAGACGCATGATCAAGGTGCTGATCGCCGACGACCAGGCGATGGTCCGTCAGGGCTTCGGCGCGCTGCTCGCCGCCCAGCCGGACCTGCTCGTGGTGGGCGATGCCGCCGACGGCGCGCAGGCCGTGGCCGCCGCCCGCCGGCTCGACCCGGACGTGGTGCTGATGGACGTGCGGATGCCGGTCCTGGACGGGTTGGAGGCCACCCGCAAGCTGCTGGGTGACCGGTCGGCACAGCGCCCCCGGGTGCTCATCCTCACGACGTTCGACCTCGACGACTACGTGTACGAGGCGCTGCGGGCCGGTGCCAGCGGCTTCCTGCTCAAGGACGCCCCGGCGGCCGATCTGGTGCAGGCGGTACGGGTGGTGGCGGCCGGGGACGCGCTGCTCGCCCCGGCGGTCACCCGCCGGCTGATCGCCGAGTTCGCGGCCCGCCCGGACCGCCGCCGGCCCCGCCCCACCGACCTGGCCGGGCTGACCCCCCGTGAGACCGAGGTGCTGCGGTTGATCGCCCGGGGCCGCAACAACGCGGAGATCGCCGGCGACCTGGTGGTGGCCGAGCAGACGGTGAAGACGCACGTCGGGCGAATCCTCGCCAAGCTGGGGCTGCGTGACCGGGCCCAGGCCGTGGTGCTGGCGTACGAGACCGGTCTGGTCGCCGCCGGCGAGTAGCACCGGAGAGCCACCCGCAAGGCGGCTCCCCGGCACGACGCCCGCGACCCGTACGCCACCGCACTCTCCCTCCGGACGACATTCCGGAAGGGGAGAACGCGCATGCGACGACGAGGTGCCGCCCGTGTGGCGCTGAGCGCACTGCTCGGCGTGAACCTGATTCTGCCCAGCAGACCGGAGCCGGTCGCGGCTGCGGGGTTCGTCGAGGCGTACCCGGTGACGGCGGCGGCGATGCGCGCGGCCGGCCACCCGTACGCGGACTGGGTGGCCGACGGACGCCGGTTCCTGACCTTCGACGCGCGCGGTGACGGCCGCGCGGTGGAGGTGCTCGGCGACCTGGCCGACGCGGACCGGATCGCGGTGCTGGTGCCGGGGGTGGGCAGCACGCTCGCCGACTTCGACCGGGGGCTGGGCGGGGTGGCCGGGCGCGCGCCGGCGGTACAGGCCGCGCAGCTGTATCGGCGGCTGCGCTCGACCGACCCGTCGGCGCGGGTCGCGGTGCTGGCCTGGCTCGGCTACGACCCGCCCGACGGGGTGGTGGCCGCCGTCAGCGACGCGAGCGCCCGGCGCGGGGCGGTCGGGCTGGCCGGACTGCTGCGGGAGCTGGCGACGCGGCGTCCCACCGCGACGATCACGGTGATCGGGCACAGCTACGGGGCGCTGGTGGCGGCGCTCGCGGCGGCGCACGCCCCGGCGCAGGTCGGCGACGTGGTGAGCCTCGGCGGTGTCGGCGCGGGGGTGCAGCGGGCCGACGAGTTGCGCGACGGCCTGCGGTTCTGGGCGGCCGAGGCGTCCTCCGACTGGATCCGCCGGGTGCCGGGGGTGCGGCTGCCCGATCTCGGGTACGGGCGTCGCCCGGGCGACCCGGCGTTCGGCGCCCGGCCGCTGCCGGTGGACGGGGTGTCCGGGCACGACGGCTACCTGGCGACGGGCAGCGCCACGCTGGGCGCGCTCGCGGAGGTCGTGCTGGGCACCGGGCCGGTCGAGGAGGCGCGGTGAACCGCGACCGGGCGGTCGACGCGCTGCGGGCGTACGCGATCGGTGGGGTCGTGCTCGGGCACTGGCTGGTCACCGGTCTGGTGCTGGCGGGGGACGGCGGCCTGCACCAGGCCAGTCCGTTGGCCACGCTGCCCGGCCTGGCCCCGGTCACCTGGGTGTTGCAGACGCTCGGCCTGTTCTTCTTCGCCGCCGGCTTCGGCTCGGCACGGTCGCTGGCCGGGCACCGGGGCGGGTGGGGCGGCTGGCTGGCCCGCCGGACGCGTCGGCTGCTGCTGCCCGCGGTGGCGCTGCTCGGCACGGGTGCCGCGGTGTTGCTGGCCGCCACGGTGGCGGGGGCACCGGACGACACGCTCGCCGTGGGGCTGCGGCTCGCGGTCAGTCCGCTGTGGTTCCTGGCGCCGCTGCTGCTCCTCGTCGCGTCGAGCGGCCCGCTGCGCGCGGCCGTACGCCGATGGGGGGTCACACGCTGCGCGCTGCCGGCGGTGGCCGTGGTGGCGGTGAGCGACCTCGTGGTCCGTCTGCTGCCGGACGGTGTCACCGTGCCGCCGGTCAGCGTGGTGGCGGCCTGGTCGGTGCCGTACCTGCTCGGCCTGGCGTACGCCGACGGGCGGCTGGGTGGACGGCGGACGGCCGCCCTGCTGGCGGCGGGCGGGGGCGTCACGCTGGCCGTGCTGCTGGCGGCGGGTTACCCGGTCAGCGCGGTCGGGGTGCCCGGGGCCGGGGTGTCCAACCTCAACCCGCCGTCGCTGCTGGCGGTGGCGCTCGCGGTCACCCAGGTCGGGGTGGGCCTGCTGGCCCGACCAGGGTGGGAGCGGTTGCTGGCCCGACCGCTGCCCGCGCGGGTGGTGGGCAGGTTGAACAGCGATGCCGTGCGGATCTACCTGTGGCACCAACCGGTGCTGGTCGGGGTGACCGCGCTCACCGCACGAGGCGGCCTGCCCCTACCCGGGCTGCACACCGCACCGGACGGTCCGGGGTGGCTGCTGGCCCGGTGCTGCTGGCTGCCGCTGCTGGCCGCGGTGCTGGCCACGGTGGTGCGTACGGGTCGCCGGAGCGGGTCGACGGACCGCCCCGGCGGGTCGCGCCGGCCGGGCGGTGGAGCGCTCGCCGGCCGGTCGGCCGAGTGCGTGCCCGCGCCGACGCAGGTGTACGATCATCGACGTTCGGACCGGGCCGACTTTCAGGAGGTGATCGCTGTGCGAGATAGCGATCCTCCCAGTCGTGGCCGGGCCGATGGTCAGCCCCGCTGAGCCACGACTCAGTCTGGCGAGCTGACCCCGCTCCGCTCCCCCACCACCTCGGCGAACGCCGTGGTGTGTGCCGCACCGTCCGGTCACCGGACGGTCGCCGGGAGCCGCCCGGTCACGACTTCGTGTGCGCGTCCCCACCCCCTGCGGTCCGCCCCCGCACGCGGACCGTCCAGCCGCCACTCGGAGTTGTCATGAGCCGCTACGTCGCCCCGCTGGGCTTCACCCTCGCCGCCGTCTGGGTGGCCGTCGTCTTCGTCCTGGCCGGCGGCGGTCACTGACCACCACCGGCCGTCCCTCCCCTGGCCGTTGCTGACCCGGTCGGCTCAGGTCATCCGCTGACCCGGCCTTCGGTCAGAGCATCCGCGACGACCAGAGCAGGCTGAGCGCGCCGGCGCAGAGCGCCAGCAGCAGCGCCACCCCGGCGTACCACTGCGTCACCTCGCGCGGCTCGGTGCGAAAACCGATCGAGCTGCCCATGTCCTGGTAGACCTGCTTCAGCTCGCTCACCGAGGCAGCCTCGTAGAAGTAGCCCTCGGTGGTCTCGGCCAGCTCGGCGAGGGCCAGCCGGTCCACCGGCACCCGCTGGAGCTGCCCGCCGATGTCGACCTGACCCGTGTCCGTGCCGAACGCGATGGTGGAGACCGGCACGTTGGCCGCCTGCGCGGCGGCGGCCGCCTCCTCCACCGACCGGCCGGAGGTCCGGAAACCGTCCGACAGCAGCACGATCCGCGCCGGTGGGACACCCGCCGCACCGTCGGCCGGAACCGACCGGATCGCCTCCAGGCAGGTGAACACCGCCTCGCCCGTCGCGGTCGCCTCGGCCAGCACCAGACCCTCGATCGCGGCGGTCACCGCGTCCCGGTCCTTGCCCGGCGGCACCAGCACGTTCGCCGCCTTGGCGAACGAAACGAGGCCCAGGTTGTAGCTCTCCGGCAGCTCGGCCACGAACTGCTTCGCCGCCTCCTGCGCGGCCTCCAACCGGTTCGGCGCCACGTCGTCGGCCTGCATCGACAGCGACACGTCGATGGCGAGCATCACGGTCGCCCGCTCCAGCGGCTCCTTGGTGTCCATCGCCGGCCGAGCCAGGGCCGTGGCGAGCACCAGTAGGCAGAGCAGGAACGCGGTCGCCGGGACGTGCCGCCGCCAGCCGAGGCCCTTCGGCGCGACGGTACGCAGCAGGTCCACGTTGGTGAACCGCATCGCGTACGCCCGGCGGTGCAACTGCCGCCACACGTAGAACGCGGCGAGCGCCAGCACCGGCAGCACGGCCAGCAGCCACCACGGTTGCAGAAAACGGATCATCGTGTCGTCCCCCGGGTACGCGCGTGCCGCTGCGCGGCCACGAAACGCACCATGTCCAGCAGCCAGTCTCGGTCCGTACGCAGACGCAGGTGGGCCGCGCCGGCACCGCGCAGCGCGGCGGCGATCGTGGCCCGTTGGGCGGCTGCGGCCTCGGCGTAGCGCTGCCGCAGCCGGGGGTCCGCGGTCTGCACCTCGTGCAGCTCACCGCTCTCCGGGTCGACCACCGGCAGCACCCCCACGTCGGGCAGCTCCAGCTCACGCGGGTCGACCACCTCGATCGCCAGCACGTCGTGCCGTACGCGCAGCTTGCGCATGGGCCGGGCCCACTGCTCGGCCGGTGCCAGGAAATCCGAGACCACCACGGCCACCCCGCGCCGCCGAGGCGGGCGGTTGAGCATGTCGACGAGTGCTCCCAGGTCACCTCGACCGGGCTGGATCGCCGTACGGGCGACGGTACGCAGCAGGCCCTGCGCCTCCTTGCGACCGGAGCGGGCCGGCAGGCGGGTGAACGCGCCGGGACCGGCCGGAGGCGGGCCACCCCGCCAGCGCCGCGCCGGCGCGGACGCGCCGCCACCGGTGCCGATCACCGCGCCGATGCGGTTGCCGCCGCGCACGGTCAGGTGGGTGATGGCAGCGGCGGCCGCCACCACCACCTCCCGCTTGAGCCACTGCCCGGTGCCGAAGTCCAGACTGGCCGAGAGGTCCAGGGCCAACCAGGTCTCCAACTCCCGGTCCGCGACCGTCCGCCGCACGTGCGCGGTCGTGGTCCGCGCGGTCACCGGCCAGTCCATCCGGCGTACGTCGTCGCCGGGGCGGTACTCCCGCGACTCCCCCGCCTCGCTGCCCGGCCCGGGGAGCAGGCCGGCGTAGTCGCCCTGCAGCAGACCGTCGAGCTTGCGGGTGACCAGCAACTGGAGTCGGGACAGCACGGCCTCGCTGCGGTCGGCCAGAGGGGCGGGTCGAGGGGTGGGTGAGGTCACGGCCGCTGCCCGGGCCAGCCCGCGCCAGGCGGTGGGACGGTCGACGGCGGGGTGGCCTGCTGCCGGGGTGCGACCGACGGGAGCGGGATGGTCGACATCACCCGCTGGACGATGTGATCGGCCGGCACGTCGTCGGCGAGCGCGTCGTAGCTGAGCACCAACCGGTGCCGCAGGATGTCCGGGGCGATGTCCTGCACGTCCTGCGGCAGGGCGTAGTCGCGGCCCCGCAGCAGCGCCAGCGCCCGGGTGGCCCGGACCAGACCGAGCGAGGCGCGCGGGCTGGCGCCGTACTGGATCAGCTGGGCGACGTCCGGCATGCCGTGCTCGGCGGGCGCGCGGGTGGCCAGCACCAGACGTACCGCGTAGTCGACAAGCGCGTTGTGCACGAAGACCTGGTCGGCCTTGCGTTGCAGGGCGATCAACTCGGGGGTGTCGAAGACCGCCGTCGGCTCCGGCGCGGCAACGCCCATCCGGTAGACGATCTCCCGCTCCTCGGCGTCGGTCGGATAGCCCACGACGATCTTCATGAGGAAGCGGTCCCGCTGGGCCTCCGGCAGCGGGTAGACGCCCTCCTGCTCGATCGGGTTCTGGGTGGCCATCACCAGGAACGGGTCGGGCACCCGGTGGCTCTCGCCGCCGATGGACACCTGCCGCTCGCTCATCACCTCCAGCAGCGCCGACTGCACCTTGGCCGGCGCACGGTTGATCTCGTCGGCGAGCAGGAAATTGACGAAGACCGGGCCCAACTCCACGTCGAACTTCTCGCTCGACTGCCGGTAGATCCTGGTGCCCATGATGTCGGCCGGCACCAGATCCGGGGTGAACTGCACCCGGGCGAAGGACCCGCCGACGACCTTGGCGAGGGTCTCCACGGCCAGGGTCTTGGCGACGCCGGGCACGCCTTCGAGCAGGCAGTGGCCGCGGGCGAGCAGCGCGACGAACATCCGCTCGACCATCCGGTCCTGGCCGACGATCACCCGTTTGATCTCGAACAACGCCTTCTCCAGCAGGGTGGCGTCCTGCGCGGGCGTGGTCACCGGGGCGGGCGCCTGCGGTGCCGCCCCGTTCGGCGTCGGGGCGTCGGGCGTGGTCGGCTGGGCCACCGGTCCTCCACAGCGTTCGTCGGTCGTCGCGGCTGATGCGGTATCAAGACTCGCATGCCTTCCTGAGTGCCGAGGTGGGGAGAAGCCGAAATTCGCCGCGCCGTCCCGACCACCGAATCGCGCGTCACGGGTGGACAGGGACCGGGCCGCCGTGTGTACGATTCATCCCGTCGCCGGGCGGCTCCCCCCGTGGCCGCCCGGCGCTCAAACTTTTCCGTCCGGCCGCCCTAGACTGGCCCGGATGAGCGCCCCCACCCCTGCCGACGAAGCCCTGGTCTGCTCGGCCCGGGGCTGCCGCGCCCCCGCCGTCTGGGCGCTGGAGTGGAACAATCCCCGCCTGCACACCGCCGATCGGCGCAAGACGTGGCTGGCCTGCGCCGAGCACCGCGACACCCTCGGGGCGTTCCTGGACGCCCGGGGCTTCCTCCGTACCGTCACTCCGGTGTCCGGATCGCCTACCCTCGACATGTGAGCGAGCGATGAGGCACAGCAGCGTGGCGTCTCGCGCGGCGGCGCGGGACGCGCAGAACGGATCCCATCGGTGAGCGCGGAGGACCGCGCCGAAATCCCGACCTCCCCCGACCCCGACGCCCCACCGGCCCTGCCCGGCCCCACCGCCCCGACCCGGGCGACCTCCCCAGCCGCTGCGCCGCCCGGCGTCGCGCCGCCGCCCGGCGCATTCCCCGCGCCCGGCGCATTCCCCGCGCCCGGCACGCTCGGCCCGGACCCGTCTCCCCCGGACGTGTCGTCGCCAGCCCCGTTGCCCCCGAACGCCGTTCCCCCGTCCGACAGCCACCACGACGTCCCCTCGTCGCCGCCCGACCTGCCGCCCCCCGGGCTCCTGCCGGCCGGGCGCGACCCCGCCGGGTCGAGACACGGCCCGTTGGAGCCGTGGCCGGACACCGTCCAGTGGCAGCCGATCTCCGCCGACCTGATCTGGGTGGAGCTGATCCGGCTCGCGCTCGTGGTGGCCGTCGGCCTGGCCGTCACCGCTATCGGCTGGGCGCTGAGCGGCCACTGGCTGTTCGGTCTCGCCCTCGCCGTCGTACTGGTGCTCGGCGCGTGGCGGGCCACTGCCATCGTCCGGGCCGTACGCGCCTGGGGCTACGCCGAGCGCGACGACGACCTGCTCGTGCGCCACGGGCTGCTGGTCCGTCGGCTGTCGATCGTCCCGTACTCCCGCATGCAGTTCGTCGACGTGAGCGCCGGCCCGCTGGAACGCGCCTTCGACCTGGCCACCGTGCAGTTGCACACGGCCGCAGCCGCCAGCGACGCACGGGTACCTGGCCTGCGTCCGGCCGAGGCGTCCCGACTGCGCGACCGGCTCACCGCGCTCGGCGAGGACCGGGCGGAGGGGCTGTGACCGGCCGCGCGGGCGACCGTCGGCGACGCCGGGAGCCGGCCCGATGAGCGAGAGCCCCGTCGAGCCGGGCACCCGACCGCCACCCTCCGACGGCGGCGCGTTCCCGCCCGGCACGCCACAGCCGGTCGGACCACCGCACCCGCTCGGACCACCGCAGGCCGCTGGGTCGCCGTACCCCGTCGGGCCGGCGCAGGCGGTTCAGCCCTGGCCGGCGCCGGGGGGCGGCGGTGACGGCGAGCCTCGGCAACGGCTGCACCCGCTCAGCCCGCTGCTGCACGGTGCCAAATCTTTGGTCGTGGTGATCGCCGGCCTGTCCTGGTCGACACTGTCGCGGGTCGGCTTCGGTTGGTTCGCCGCCATGGTGGTGGTGCTGGCGCTCGGCGCGACGGTGCTGTCGGTGATCAGTTGGTACAACACCGGCTACCACGTGGTGGGTCGTGAGCTGCGGGTGTACGAGGGGCTGCTGTGGCGGCGTACCCGGGCGATCCCGTTGGAGCGGTTGCAGGCCGTGGAGGTGGTCCGGCCCCTGCTCGCCCAGCTCACCGGCCTGGCCGAGCTGCGCCTGGAGGTCGTCGGCGGGGGCAAGACCGAGGCGCCGCTGGCGTACCTCGGGGTGGCCGACGCGGCCCGCCTGCGCGCGCGGTTGCTGGCGCTCGCCGGGCGGACGGCGGCACCCGACACCACCGCGCCCGCGACGCCGACCGAGGCGGCGACGGCCGTGCCGGGCCGGCCACTGCATGCGGTACGCAACAAGAACCTGCTGGTCAGCCAGTTGCTCACCCCGCAGGCGTTCCTGCTCCCGTTCGGTGTGGCATTCGTCGTGGTGCAGTTCGTCACCGCCGGGTCGTGGTCGTTCATCGCGGTGGCCAGCACGCTCACCGCGATGGCCGGTGTGCTGCTGCAACCGATCCGCCGGGTCCTCGACGACTGGAACTTCCGGCTGGCCCGCGACGGCGGCACCCTGCGGGTGCACAACGGCCTGCTGGAGACCCGGGCGCAGACCGTGCCGCTGGACCGGGTCCAGACCGTACGGGCCACGTGGCCGCTGTTGTGGCGGGTCAACGACTGGCTGCGACTGAGGTTGGAGGTGGCCGGCTACTCGATCGCGGAGGCCGACGACCGCAACCGGCCGGACCGGCTGCTGCCGGTGGGCGACCTGCCGACCGCCACGATGATCGTCGGCGAGGTGCTACCCGGCGTACGCCTGGACGCGCTCACACTGAGCCCGCCACCGCCCCGGACGCGCTGGCTGCACCCACTCGGACGCGGCGCGCTCGGTGCGGGCCTGTTCGAACGGGTCTTCGCCACCCGGTCCGGGCTGCTCACCCGGGAGTTGGCGATCGTGCCGTACGCGCGGATCCAGAGCGTGCGCGTCGTGCAGGGGCCGGTGCAGCGTCGGCTGGGGCTGGCCACCGTGTACGCGGACACGGCCGGCGGCTCGGGCGCGGCGGCCCAGGACCGTGACCTCGCCGAAGCCTGGTCCCTGGCGGCCGAACTGACCACCCGAGCAACCGCCGCCCGCCACCAAACCCCAGCCCCACCCCGCTAACCACCCCACCCCCACCCAACCCCAACCCCGCTCCACCCCGGTTGATCATGAAGTTATTGCCCCGACACGCCGGCGCGAGGAGCAATAACTTCATGATCACCGGGGAAGGGGCGGAGGCCGGAACCGGGCGGGGCCGGGACGCGGGGCGGGTTAGTGGTTGGCCGGGATGGGCGGGGTTGGGGTTTCGGTGGGTGGGGGTGGGGGTGGGGGTGCGGTCGTGACGGGTGTGGTGGGGGGTTGGGTGGCGCGGTGGGCGCGCCAGGTCCTCCAGCCGCGCTCGGCCAGGCCGACCACCAGGTAGGTCAGCCCGACGTACGTCCAGCCCACCAGCACGTCGATCACGTAGTGCTCGCCGGAGTAGACCAGGGTGAAGGTCATCGCCAGGGGGTACGCGAGCAGTAGTGGCCACCACCGGCGACGGGTGGTGTGCAGGAAGAACAGGACCACGAACAGCGCCCACGCGGTGTGCAGCGACGGCATCGCGGCGACCGGGTTCGAGGCGATCTGGCCGGCGTTGAGCACGTTGCCGGCGCCGTGCATGCCGAACACCTTCCAGCCCCGGGTGGAGATCCGGGCGACCTCGGTGAGCAGGCCGTTCTGCGCGGCCCACCACGGCGGGGCGGCCGGATAGATGAAGTAGGTGGCCAGCCCGGCGGCGCACAGGAAACCCCAGCGCCGCATGTAGGCGGCCCAGCGGTGCCGGTCGCGCAGCCAGAGGACCGCGGCGGCGGCCAGCGCCACCACGAAGTGCGAGAAGTACACCCAGCTCGCCGCGATGTCCCACCAGTGCACCTGCGGGCGGTACAGGTGCTCCTGCAGCCAGACGGTGGGCACCTCCCCACCGGTGGCCCAGCCGAACATGAACCGGTCGGCGACGATCAACTCCATGGCGTGCGGGGTGGCGCCGTTGTCGGCGAACCCGCGCGACAGGTTGTACGCGGCAAGCAGCAGCACCACCGGTACCCAGTCCCGGGCGAAGCGCAGGTGGCTGCGCCACGGGCGGTCGCTGTGCCAGGCGATGGTCCCGAGCCAGATCCAGACGAAGGCGTACGCCGGGTCGGTGGGTAGACCGATGCCGAGCCACGCGGCGACGAAGGCGACCGCCCAGATCGTCATGGCGACGATGCGCCGGCGGCCCGCTTCCGGGGACGCGGGTGGGTCGGTCCGGGCGGGGGGCTGGGGGTCAGTCACGACGGCCATCGCGGTCAAGGTTAACGACGGCTACGGCATCGACCGACGGGTACCACCCGTCGAGGCGCCGCACGGGTGGAGGGTGGGCGGCGCCGGGATCGCCGGGCGGGTCTTCGGCAGGCTCGGGGAGCACCTAGGCTGGCGACCATGCAGGAGCAGCCCGAGCCGGCCTTCGCGCCGGGTCTGACCGCCCAGGTCGAGCTGATCGTCACCGACGCGGACACCGCCCAGGCGGTCGGTTCGGGGGACGTACCGGTGCTGGGCACACCCCGGGCGCTCGCGCTCGCGGAGGCCGCCACCGTCGCGGCCACGGCCAGCGCGATGCCGCCCGGGTCGACGACAGTGGGCATCCGGGTCGAGTTGGAGCATCTCGCGCCGACGGTGGTGGGCCGCACGGTACGGGCGCAGGCGCTGCTCGCGACGGTCGACGGTCGACGGTTGTCGTTCGAGGTGACCGTCGCCGACGGCGACCAGACGGTCGCGCGGGGCCGGGTGGACCGCCTCCTGGTGGACCGGCAACGCTTCGTCGACCGGGCCGGGCGGTCGTCGTGAGCGCCGGGTTCGTCGAGGTCGCCGACCGGGTGTACGTGCGGGACGAGCCCCTGCTGCGGGTCAACGTCACGCTCGTCGTCGGCGACGACGGGGCGCTGCTGGTGGACACGCTCTCCTCGGCCGGGCAGGCCGCCGAGCTGGCCGAGGCCGTCCGGGCGGTCACCGACCGTCCGCTGACCCTCGTCAACACGCACCACCACTACGACCACTGCTTCGGCAACGCCATCCTGGCCGGCGACCCACCACGCCCGGTGTACGCGCACGAGCGGGCCGCCGCCGCCCTGCGCGACGAGCCGGAGCGGCTGCGCCGGGAGGCGTACGAGGAGGTGCGCGCGGAGCACCCGGAGCTGGCCGCCGATCTGGCGGACACTCCGCTGCTGGCCCCGACGCACACGGTGCACACCGAGACGACGCTCGACCTGGGTTCTCGACGGGTGGTGCTGCGGCACCCTGGACGTGGGCACACCGACGCCGATCTGGTGGTGCACGTGCCCGACGCCGATGTGCTCGTCGCCGGCGACCTGGTGGAGCAGAGTGGTCCGCCCGCCTTCGAGGACTCGTACCCCCTGCAGTGGCCGGACGCGGTCGCGGACCTGCTGCGGCTGACGACCGCGCGCACGGTCGTCGTGCCGGGTCACGGCGATCCGGTGGACGTCGATTTCGTGCGCGCCCAGCACGCGGAGCTGGTGCGGCTGGCCTGGCTGATCCGGGCCGCGCACACCGGCGACGCGCACCCGGAGCGGGTGGCCGCCGAGGCGCCCTTCGGTGCCCGAGCGGCCCTGATCGCCGCCCGCCGCGGCTACCGGGAGCTCAACGGCGAAAGCTGAGCGCCCAACCCCCGCCGATCTTGCACTTCCTGCGGCGACATAGCCCCGGATAAGGGACATATTGTCAACAGGAAGTGCAAGATCGGCGCGAAGGAGAGGGCGGAGCTAGACCCCCGTGCGGCGCCACTGTTGGTTCGTGCCGGTGGTGCAGGTGGACTGGACGGCGCGGGCGCCGTCGGTGGTGGCGGCGTTGAGGATGGTCAGGCACTTGTTGCTGTGCCTGGCGATGAGCTGTACCGCGCCCGTGCCTGGGTCCTGCACGCGCCACTGCTGGTTGGTGCCGCCGTTGCAGGTCCACTGGGTCACGCGGACGCCGTCGCCGGTGGCGCTCGCGCCGCCGTACACGTCCAGGCACTTGCCGCTGTGCGCGCTGATCACCGTCTGGTAGCCGCCGCCGGCGTCCTGGAACCGCCACCGCTGGTTGGGCTGCCCGTTCGCGGCCCACTGCACGATGTCGGCGCCGTCGTTCGTCGCGTTGTTGGAGACGTCCAGCAGCTTCCCGCTGTGCTGGGCGGTGAGGGTGTACGCGGACGGCACCGGCACCGTGGTGCCCGGGGTCAGCCGGTACAGCCCGGCACCGTGGGCCGGCAGGGAGCGGGTGAGCGTGCCGTTGACCGTGCCGAGGGACGCGCCGGACCACAGGTCGGTCACGGTGGCCGATCCGATTCCGAGGTCGGCCAGGTTGACCGAGACGTTCGCCGCGCTGCTCTCGCGGTTGAACAGGGCGACGTAGCGGTCGGTGCTGCCCGGCACGTCGGCGGTCCATACCTGCCGCGTGCCGCCGGAGAGCTGACGGTTGTTCGCGCTGTTCTGGTCGACGGCCAGGACTGCGGCGTTCGTCATCAACGCCAGATCCGAGGCGCGGTTCTCCACCAGGTTGCCGCCCCACATCAGCGGCGCCCGGTTGATCGCCCAGAGCGTCATCAGGGTGCGCTGCTCGTCCGCGCTCAGGTTGGAGTAGCGCGGCGATCCGACCGGCCCGTACTTGGAGAGGCGGCCGATGGGGATCATGTCCGGGTCGGGCCACGCGCCGGTGGCGCGGTACGGGGTCCAGTTGCGGAGTTGGTCGAAGAGGGCGTCGACGGACGACCAGTTGTCCCACAGGTCGTTGACGATCCGCCACATGTGCGCGTTGGCCTGGACGTGGCCCCCACTGGCCAGCGGGGTCGCGCCCGGCGACAGGCTCAGCACCATGGGACGGCCGCTGTGCTGGATGGCCAGCTTGTAGCCCTCGATCTCCGCCTGGCGATAGGTCGGGGCGGCGATGTCGTCCACCTTGACGAAGTCGATCCCCCAGGACGCCAGCAGTTGGAACACCGAGTCCAGGTAGCTCTGCGCGCAGGGGTTGGACATGTTGAGGCCCCACATGAGGTTGAGCCAGGCCGCCGTGGTGCTGTTGTTGATCTGGTTGGCGCGGCAGGTGGTGCCGAGGATCGGGACGTTGTCGGCGACCGCCTGGCGGGGGATGCCCCGCATCAGGTGGACGCCGACCTTCAGTCCCTGCGCGTGGATGTAGTCGGCCAGGGGCTTGAACCCGTTGCCGCCCGCCGCGGAGGGGAACCGGGTGGTGTCGGGCAGCAGCCGCCCGTTGCCGTCCATGCCGAGCCGGGGTTGCAGGTTCGAGTCCTGGTTGGGGCTGTTGTTGTGTCGCCCGGGGTAGTACCAGGCCCAGTCGATCACCACGTACTGCCAGCCGACCTGGCGCAGGTTGGTGGCCATGTAGTCGGCGTTGGCCCGTACGTCGGCCTCGGTGACGCTCCAGTTGAACGAGTCGTAGCTGTTCCACCCCATCGGCGGGGTGCTGGCTGTCTCGTTGTCCCAGGCGAGCGCCCGCTCCGGCGGACTGGCTGCCACGCCGATTGCGGCCACCAGGACGACGACGAGGATGGCGGCGAGGCGGCGGAATGCCGGTGGTACCAGGACGAGTCTCATCGGAGCCTCCCGGATAACACGCTGGAAATAGGCAGACGCCGATGTTAACGTTCACATAACGTGGCCGTCAACCAGTCGTCACCGCTCCTCAGACGCCGAAGCGGCGCTCGACGTCGGCGCGCGTGGGCATGGCGGTGGCCCCGCCCGGCGACTCGCAGACCAGGCCGGCGACCCGCAGCGCGAACGCCACCGAGTCCACCCAGCCGGCCGGGTCGGCCGGCTCGCCGTCGCGCAGCAGGCCGGCGATCAACGCGGCCATGACCGAGTCACCGGCGCCGGTGGCGTCGACGGCGTCGACCTTCGGGGCCGGCACCCGCACGGGGTCGGCCTCGGCGGCGGCCAGCACCGCGCCGGCCGCGCCGAGCGTCACGACCACCGTGGAGGCCCCCAGCTCCCGCAGGTACGCGGCCACCCCCTCGACCGGCTCACCCGGATACAGCAGCCCGGCATCGGCGCTGCTCAGCTTGACCAGGTGCGCTCCCGCGGCGAACTCCGCCACCACCCGTCGCAGCCCGTCCAGCGCGGCCGGCCCGTCGAGCAGTCGCGGGCGGACGTTCGGGTCGAGGACCCGCAGACCCGTGGCGAGTGACCAGGCCCTGCGGGCGGCGGCCAGCGTGCCCGGCTCGAGCAGCACGATCGAGCCGCAGTAGAGCACGTCGGCGCCCTCGGTCAGCGCCAGGTCCAGGTCGTCCGGGCCGAGCAGCCCGTACGAGGGTGGCTCGCCGTAGAAGCGGAAGTCCGGTTCCGGGCCCGCGTACGTCACCACCGCGAGCGTGGTCGGCACGGGCACCGTGACCGCCCCGGCCAGGCCCACCCCGACCTCGGTCAGGAAGCCGCGGATCCGCCCGCCCAGCGCGTCGTCGCCGAGCGAGCCGACGAACTGCGCCGCCCCGCCGAGGCGGGTCACCCCGACGGCGACGTTGAGCGGGCCACCACCGATGGCCTGCCGGTAGACCCGTTCCCCGTCGAGTTCGCTGTCGAGCAGGTCGACGAGCGCCTCGCCGAGCACCAGCGCGTACCCCATCGGAGTTCCCCTCGTCGTCCGCGGCCGCGACGGCCGTCTGCAACCAGGCTGGCACAGCGCGCGGCCCGGCGAGCGGCGAAGGCCCGGGCCGCGCTCAGCCCGGGTGGTGGATCGGTCCGTCGAGCGCGGCCAGGGGGCGTCCGCTGCCGCCCCCGCGGGCGGCGACGATCTGCGCCGCCACGCTGACCGCGGTCTCCTCGGGGGTACGACCACCGAGGTCCAGCCCGATCGGCGAGGCGAGCCGGTCGAGTTGCTCGGGGGCGAGCCCCGCCTCGCGGAGCAGCTTGTGCCGCTCGTCGTGGGTGCGCCGCGAGCCCATCGCGCCGACGTACGCCAGCGGTTGGCGCAGGGCCAGCTCCAGCAGCGGCACGTCGAACTTCGGATCGTGGGTGAGCACGCAGACGACGGTGCGCCGGTCGACCCGGCCGGCGTCGACCTCGTCCCGCAGGTAACGGTGCGGCCACTGCACCACCACCTCGTGCGCCTCCGGGAAGCGCCGGCCGGTGGCGAAGACGGGCCGGGCGTCGCAGACGGTCACCCGGTAACCGAGGAACGCGCCGATGCGGGCCACCGCCGCCGCGAAGTCGATCGCCCCGAAGACGATCATCCGGGGCGGGGTCGCGTACGCGGCCACGAACAGGCTCAGGCCGCTGCCCCGGCGCTGCCCCTGGTAGCCGTACCGCAGGACGCCGCTGTGCCCGGCGGCGAGCAGCCCGCGCGCGTCGTCGACCGCGGCGTCGTCCAGCCGGTCGTCGCCGAGCGAGCCCGTCACCTGCCCTGCGGTCAACACCAGCCGACGGCCCAGCCGCCCCGCCGGATCGGCCGACGCCGCGGTATCTCCCGCGTCGGCGGCCACGCAGGTGACGACCGCGGCCGGTTCGCCGGCCTGCCGCGCGGCGGCGACCACGTCGAGCTGCGCCAGGGCGTCGTCGTCGAACCGTTGGACGAACACGTCCAGCATGCCGCCGCAGGTCAGGCCCACCGCGTACGCCTCGTCGTCGCTGACGCCGTAGTGGACCAACTCCGGTACGCCGGTGTCGAGCACGTGGCGGGCCCGCTCGTAGAGGTCCGCCTCGACGCAGCCGCCGGAGACGCTGCCGGTGACCGACCCGTCGGCAGCGACGAGCATGGCGGCCCCGGGCGGCTGCGGCGCGGATCGCCAGGTGGCGACCACGGTGGCCAGGGCGACCGACTCGCCGGCCCGGCAGCGGCGGTGCAGCTCGTCGAACACGTCGGGCACGCGCTGCCGCCTCCTTCGTCTGCTCGGACGGCCGTCGTCGCCGTAGGAAGGCAGACCATCACTATAGGAGAGAACGGGCGGGGCCGATCGGAGGACGGACAAGCCCGGCATGGGTGCCCGCCGCGATTGACACATCGAGGACCGACTATTGCGCCGGCGACGGGCGGCGTGGTGGGATGACGCGTACCGGGCGGTGCGAGGGCTGCCGCGCCACCGGTTGCCGGGTTGGTTAGACGCGAGGGCACCGGTCCAGGACAGGACCGTCGATGGCGCGTGTCCCCCGGCCGATCTTCTGCCGGGGCGCGCCAGGGTGATCGTCGTATCCGCTTGCGGCGGGGCGGCCCAGGCGGCACGCCTCCCGAGTCAGGAGAACCCGTGAACCGTTCCCGTACGGCCGCAGTGCTCACCGCGGCCCTGACCTTTGCGCTGGGCGCCGTAGCCCTGGCGTCCAGTCCACAACCGGCGGCCGCGCACGGCGCGGCGATGACGCCGGGCAGCCGCACCTACCTCTGCTGGCAGGACGGCATGAGCCAGACCGGCGAGATCAGGCCGAACAACCCGGCCTGTGCCGCCGCCGTGGCGCAGAGCGGCACGAACTCGCTCTACAACTGGTTCAGCGTGCTGCGCTCCGACGCCGGTGGCCGTACCACCGGCTTCATTCCGGACGGTCAGCTGTGCAGCGGTGGCAACACCGGCTACCGGGGCTACGACCTGGCCCGCACCGACTGGCCGCTGACCCACCTGACGTCCGGCGCGCGGTTGGACTTCAAGTACAGCAACTGGGCGCACCACCCGGGCACCTTCTACTTCTACGTGACGAAGGACAGCTGGAGCCCCACCCGCGCGCTGGCCTGGAGTGACCTGGAGGAGCCGTTCCTGACGGTGACCAACCCGCCGCAGCGCGGCGCGGTCGGCACCAACGACGGTCACTACTACTTCAGCGGCAACCTGCCGTCGGGCAAGAGCGGCCGGCACATCATCTACTCCCGCTGGGTGCGTTCGGACTCGCAGGAGAACTTCTTCGGCTGCTCCGACGTGACGTTCGACGGTGGTAGCGGTCAGGTGACCGGTGTGGGTCCGGGCGGGTCGAACCCGACCACCCCGCCGCCCACCACGCCTCCGCCGACCACCCCGCCGCCGACCACCCCGCCGCCGACGACTCCCCCGCCCACCACGCCGCCGCCGACCACCCCGCCGCCGACCACGCCTCCGCCGTCCAGCGGTGACTGCATGGCCGTCTACAAGGTGACCAGCACCTGGCAGGGCGGATTCCAGGGCGAAGTCACGATCATGAACCACGGCAGCACGCCGTTCTCCGGCTGGACCGCGAGCTGGACCTGGCCCAGCGGACAAGTGATCAACCAGGTCTGGAATGCCACCCAGACGACGTCCGGCGCCTCGGTGACCGCGACGAACGTCCAGTACAACGGCACGGTCGCGCCGGAAGGCACGACGTCGTTCGGCTTCCTGGCCAGCAGCACGGGAACGAACAGCCTCCCGACGGTCACCTGCGCCCGTCGCTGAGGTGCCCTGAAATGATCAAGAGGTTTGCGTCATCCGGAGCGCTTCCGATGACGCAAACCTCTTGATCGACAGGGTGGGGTCCGTGGGTCAGCGGACCATGGAGCCGACCACCGGCTTCGTCAGCAGGGCCGACTGGTTGCGCTGGATGCCCGGGTCGAGCGTCTTGGCCACGAAGATGGCGTGCCAGATGCAGAAGATCAGCACCGTCCACACCTTGCGGGAGTGGTCGGCCTCCTCCCGCTTGTGCTCGTCGAGCAGCCGCAGCGCGTACGACAGGTCGAGCAGGTCACCCGCGCCGGAGGTGCTCAGCACGTGCCGGGCCCACTCGTACATCTCGCCGCGCAGCCAGACCCGGGTGGGGGTCGGGAAGCCCAGCTTCTTGCGGTTGACGATCGCCGGCGGGACGACGCCCTGCAACGCCTGGCGCATCGCGTACTTGGTGGCGTCGGAGCGCGGCGGCAGCTTCAAATCGACCGGAATCTTCGCCGCGACGTCGAAGACCTCCCGGTCGAGGAACGGCACCCGCACCTCCAGCGAGTGCGACATCGAGATCCGGTCGGCCTTGACCAGGATGTCGCCGCGCAGCCAGGTGTAGAGGTCGACGTACTGCATCTTGGTGACGTCGTCGAGCTCGGTGCACTCGGCGTAGATCGGGGCGGTGACGTCCGTGTAGCGCACCGAGGGGTCGTAGCGGCGCATCAGGTGCTGCTTCTCCTCCTCGGTGAACATCCGGGCGTTGCCGTAGTAACGCTCCTCGATCGGGGTGGTGCCGCGCTCCAGGAAGCTCTTGCCCTTGACGCCCTGCGGAATCGCCTTGGAGACCGCGCGCAGCCCCTTCTGCACACCGCCGGGCAGACCGTTGACGCTGCCCAGCGACAGCGGCTCCCGGTAGATCGTGTAACCGCCGAAGAACTCGTCCGCGCCCTCGCCGGAGAGCACCACCGTGACGTGCTCGGCGGCCTTCTTCGCCACGAAGTACAGCGGCACCAGCGCCGGGTCCGCCACCGGGTCGTCCAGATGCCAGACGATCTTCGGTAGCGCGTCGATCATGTCCTGCGGACCGATCTTGGTGGGAATGGTGGTGACGTCCAGGTGCCGCGCCGAGTCCTGGGCGACGTCGATCTCGGAGTAGCCCGGGACGTCGTAGCCGACGGTGAACGTCAGGATGTTCGGGTTGAACTCGCGGGCCAGCGCGACCACCGCTGTCGAGTCGATGCCGCTGGACAGGAACGAGCCGACCGGCACGTCGGAGCGCATGTGCATGCGCACGCTCTCGCGCAGCGTCTCCCGGATCTCGTGGTAGAGCTTCTGCTCGTCGTCGACCGGCGCGGGCCGGAACACCGGCCGGTACCACCGCCGCACGTCGATCCGCCCGCCCGGGGTCCAGGTCAGGTACTCCCCCGAGCCGATACGGCTGATGCCCTTGTGCAGCGTGCCGGGCTCCGGCACGTACTGCAGGGTCAGGTAGTGGCTCAGGTTGGCCGCGTCGACGCCCGCGTCGCCCTGGTAGTTGCTGTGCGCGAACGGCAGCAGCGCCTTCTTCTCCGACGCCAGGTAGAGGCCGTCGGCGGTCTCCAGATAGTGCAGCGGCTTGATGCCGAAGTAGTCGCGGCCGCCGAACGCCCGCCGTTCCTGCCGGTCCCAGATGACGAAGGCGAACATGCCGCGCAGCCGGGTGAGCACCTGCTCGCCCCAGTAGTGGTAGCCGGCGACGATCACCTCGCCGTCACCGGCGGTCGCGAACTGCGCCCCGAAGTCCCGGATCAGCTCGTCGCGCAGCTCGATGTAGTTGTAGATCTCACCGTTGAAGGTCAGCAGGTAACGGCCGTTCGCGTAGGGCAGCGGCTCGTGGCTCGACGCGACGTCGATGATGGCGAGCCGCTTGTGGGCGAACACTCCGTCCGCGTACCGGCCGGACGCGTCGCCGACCACCTCGACCCCTGTCTCGTCGGGGCCGCGGTGGTGCAGGCATTCCAATGCTCCGGCGATGTGGTCGCGGTGCGCGGCGGCATTGCCGTTCGCGCTGAAGAAGGCCAGGAGTCCGCACATGGTGGTCATCTTTCCACGCGGTCTGTCGGCCCGTCGCAGCCGTCCGTCGTTCCGGGCCGCTCCCGGCCGCCACCACCGCGAACCGGGCGCGCGGTACCGTCGGGACCAGCCACGAGCGGAAGGGAGCGGCCCCATGACCGAGGAACGCACCGACGGTACGCCGACAGACGGCACGGAATCGCACGATCCGGACTTCCCGGAGGCGTTCCTGTCGTTCATGCGGCAGGGCTGGCGCGACACCGAACTCCCCGTCGCGCCCCGTCCCGAGGTCCCCAACTACGCCAAGCGGCGCGCCGCGCTCTCCGCCGCCTTCCCGGGCGAGACGCTTGTCATCCCGACCGGTGGCGAGAAGGTCCGCGCCAACGACACCACCTACCCGTTCCGGCCGGGCAGCGACTTCGCCTACCTGACCGGTGACCACGACCCGGACAGCGTGCTCGTGCTGCGCCCGAACGGCTCGGGGCACGACGCGACGCTGTACATGCGGCCCCGCTCGTCGCGGGAGACCGACGAGTTCTTCCGCAGCCGACACGGTGAGCTGTGGGTGGGCCGGCGACACACCCTCGGCGAGAAGTCCACCGAGCTGGACCTGCCCGCCGCCGACCTGACCGGCCTGGAGGCGGCGCTGGCCGACCTGGCGCCGGCGCGTACCCGGGTGTTGCGCGGTTTCGACGCCCAGGTGGACGCGGCCGTGCGGTCCTACGACGGACCCCGCGACGAGGGCCAGCCGGCCCGCGACCGGGAGCTGGCCATCGCCCTCTCGGAGCTGAAGCTGGTCAAGGACGAGTGGGAAATCGCCCAGCTCCAGGACGCGATCGACGCCACCGTGCGCGGCTTCGAAGACGTGGCCCGCGTCCTGCCGGCCGACCGGGCCGTCTCCGAGCGGCTGCTGGAGGGCATCTTCGCCCTGCGCGCCCGCCACGACGGCAACGACGTGGGGTACGGCTCGATCGTCGGCGCCGGCGAGCACGCCACGATCCTGCACTGGGTGCACAACCACGGCGCCACCCGTCCGGGTGACCTGCTGCTGATGGACATGGGGGTCGAGGGGCGCAACCTCTACACCGCCGACGTGACCCGGGTGCTGCCGGTGAACGGCCGGTTCACCGCCCTGCAACGCCAGGTCTACGACATCGTGTACGCCTCGCAGCAGGCCGGCATCGACGCCATCCGCCCGGGCGTGAAGTTCAGGGACGTCCACCTGACCTGCATGCGGGTGCTTGCCGAGGGCCTGGCCGAGCTGGGCCTGCTGCCGGTGAGCGTGGACGAGGCCATGGACGAGAAGTCCTCGGTCTACCGGCGCTGGACGCTGCACGGCTTCGGTCACATGCTCGGCATCGACGTGCACGACTGCTCGAACGCCCGTAAGGAGACGTACCGCGACGGCGCCCTGGGCGAGGGCTACGTGCTCACCGTCGAGCCGGGGCTCTACTTCCAACCCGAGGACGAGCTGGTCCCGGCGGAGCTACGCGGCATTGGCATCCGGATCGAGGACGACGTGCTGGTCACGGCGACCGGCGCGGTGAACCTGTCGGCGGGCCTGCCACGCACCTCCGACGACGTGGAGACCTGGCTGGCCGAGCAGCGCGAGGCCGGCCCCCGCCTGCCCGCCTGACCCGCGCGCGACACCCTGGCTCGGGCCGGACGCTCTGGCGTCCGGCCCGGCCCCATTTCCGGCCGCCCGTGGCACGTCTGTCCACCGCCAGATCGCCGACCTTGCGGTATCCAGCCGCCCGGATACAGCGACATCGGCGCAGCGGTGTGGATCATGCGACGACGAGCGCCCCTCGCCCGGCCACCCAGGCGCGCCTCGGGTGGCCGTTTGGGCTGCCTACATCTCTTCCTGCCGACCCGGTCCGTTAGCGGGCGCGTGCCCTAACCTGAGGCATATGCGGGGTTTTTTCGGATACATCTTCCTCGCGAAGATAGTTCTCATACGGTGGGCATCAGAGGCTACAACCCATTTGTAGCTGGTCGTGGCGCTGCGGGCGGTGCGACCCCGTCTGGTAGCAGGAAGGGCGGAAGGCTCTGATGTCCAACGACGTAACGAGTACCGACGGCGGGGCCTCGACGGCTCCGCCGACACGACGACGACGGGCCCTGTGGGTCGCCGGCGTCGCCGGTTTGACCGGAGTGGTGGGGTTGGCCGCCCTCGGAGGTGTGGCCGCACGGGATGACAAGCCCACCTCCGACCGGGTGTCCGACGCGCAGCCGTCGACGAACCGGCAGAACGTCAGCGACGCTGGCGGTGGGAACGCCGACGACGGCAAGGAGAGCGGCGACGACGACTGGAGCGGCGACGACTGGAGCGGCTTCGATGATCGTGGCGGTAAGGACGACAAGCACGAGGAGAAGGACCGCGCCCGGCAGGTGCCCTGCGACTCGGACAAGCTGATCCAGGCGATCACCTTCGCCAACAGCGGCGACGGCGGCGTCCTGGAACTGGCGAAGGGCTGCACCTACACCCTGACCCGGAACCAGGACGGCAACGGCCTCCCGGTGATCACCGAGCCCATCACGCTCAAGGGTGAGCACACGGTCATCGGCCGCGCGGCCACCGCCGACTACTTCCGCATCCTGAACGTGGGTCCGGGCGGGAACCTCACCCTCAAGGGCCTGAGCATCAGAGGTGGGCAGACCATCCAACAGCCGGTGACGGTGGCGCCGGCCACGGTCTGGGGGCCGTACTCGGCCTCGGTCCGGACCACCACGGCGACAGACGCCGCCGCCCCGGGTAGTGCCGCCACACCGACCGCGGCACCAGCCGCGAAGCCTGCGGCAGCAACCAAGGCGGCCCCACCGAAGGCAGCCAAGGCGGCCACCCCAACGGCAGCGAAGCCGGCGACGACGGCAGCGAAGCCGGCGACAGCCACGGCAGCGACAGCCAAGGCAGCGAAGGCCAAGCCAGCGAAGGCCAAGCCGGCAACGGCAGCAGCCGCCAAGCCGGGAGCAAGCAAGGCGGCCAAGCCGGCAGCGGCAGCCACGACGGCGGCGATCACCAAGGCCCCGACGGCCGGTACGTCGACGGCGGCGGGCGCGGCGGTCGTGCCACTGGTGGAGGAGCCCGGGTTCAACGACGGTGCCGGCGTGCTCGTACAGCCCGGGGGCCGGGCCGAGATCCTGGACAGCGAGTTGCTCTACAACCAGTCCGGCGGCAACGGCGGCGGCTTGGCGAACTTCGGTTCGGCGCGGCTCAGCAAGAGCACCGTGGCGCACAACACCGCGTTCTTCTACGGCGGCGGCATCTTCAACACCGGCGTGCTCCAGGTCGACGAGTCGAAGGTCACGGACAACACGGGGATCGTCGGTGGCGGCGGTATCGCCAACGGCGCGGCCTCGATCGTCACCGAGAGCATCGACGGCGGTGCGGTCTGGGTCTACAGGAGCGAGATCACCGAGAACGAGACGCTCGGTGTCGGTGGCGGCGTCCTGGACGTCGGGGGCACCACGACCCTGCACGACACGAAGGTCACCGACAACACGGCGGTCCTGGACGGCGGCGGCGTTGGCGTGGCCGACGGTCAGCTCACCCTCAAGAACGCCACGGTGGCCAGGAACAGCGCCGGTCGCGAGGGTGGTGGTGTGGCGGTCGTCGCCGACAGCACCGCGACGATCGAGGACACCGCCATCGCGGACAACACCGCAGGGTCCAGCGGCGCAGGCCTCTTCAACGACGAGAGCCGCACGACGCTGCGCGACAGCGAGGTCGTCGGCAACCGGGCCATCGGCCCGTTCGCCCGCGGCGGCGGCATCCTCAACGCCGAGGGGAGCGAGGTCAGGCTCTACCGGACGAGGGTGGCGCACAACTTCGCCACCCTCGAGCCGGGGGGCATCTTCAACAATCTCGGCGGCACGGTCCTGCTGGACGACGAGTCTGCGGTCACTGCCAACCGCCCGACCAACTGTTTCAACGTTCGGGACTGCTTCGCCTGATCGGGTGGGGCTGAACCACATAGAGGGCGCGCCCCTCCGAGCCGGTCACGGCACGGAGGGGCGTACCCATTTCGCCTGGTCAGGGGCATGACGACCCGGCTGGGGGCCGCGTGCCCGGCCGGGGCCTCCAGGCCATCGCCTGCCCAACATGAACCGAATGTGGGGTTGTTTCGGATACCGCCGCGAGGCGAGGAACATTCTCATACGGTGTTTTTGGGAGCTACAACCGATTTGTAGCAGGGGACGACCGTCTGAGGGCGGCGACCCTGTCTGGTACGAGGAGAGGGCAGAGAGCTCCGATGTCCAACTACCTAACGAACAACGAAGCCTCCGGGCGGGCGACGGCCAAGCGCCGCCGCAAGCTCTGGCTCGCCAGCGGCGTGGCGGGTCTGACGGGCGTGATCAGCATCGCGGCGGTGGGCGTCGCGGGCAGCGCCGGGGCGGTCGGCCTGAACTGGAACACCGCGCAGGTCAGCAAGGACGGCGACCAGCACGGTGACGAGGGTCGCGACCGGGACAAGGACCGGGACAAGGACAAGGACAAGGACCGGGACAAGGACCACGAGCGTGGGAAGGAGGTGCCCTGCGACACCGACAAGCTGATCCAGGCGATCGTGTTCGCCAACAACAAGCACGGTGGTGTGCTGGAACTGGCCAAGGGCTGCACCTACAACCTGAGCCGCAACGACTACCAGGGCAACGGTCTGCCGGTCATCACCGAGCGCATCACCCTGAAGGGCGAGCACACCACGATCGCCCGGGAGGCCACGGCCGACTACTTCCGCATCCTCAACGTCGGCAGCGGTGGGCACCTGACCCTCAAGGGCCTGACCATCAAGGGCGGTCAGACCCTCGAAACGTTGAACGCCGTCGAGCCGGCGGCCGTCTGGGCGTCCTACTCGGACTCCGAGGCGATCGCGGCGCAGGTGAAGGCCGGTGTTCCGCTGGACCAGGCCCTCACCGCGCGTCAGGCGAACCCGAAGGCCGGCCTGAAGGCCGCACCCAAGGTGACGCCGAAGGCCACCACGAAGGCGGCGCCGGGCGTCGTCACGCCGCTCGTCGAGGAGCCGGGTGACACCGACGGCGCGGGCATCCTGGTCCAGCCGGGCGGCACCGCCGAGATCATCGAGTCCGAGGTCGTCCTCAACCAGTCCGGCGGCAACGGCGGCGGTGTGGCCAACTTCGGCACCGCGAAGATCTGGCACAGCACCGTCGCGAGCAACACCGCCTTCTTCTTCGGTGGCGGTGTGTTCAACGCCGGCCTGCTCAAGGTCGAGGAATCGAAGATCAAGGACAACACCGCCATCATCGGTGGCGGCGGCATCTCCAACGGCGCCGCGGAGATCTTCACCGAGGACGTCGACGGCGGCACGGTCGAGCTCAAGAAGACCGTGATCAGCGACAACGAGACGCTGGGCTTCGGCGGCGGCTACCTCGACATCGAGGGCAACACCACCGCGTACGACACCGAGATCACCTCGAACACGGCGGTCCTCGCCGGTGGTGGTCTGGCGGCGGCGGACAGCCAGCTCAACCTGCACAAGGTGACGGTGGCGAAGAACAGCACCGCCGGGGTCGGTGGCGGTCTCGCCATCGCCTTCGACAGCGCGGTGACCGTCGAGGACAGCTGGATCAAGGAGAACACCGCCGGCTTCTTCGGCGGCGGGGTCTTCAACGCCGGCAGCGTCCTCACGCTGCGGGACACCGAGGTCGTCGGTAACCGGGCCATCGGCCCGATCGGGGTCGGCGGCGGCATCTTCAACATCTTCGGCGAGGTCAACCTGTCGAAGACGAAGGTCGCCAACAACTTCTCGACCTTCGCGCCGGGCGGTGTGTTCACCTTCTTCGGTCAGGTGAACGTGGACGACAAGTCCGCCATCACCGCCAACCGCCCGACGAACTGCCTGGCCATCCCGGGCGGCACCATCGAGAACTGCTTCGCCTGAGCACCAGCGCCACGCACCACGCACCACGCACCAACAAGGACCGGCCCCCTTCCGCGCGACGCGGGAGGGGGCCGGTCCCCGTTCACCTCTGGACGAACACCCCCACGCTGCGCGCCGGCACCGTGAAGGCACCGGTCGCCCGGTCGAACGACGCCGTCCGCAGCGCCGGGTCGGCCGAGTGCACCAGGACCGGATGCAGCGCCACGTCCGCACCTCGCAGACCGGTCAGGGTCTGCGTCGTCGTTCCCGGGGTGCCGTTGAAGACCACGCTCAGCGACGTCCACGCCCCGCCCAGGCCGCGGGCATCCAGGGTCATGGTCAGCACGCCGGGGGTCTCCGACTCGCCGGAGAGCGGGAACGCCACCCGCTGCTGCACCTGCTCGGCGGTGCCGAGGCCGAACACCGGCGAGGACGCGCGGATGCGCAGCAACTCGGCGTACCGGGCGTCGGTGGTGTCGATCGCCGCGCAGTCGGGCACCAGGGCCGGGTCCGCTAGCAACGGCTTGGCGTACGGCCACTTGTCCTGGTTGTCCTGCGCCGGCGGCAGGCCGACACCGAACCCGTTGCCCCGCTCACAGCCCCAGCGGATCTGGTTGAACCAGTCACCGGAGTTGAACGAGTTGCGGTCCAACGACTTCGACCGCAGCCGTTCCGTCCCGGCGGTGACGAACCCGGTGCCCTGCCCCAGCACCACCGTGCTCAGCGCGAGCACCTGCATCCGGGCACGGTCCGCCGCGCTGGTGGCCTGCGGCAGCTTGTACGCCAGCGCGTCGTACAGGATCTCGTTGTCGTGCGCGTCGACGTAGGTGACGGCCTCGCCCGGCGCGGCGGTGTAGCCGGCCGGGGAACCGTTGTAGTCCACCTGCGCCCCGGTGACCGTGCGGCCCGAGGTGTCGGTGAACCGGTAGTCCCGCAAATTGCCGGTGAGACCCACCTTGACCAGGTCGTGGGCGTGCAGAAGCCGTTCCTTCTGCGCCGTCGCCGACCCGTTCACCGGGTCGCCGTTCGGGTCGGTGTAGAGCCCGGAGGCGAAGCCCTGCACGCGGGGGTTGGCGTCGAACGGCCCGCCGCCGCGCACGGCGTCGCGCAGCCGGTCGTTGAACGTGCCGATGCCGGTACCGGCCATGTTCGCCTGGGTGGCCTGCACGAACCGGGCGTCGTTGGCGACTTCGCCGAAGTTCCAACCCTCGCCGTAGAGCATGATCGCCTTGCCGTCCACGCCGTCGCGGGCGACGGTCAACCGATCCAGCGCGGCTCGGACGGCCAGGATGTTGGCCTTCGGGTGGTGACCCATCAGGTCGAACCGGAAGCCGTCAACCCGGTACTGCCGGGCCCAGGTGACCAGCGAGTCGACGACCAGCTTGCCCATCATCGCGTGCTCGGGGGCGGTGTTGGCGCAGCAGGTGGAGTCGGCCACCGTGCCGTCGTCGAGCAGCCGGTGGTAGTAGCCGGGCACGATCTGGTCGAGCACCGACTTGGCATCGACGCCGGCCGCCGCGGTGTGGTTGTAGACCACGTCCATGACCACCCGCAGGCCGGCGTCGTTCACCCCGGCGACCATGCGGCGGAACTCGGTGGTCCGCGCCGCGCCGACCGGGTCGACGGCGTACCCGCCCTCCGGCACGCTGTAGTGCAGCGGGTCGTACCCCCAGTTGTAACCGTCGGTTTCGGCGACCGCCGCGACGCACGCCTGCTGCGCCTCGGAGTCCGGCGGGAGCGCCGCCAGGTCGCAGGCCGGCTCGCGCTGGTCGGTCCGCTTCTCGGGGATCGTGGCGAAGTCGAACGCCGGCAGCAGGTGCAGGTGGGTCACCCCCGCGTCGCCGAGCGCGCGCAGGTGCGTCATGCCGGCGGTTCCCGGGTCGGTGAACGCCAGGAAGGTGCCCCGCCGCTGCGCCGGCACGGTGTCGTCGGCGATGGAGAAGTCCCGCACCGACAGCTCGGAGATCTGCGCCTTCGACGCCGGCACGGCGGCCGGCTTGCGCAGCGTGCGCCACCCCGGCGGAGCCAGCGCCGGGTCGTCCAGGTCGACGAGCTGGCTGTGCGTGGAGTCCGGGGCGAGGGCCACCGAGTACGGGTCGGTGACCGACGCGGTGACCATCCGCTGCGCCGCCGGCTGCCACGCCTGCACCTGGTAGCGGTAGTACTTCCCCGTCCAGGCGTGGTTGCCGCGTACCGACCAGACCCCGGTGCGGTCGTCGCGGCGCATCGGCACCGTCGTCGGCACGGCCGTGGGCGAGTCGAACAGTTGCAGCGCCACGGTTCGGGCGGTCGGCGCCCAGAGCGCGAGGCTCGGCGTCCGCCCGGCGTAGGTCGGGCCGAGCGTGACCCGGGTGGCCCGCGAGTACACGTCGTCGAGCGCGCCGGGGATCTGCACGCCGGTCGCGGCGAGCAGCTTTCCCTGGGCGTCGCGCTCGGTGACCAGCACCTGCCCGCGCAGCGCCGCCGGCACCTTCGCCAGGTCACCCCGGTCGAGCGTGAAGGCCCGATGGGACCACAGGTGCGGGAACGCCGCGCGCTGGGCCTCCGTGAGCCCGTTGCGCTGCGCGCGCAACGGCAGACTGGTGTACGTCCCGGACAGCTCGCCGTCGACGACGCTCACCCCGCCGGCCGGGGCGGCCACCAGGGCGTACACCCGGCCGTCGGTCGGTGGGGTCTGCCAGGCGATCGTCGACCGGTCGATCCAGTGGGCCCGCTGCCTGCCGATGTCGGTGTCCCCGCCTGCGCTGGTCGCGGTCGACGGGAGCAGCCGCCCCGGGGTGGCGGCGAGCAGCCACACCTCACGGCCGGCGCTGGCGACGTCGAGCCGCTGGTCGTCGGGGAGATCCTTGGTGTCGCCCCGGTGGATGATGTAGTTCAACCCGGTGGCCCCGGCCGTCAGCGGCACCCGGAACACCGCGCCGTACGCGTCGATGGACGTCGGCGCGAGCGGGGTGGCCCACTCGGTCGGGCTCGCCGCGCCGTCCCACACGTGCAGGCCCCACCCGTCGTAGTTGCCGTCGGCCCGGCGGTAGTGGAGGACAGCGGTGCCCTCCTCGACCGGCGGGTCCGGTTGACCGGTGGCCGCCTGCCGGCTCGGGTAGATCGCCGGGTCGCCCTGTTTGAGCCAGACCTCACCGGTGGCCGTCACGTCGATGCTGCGGTCCTGGGCGACGTCCTTGGTGCCACCGGAGTCGACCACCACGAAGCCCACGGACTTCGCACCGGGCTTGAGCTTCACCCAGGCGAACCGGCCGTAGGAGTCCTCCCCGGCGAACGGTTGCCCCTCGGGCCACTCCGTGACGTACGCCGGGTCGATGTCACCCCAGGCGTACAGCCCCCAGTCGTCGTACCCCCCGGCCGGACGCTGGTAGTGCACGACCGCCCACTCCCGGGACCCGCCCAGCTCGGGCGTGCCGACGACGGCGACGGACCGGGCCGTGGCGGTGCGGCCCCGGCCGTCGCGGACCACCGCCCGGTACTCGATCCGGGTGCCGCCGGCCAGCCCGTCCAGGTCGTGGTGCACGGTGTACGGCGCGTGGTCGGCGCTGCCCAGCAGCGTCCACCGGCCGCCGCCGACCCGCGCGGCCACGGTGACGGTGGCCAGCGGGTCGCCGGTCACCTGCGCGGTGACCGCGGCGCGGGTGGCCACCGACGCGTCCGGCGCGGGCGTGGTGAGGCTGATGGTCGGCGTGCCGGTCGGCCGGGCGACGGCGGTGCCCGCGCGGTACACGGCCGCCGACAGCGGTGGCACGGTCAGCGTCAGCTTCCCGTCGCCGGCGGCCTTCGCACCGGCCGAGGAGCCGTAGATGCCGGTGAAGGTGGCGCCGGCCGACCAGGTGTCCACGGTGACAGTCTGCGGGGTCTCGGCGTTGTTCACCGCAGCGATGTACTCGGTGCGGTCCCCGGGCGCGATCCGGGAGGCGGCGAACACGCCGGGACCGTCGGCGGCGTACCGGGTGACCTGGATGCCGTCGCGCAGCGCGGGGTGCGCCTGGCGGAGCCGGCCCAACTCGGCGATCGTCCGGTACAGCGGGTGGGCGGTGTCGAACTGGTCGCTGGCGTGGGTGCGGTCGGTGCCGAGCAGGTCGTCGTCGAGGTAGTCGGGAACCTTCGACGCGAACATGTCCTGCCGGGCGTCCTTGTCCCCGCCGGGGCCGGTGAAGCCCTGCTCGTCGCCGGAGTAGACCACCGGCTGGCCGCGGGTCAGGAACATGAGCTGGTGGGCGAGCTGATCGCGGCGCAGGTGACTGGCGGGATCGGTGCCGCCGCCGGCGATGAACGAGCCGATCCGACCCATGTCGTGGTTGCCGAGGAAGGTGGGCAGCCGACCCGCGTCGGTGTCCCGGGCGGCGTAGAGGTCGTCGCGGGCGTACACGTCGGCAAGCGCCTTCGCCGAGCCGGCGCCCGCCGTGTAGCCCCGCGCGGCCTCCTGGAACGGGAAGTCGATGGTGGCCGGCAGGCCGCCGCGCCGCACGTACCTCGACGTGACCTCCGGATCGGCGCTGTACACCTCGCCGAACAGGAAGAAGTCCTTCTTGCCGGCCTTCTCGGCGGCGCGCTCGACGCCCCGGGTGAACTGCGGCCAGAAGTCCATGTCGACGTGCTTGACGGTGTCCAGCCGGAACCCGTCGACGCCTGTCGCGCCGATCCAGTCGCCGTACGCCCTGGTCATGCCCTGGACCACCGCGGGCCGCTCGGTCCACAGGTCGTCGAGGCCGAAGAAGTCGCCGTACTCGCTGTTCTCACCGGCGAAGGTCGAGTCGCCCCGGTTGTGGTACATGCTCGGGTCGTTGAGCCAGGCCGGCACCTTCACGGTGGCGTCGCCCGGCTCCGGAAAGACCGGCGTGTACGGGCCGGCGGTGCTGTCGACCCTCGGGAAGTCACGGCTGCCGTCGGCGTAGTTGCGGTCCTCGAAGGCCCGCCCCTGCGCGTCCGTGTACGGCGAGGTGGCCTTGTCCACGTACGCGTAGCGGTCCTCGGCGTACCTGATGACGTCGGCGGTGTGGTTGACCACGACGTCGAGATAGACCTTGATGCCCCGCCGGTGCGCCAGCGTGACCAACTCCTTGAGCTGGGCGTTCGTGCCGAAGTGCGGGTCGACCTGAGTGAAGTCGGTGATCCAGTAGCCGTGGTAGCCGGCGGAGACGTCGTCCCCCTCGCCCTGCACGGGGCGGTTCTTGAAGATCGGGGCGAGCCAGATGGCGGTGGTACCCAGACCCTGGATGTAGGACAGCTTGTCGATGACGCCCTTGAGATCACCACCGTGGTAGAAGCCCTTGTCGGTCGGATCGAGCCCGGTGCGCAGCCGGTCACCGGTGAGCGCGCCGGTGTCGTTGCGCCGATCGCCGTTGGCGAACCGGTCCGGCAGGACGAAGTAGAACTGCTCGGCACGCGCGGTGTCGGTGCCCGCGGCCAGCAGCGCCTCGGCGGTGGGCTCGTCGCGCCACTGCACGGCACCGGCCTCGGCCAGGCTGTCGGCGCTGGACGCACGGGGGTCGGCGTCGAGGGCACGCGCGGAGACCGGCGCACCGACGAGGGTGGACGTGAGCAGGCAGGCGAGCGCGAGCAGGGCGGTACGCGGGATCGACGGGGGTCTCATCGACGGCCTTCCTCTGATCGTGATGGCCGCACGCTAATCCTTGCCGCAACGATCTGCAATACCTTGCAAACACAGTCGAAACAGAACAGCATCCTTGCGGAAGCACCGCTCAGAACCCGCTACAGCGCACCCCGTCGACCGTGCACCCCCGCGGCGTCGTGGACGCCCGCTCCAGGTGGAACCGCAACGCCACCGACCCGCCGGCCGGCACGTCCACCCCACTGACATAGCTGAAGCCGCCGTCGACCTGCCGCACCGTCCCCTGTGGCACCCCCTCCACCCAGGTCGTCACCAGTCGACCACCGGTGAAGTCGAACCGCACCGTCCAGCCACGGTCCACACCCGAGGAGTTGACGACCAACACCTCGCCGATGAAACCCCCGTCGAAGCTCTGCACCACCCGGTAGCGGCCACTCACCGCCGGTGGCCGCTGCGGGGCCCGGGTCGACGGCCGCGCCGACGCCGCTGCCCCCGTCGGGCTCACCGCCGGCGGGCTTGACATCACCGGCGTGCTCGGAGGCGAGCCGCTGGCCCGTGGCGACAACCCGGGCAGCAGCGCCGAGTTCTCCGGCAGCGGCGTCGGCGACAGCTCGTACGGCGACACCGGCACCGGCGGCAACGGCAGGCCCGCAGGTGGCGGCCCGTCGTCCGGCGCCGGGCTACGCCCCCGGTACGCGCCCAGGGCCACGAAGAGCAGGACCACCATCACGACAACGCCGGCAAACACCACGATCCACGGCGACGAGGCGATGGCCGCCGGACCGTGCGACGGTCGCGGGGCACGACGCAAGCCGGACATGTACCTCCCTCAGCGGGCCGTCCGGGCAGCCTAGCGATCGACGGCTCACGCTGAAAGCGCGCGCGGCACACCCGACGCCCGGTCAGCCGAACCGGCAGTCGACCCCGTTGACAGTGCACCGCAGCGGACGCGCCGCGGAGCCGTCCCAACCCAGCCGCAGGCGCACCGTCGCCGTGTCACCTGGACCCAGCGACGCCCCGCCGCTGAGCACGAAACCGCCGTCACCCTGGGCCGACACCGAGATTCCCGCCGCACCACTCACCCGCAGGCCGCGCATGTCGCCTTCGAACGCCAACTCCACCCGCCAGTCCGCCGACCGCTGCGACTCGTTGGTCACCGCCAAGGTGGCGTCGGTCGCGTTCCAACCGTCCGTACCGACCTGGTAACGAGCCGACACCGCACCGTCGTCCGCCGTCGCCAGCGTCCCGGCACTCGACTTGGCCGGCGACGGCGACCGGGTCGTGGCACGCGGCGACGGCGTCCGGCTGCTGCGCGACGCGCGCGGCGAGGCCGTCCGCCGCTCCAACCCACCCGGCGTCGGCGCAGACGACGCCGCGGCCGGCGTCGTCGGTAGGAACACCGGCGGCGCCGCCTGCGGCGAGCTGTCCCGCTCCCGGGTACGGAACGACAGCAGCGCGACCACCAAGAGCACCGCCAGCGCGCAGACGCCCACCAGCACCACGATCCACGGCAGCGACACCACGACCCGCGCCGTCCGCGGACCTCCCGCGCCGTCCGGCCCCACCGCCATCAGGTCTCCCCTCGTCCCACCGACGCGACAGCGTAGCCAGCGCCGGCCCGACCGGGAACCGGGCGGGTACGGATCGGACCGACCGGCCACCCTGGCGCGGAAAACGGCTCGGCCGCCTCGACGGTACGCGGGCGATCAGGCAGTCCGGACGACCGTGCAGATGAGCGGACCCTCAGCCGACGTACGCAGCAGATAGCGGTACCGCTCCCCCGGCACCGAACGCCCCTGACTGTCCAGGAACTCCCACTCCACCGACACCAGGGTCAGCAGCGCGGAGACCGGCTGCACGTCCTCGATCCGGGCGTGCGCGGCGATCAACTCCCGGTCCTGGTAGTCGGGCGCGGCGCCCACGAAGGACAGCGCGACCGCCGCCAGCGAGGTGAACGAGAAGCTGTACGCGTCCGCCACCACCAGCCCGGGCAGGGCGTAACAGCCGCCGAGGGACGGCAGGTCGCCCGAGGTCAACGCGGCGCCGTACCGGTCGAAGAAACCGGTCAGCGTGTCGAGATCCGTGGAGGCGTTCACGGCGACAGCAATTGCCGCTCACCGGGTGGGCCAAACCTCAGCGGGGCGGAACCCGCACCTCGATCTCCGTACCCAACCGGGCGCCACCGGCCAACCCCAGGTCGTCACCACTCCAGAACCGCCCCGGGTCGTACCAGTTCGGACGCTTACCGGCCGGCAGCAGGCCCATCGCCTCGTAGGTCACGGCCACGACCTCGGCGCAGTACGCCGTCTCCAACGCCCGGTCCCGCGCGGCGGCGCTGGTCGGAGCGGCACGTGTCCCCCGCTCGGCCCCGGTGCCCGGAGTCGCCGGGTCCACCGCGGAGGTGGGGGTGTCCGACACGGCGGAAGCAGCGGGGTCGACCCAGGCCGCCTGGGCGGCCCGCGATACGGCTCGGAGTGCCGCCCGCCCAGGACCCGGCATCGACGGCACCCGACCGCGCACCCACCGCCACGCCAACTGGGCGGTCGACGGAAACGGCGTACCGTCCAACCGCGCCACGGTACGCAACACCGCGCGCTCCATCTCGCCCTCGGCCGGCGGGTCGAGCTGCCGCAGCCAGGCCCGCTGACCGTACCGGTTGGCCCACACGCACACCGCGTCCCGCAGGTCGTGCAGCTGCACACCACGCTGGTGCGTGCCCGACCACAGATCCGGCAGCGACTTGCCCAGCTCGGCGTGCCACATCAACGGCGGCATGTCGTCCAGCACCACCGCCATCCCGACGTGGTTGACCGGACTGTTCGTGGTGAACTGGATCGCCCGGTCCGGCGCGCTACGACCCCGGAACACCCACACGTCGCCGGTGCGGGTCAACTCGACGGCCTCATCCAGGCTGATGCTCATGGGGGACTAGCCTAGGCCGATGCGGCAACCAATGCGGTGGTGGAAGATCCTCGGCCTCGCCGGCCTCGCCGGGGTGGCAGCGTCCGGTGTGGTCATCGCCCGAGCCGAGCGACGCCGGCGCGCGTACACGCCGGAGGAGATCCGGCAGCGGCTGCTGGAGCGTCACGCCCAGGCCAGCGAGGCAGCGGACTCCGCCTGACCACCCGCGGCTCAACCTCCCGTGTGGCCAGTCAACAGACAGCGGCCACGGGTGAGCCCAGCCGACGCACCCGCCACGTCGGGGACGTCGGCGCGGAACGTGACGTCGGGCATGATCGTGCTCGATCCGGGACGTAGTGGCCTCGCCCGCACACCGAGGGGCCTCTTTCCTGGATCTAGCGCGATCATGGGCTGGCCAGGTGCATTTTGGGTGATTTGGGAAGTTTCATCCCGTGACCGGTGGCACCCTGGCAGCGGAATCGCGGGCCGGGCGGGGTCGTTATACCTGGCATGCCGCCGCGCCCGTCGGGCTGGCGGCGCAGGGCAGCGGCCGGGAACACCCGCCGGGTCGGCGTCGTTACATCCCCCGCATGGCCGAGCACCACCGGCCAGCCCCGGTCCGCAAGCCCTTCAGGCGCGGCGGAATGATCCGCCGCCACAGGCCGTTGGACCACCCTCCGGAGATGCCCCCGTGCAGGCCCTGCTGGGTCGCCGGGCCCTGTCTCGGACGAACTTTCGCTTCGACACGTCCCCCGGAATCGTGTGTCGTCGTGTTTTCCCCCGACTTTCGCAGAGGAGCACGCTGTTATGCGTACCGATCTGATTCGTAGGACTGCTCTGACCGCTGCTGGTCTCGCGTTCACCGGTGGGGCTGTCGCCGGTCCCGTCACGACCGCGTTCGCCGCCGAGAGCACCGCCAAGGCGGTGTCGCAGACCCAGACCGAGCGTAGGGGTCACGGTGAGCGTCAGCTCGGTGTGCGGTACGAGGCGCAGCCGAACTTCTACTACTGCGGTCCGGCCGCTGCCCGTAACGCCCTGAGTGTGCAGGGTAAGAACATCAGCGTGGACGCCATGGCCACGGAGATGGGCACCACCGAGGCCGGTACCAACAGCATCAACGACATCACCCCGGTGTTGAACAAGGAGACCGGCAAGGCTGACGCCTACCACTCGGTGGAGATCAGCAAGCCCGACGCCGACGCCACCCAGACCGACAAGCTGCGCGCCGACGTCGTCAAGACCGTCGACGACGGCCGGGCCGTGGTCGCCAACATCGCCGGCACCAGCGTCGACACC